>NZ_JAWRWZ010000020.1:0-63677 GCF_046535285.1 Chryseobacterium sp. SIMBA_028 | reverse complement strand
AAATCAACTTTTATTATAACTTTAAACTAACAAACACTCCCTAAGAGAAAGTCCATTTTCTTTTGAAGACATACATGATTGACCTCAAAAGTCCTTTGCCTTCCAGCAATAGATTTAAAACAGAATATTAGAAATTCTATGTAGACAATTCATTATCAATACAACCGTATGATTATTCATTCCTTATCTGGTAACAGAAACATTTAAAAATATTGATGCTTCAAAGGGGGCTATGAAAATTTTAGAGAACAATAGAATTCATTTTTCACTACTTCTATCTTGTAAAAACCCTTTGGGACAGTTAAATTATACTGATTCAGAATGGTCCCAAAGAGCAAATCAAATAATACATTAATCATATAAAAAACTAGATCAGTGGGGCAAAATTATCTTTAAATAGTGGCTTAAACAATGGAAAAGCTATCACTATTCGCGAATACTAACAGCCAACATTGAATACAACTACTTTTAAAACAAGAATTATAAAGTGAGAACAAATCTAAATGATACATGGTGAAGCACCTATTGATTGTAATGAAATAGGCAGTGTTCTTTCAAAATCTAGGCAATAAAAAATCCCTCGAATTGAGGGATTGTATTTTAAAAATCAGGACATTCTAATGTATTGGTATCCCAATAACATTGAGGATTATCAGAGCCTGGACAATGCATTGGTTTAGAACCAGGGGGACATAATTTTTGACCGCCATTAATACTTCTTAATTTCTCCTTAGAAATTTTCTTTAAATTTTTCATGGTTTTGATTTTAGTTTAGAATCCAAATATAATAAATATTCTCTAAACAGGGATTTAATATAATAAAATATTTTTTTTTATCGTAATATCTGTCTGGTAAGCGAATCAATCACAAATCCGGACCCTACTGAAATACTATAAAAGATGAAATATTTGTTTTTTTAAAATAAATTCATTATATTGAAGTATGAAAAAACGTGAACGTCAGGATAATATAACACACGCAGGCAAAATTAGCGAACGATCAAAAGCATTGGAAGTTCTTGAAAAAGCTAAGCAGACACAAGGTAAAATTACCTTTCTACGACAAGGTGCAGGAAGAAACTTTAAACCCAAAAATGAGGCTTCATAAATTAAACTATATCTTCAAAGAGTAGTATCTTTACTGCATGGAAGATTTGCCAAAATACCCCCTGATAATGCAGGGGTTATTTTTATTTGTAGTCTCATCCTGAAAAAGCTAATACAAAATCATAATGAGTACCCTCTACTATTGCAAAATCCTTGTAAGCCAACGTTATATTGGTTTCACTTTGTCAAAAAATGCTTGATCGTTGTTATTCATATCAGGCCTTGTTATACCAGGAAAACCACAATTTTTAAAGCATGTTCATGTAAAGGTTTTTCATAGTTGTTTTCAGGATTTGTCTTAAATAAATAGTTGATTTCCTGCAGTTCTTTATAAATTACATCAAGATTATAAACAACTCTTTCAAAAGTTTAAGTCAAAACCTTTTCAATGTCTGTTAGGTAAGTTGGTAAAAAAGCATCCTCTCCCAAAGCATAGCTTTCTTGGTAAATATATCTGTCATAAAATATCTTTGTTGTTTGGTTTTGGAATAATGCCAGCTCACTCTTTTATATTTTATAAACCAGCGTCTATACCTCTTGATTTTGTTGGCTAGTCGCTAATGAGTAGTGTGCTTTTATCAAATATACTGTTTATTTATATTGCTACATTGGGTACAAAAATAGAAAATGTAATTATTTATTTTTCAGTAATTTACAAATTCTCTTTAGTTTAAAAAGTGAAGAATACAGTACTGGACAAATTTCTTACAACAACAGGAAATAAAAGGCTCTAATTGGCCTTGAATAGCCTTTATTGTTTATAAGCATATACTGAGGATTATCTCATCAAGTTATTGAACAAAAAAGAGTATATTCAAATTTTGAATATACTCTCTAAAAACTTAGAAAAAAAGTAATAACAGAACTACTTTTTACTTTAAAATGCAAATTATTCTATATTAAAAACATACGCTTCCATTTTGCTACGGAATTTCTGCTTAATTTAAAATGATTTGCTAATTGGGTATTATTTAATCTGTGTTTTTTTTGATATTCGAGCATCTCAAAAATTGCCTTTTCATCATAGGACTTATGCTTTTGATTTTCAGCAGAACTCTTGTCAAATAACAAATTGTTAATTTTTAGAATATCGGATAATGAAAGTGTATCCTTAGACAAAAAACATTCTACAATTCCCTTCTTTTCCGGGCATTTTACTGCTATAAAATCACTATAAATTCTTTTATAGTCGGGTTGGCAGACTACTTTTTGTATTTTCTTATCCATTTGCTTAAAGTAGTTTTAGGAATTCTATATTCATTAATTATTTCTAAAGTGTTTTTTTTTTCAGTGTCTATAAGTTCTAATATATAATTAATAATTTCCTTTGTATATAAGCTTTTTCTAAACTGAGGCATCTGCTTTTTTTCATTTTTATTGTTTACCCTCGCTACTGGAGCATATAAAATCAAATGGCTGGAATAGAGCCTAAAAAAATCATATTCAAGCAATTTACACCATCTTAAAAGAGTATCTGTATCCAGTGTTTTCGCAGCGTACATTTGTAAAACCTCTTTTTCAGTTGCCTTAAGAAACTTGCATATCCGGTTTATATCTATGTCTTCTTCTTTTACTCCCTTATACAACAAATCTCCAATATGGATGTCTTTTAAATTTTCCATTTTATATTATCTATATATAAGTCAGTAATGAGAAGACAGTAAATATCAGTTTCATACTGAAAACCTATCACTGATTGCATTAAATTAATATATTCCTTACTCCGGACAAGCTTGTGTAGAAATACAATGCCAAGCCATAGATGTATCCCCTTCCTTAAGAGTGTACATCTTCATACATTTATTCGTCATATCATACACCAACATTCCCTCTATAAAATTAGCAACAGGTATTCCTACCGGGTTTCCAGAAGTATTAAAATCAATTCTGTTCGGAACAAATCCTTTGGTCTTGGATTCAAGAGCCATCCATCCACCTTTTCTAATCATTGGCCAATTATCAACATGATCAGCACCAGCTCTTCCCAATGATGTAATACCAAAGTTCGTATTCAGGGCAGGGTTTCCTGTTGTAGCCATAATACCTGGTTTATAACAGGCTGTACATTGGTCAAAAGTAATAACTACTTCATCCATGCTTGTACATGTTCCGGTAGTAACTTTCCAAGAAAATTTATAAACTCCAAATACAGACAAGCCCTTTACAGCAGTATTATACAATGATGCATTTACGATAATTGGATCTGTGGCCCCAGCAGGTTTTGATGTAAGTTCCCATTGTCCAGTGCTTGTTAATCCCGGATCATTACCAGCCAATGTCACTGTGGTGTTACAAGAAACAGCCTTATCACTTCCGGCATTAGAATTAATCTGTTTTGACACGAATATGGAAAATGTACTTTCAAGAGATGCTCCTGAGCATTCATATTCTTTGTCTAAGAAACGAGGATCAGTTCCTGGACCTGGTACTGCCTTTATTTTAAAGACATACTCGCCCTGCGTATCCAGATTACTTATTACAGTTGAAGTATTGGTAAGTGTTCTAAAATTGCTAGCTTCGTAAGTAGGGTTGGCCGCTCCGGCAGGCTTAGAAACAAGAGTGAAGTCGTATCGACCATTAAAATCTTGAAAATAACTACTGTTAACCATACCTTTGTATACCTCAGGCAGAGGAATTGTTGCAGTTACTACACCAGAACCAGGATAACACGTTGTCGTATTTGGCACTGATACATTTGAGCGATTACCATCAGATATATGAATATAATAGGCTTGTGTTATATTACAAGTCCCTTTTTGGGTATTTATACTAATTACATAGGTACCTACCTGCCATCCTCCAGCAGGCGGGGTTGCAACTATATTCCTATTCATTGTCCCAGCTCCATTTAAAGTTAGAATAGGAGCTCCTCCCGATGGTGTAATCCTTATATTGCTAATATTTGTTATAACAGATGCAGGATCTGCAGGATCAATCTTAAAATAGATGTTGATAGGCGTTGTTTTTCCTACATAATTGCAGTATACAGCACCAGCACTCCCCCCTGAACTATACACCGCCATCTGTTCGGGGTACGAAGAATCAAGGAAATCCACATTTTTAGGCGATATACCACTATACGTATAAGAAATCTGAGGGGTCGTATAGGTTCCACTCGCATTTGTGACTGTTACTGTAAATTTATAATTTCCTATTGTATTTACACCATTGAAATATATAGCTCCTTCAAGTAATGATGAAAAAGAAATATTACCTCCCGCAGGCTGGCTGATTACATTCAAACTTACGGTAGTTCCAAATGCAGGATTACCTGAAGAGCCTGGTGATGTAGTTGAAAATATTGGCGAAGTGCCATCTAAATATATGTAACGATCATTGCTTGCTGCCTGATAGCAAAAGTCATTCATCGCTGGAATACTTATTTGTGGATTAGGAATGAATCTGACAATAGCATCATCCTCATACCAGCAGTTTGGATTATTGATGGAAGTAATCCTTAATACGGCACGATAAGCAGGATCAGTATCGTGATTTGCCTTTTTTGTCAAAATAAGGGAAGGGGTTGCTGTTGTATTATTTGACATTGTAGCATTCTGCGTTGTAATAATGCCATAATTTTCATAATTAATAATACTATAATAGGTCCATGATGCAGTGTAGCCGGCTGGGATAACTCCTGCTAAAGTTGCTGTGCCTGTTAAAGCAGATACATTAGTGATATCTGGTCCTGCCGTAAAAGTAGATACCTCTCCGGGGGCGGTTATAGTTACTTGTGATGTTACTGCTCCTGTTGTACAAGATTGAGAAATTTCAAAAACATAGTTTCCCGGCGAAGTCATCCCAGTTACGTTGGGCGCATAGGTATTCGCTCCATTGATTACAGGATTGGGTGCTCCTGATGGTTTTGATACCAACGTCCAGGTGGGAGTACTCGTTCTGCTCCCTGCAACACTACCCTGTAATGTATATGAGGTACCACAAATTGTTGCATTTCCACCGGCATTAATACTACAGTCTTGGGCAAAAATCATTATATTACCCCAAGTGAGTAATATAAAAAGAAATAAGTTCTTATTTTTCATCGTCTTTATTATAAAATTTTGAGATTATTCTGTATTATGGTTTCCAGAAAGACCACATTTTTCCGTTATAAACAACAAGCTGTTTTTTTACTGTATCATATACCATCATCCCTGGAGCCGGATCTATAATATTAAGATGTGGGCTTGTGACTTTTGGAAGAATCATGGCCTTGTCTAAAGCTTCCAATACAAAAATTCCATTCGTAGCACCAGGTATTCCAATGGTTGTTTTAGCGCCTGTATTTTCTGTTTTATCGGTCCCCTGAACGGATAGGTCTACAGTACCAATGGTAGCCATTGTTCCGTCATCTTCACTAAGATTCACCCATTGTCCGTTATTTTTCAAATATTTTACTTTATAATCTGTTGTGTCGTAAATAATTGTACCTTCTTGAATGATATTGCTTTTATTTTCTACATAGGGTAAGATCAATCCTCTGTTCTCATTATTGGCAAACTCTACTGATACTGAGGTGTTAGAAACAGTCTGTTTCCCAATTGCTACTTGGGACTTTACAGCAAATGCTGTAAATAGTGTAATTGTCATAATTAAACTTTTCTTCATTATTGAGTATATTTATTATTACTGTATTGGTATTGTACACTGCTTCTGTCATGTATAGTACAATTCATCTCGGATCATTTGTGTAATTAGAATCTTCGTAAAGCAGTGTTTAGGAGTACAGTAAGGTCATTCCTTTTTCTTACCATACACACTATATTTAAGGTCTTCATTGTTTTAAAAAACACAGAAGAAAAAACTCCCTTTCTGTCGGACTGGTTCTGGTATTTTTATTTGAAATGTGCAAGAATATATCTAAGAAACATTTTTAAATCAGGTAATAAACTGATGAGATATTTTTTTACCATGCGAACGGTAAAATAACAATAGTGTCAAATTAGTTATAGGAATAATTTTAATCTTTATATAATTTAGTTTAAAAACTAAATCCAGATATTAACTCATCTACTTCATAAAGGTAAAGAAGCTTGAGCTAATACTCTAATCTTTATAAGTTCGGTAAAGTAATCGGTGGCATACTTGAAGAGCTCCCGGTGAAGCTCTTTCAAAAAGAGTTTTTTTTTCATTTTAGTGAATTTTAAATAAGTTTTGCAACGTCTAAAATCTTTATAAAATTTAAAGAAAATATACATTTCAAATCTTGGTACAAAGGTAACATCTTAATCTAAAAATGCACACACTGCACTTGCACTGCAAAATTAAAAAACACTGAAAACCAATAACATACAAATAACCTAAAGTGTAAATGCAGTGTTATAAAAATTTTATAGTTGTATCTTATTAGCCTTATAAGCTAAAAACTCATTTTGATTTTCACCTATTTATTAGAAAAAAAAAGATGACTATACCATGACTTCTAAAATTCTTAAAGCAATATAACATTACCTTCATTTTTGAAAGAACTACCTAGGAAAACAACAGGAAATATTCTCAATGTTGAGCATAATACTCATTTGAAAAATGAGAAAGATCAGAAATTTGGTACTAGAGATTACCACAACAGATGCTGCACAAAAGAAGCCTTTTATTTTGTACAAACTGGAATTCAAAGACAAACTACAGCAATATTTGATTTTTAAGGTGTTTCTGAAATCACCACGCTGTTACGAATAAGGGCTCAGATTATAAACCCAAGCCCTATTATTTTATTATAACTGATACACTTCATAGTATAAGTTATTTTTTACTAAATTATTCGAAAGCATATTTTAGTAAAAACTATTGATCACTTATCCATTTATTAAAGTCAGTGTTTGTGGGAAGACCGATTTTTTTTCGTAGTCTATATTTTTTTGATTCAACAGTACGGACAGACATATTACCATATTGCGCGATCTCTTTATTGGAAAAATTAAGTCTCACTAAAGCACAAAACTTTAAATCACCGACATTAAGATCTGGGTAACATCTAATTAGATTATTATAAAAATCGGGATAAATTTCCTTAAATTTTACAAGGAATAGATTATCTCCATTTACTGCAAGCTGTATAACTTCTTCGTAACTCGTATCTAATTTTTTTTCGAGAATATCTATATCTTTATTTTTTTTGTCAATTAAAATGTCCTTGTATCTGTTATTTTTTTTATAAATGTATAATAATACAATACATATTGTGATAACAATTAAAATAATAGCGATGGTTGTATAATGAAATTTCTTCTTTTCATCTTTTTCCTTCTCTTTTAGAAATTTTTCTATCGTACTATTTAAAATACTTTTTTCAATTTTATTTAGACTATCATTTAAAACAGTATATTTTTCAAGAAACTCCTTTTCATTATCTACTTCGCCCATAGACTTATAAATCTCATATATTTCTTTATAGGTTTCTAATGATACTTTTTTTAACCCTAATTTCTGAGAAAGTTCTAATGATCGAAAAAAATAATCCAATGCCTTTTTATTATCCTTTTTTTCTACATACATTTTCCCAAAAGATCTTAGAACAACGGCCTGCTGTCTTGCAGTACTTTTTTGATATAATTGTAATGCCTTATTAAGGTAATATTCTGTTGAATCTATTTTTTCACTATCTAAATTCCTCTCTGCAATTGCTACATACAGTTCAACTTCAGCCCCTAATGCAAGACTTTTACGTTCCATTTTAAAAACAGAATCCATTAATTGCAATTGCATAAAATTCTTTCTTTTCCAGGTATAAATAAGATACTCTCGCTTTTTTCTTTTCTCTATATTGGACATGTTACCAGAAAAATGCAATGCCCTATTAAGATTTTTATTTGATTGATCATATAATCCTAATACTGAATAATTTCTAGCATAGAAAAAATATAATCTTGCATTCAATTCCGGATCTTTATCGTTTTCTAATTTTTGCTTTGCAATATCAAGAAAATGCAAACTTTCCTTATTGTTGTTGATGACAAATAATGAATTTGCTATATTTAAGTAGCCTGTAATTATTCCCTTAGAATAATCCAGTTCTTCTGATTCTTTAATAAGCTTTTGTTCATTTAAAATAATACTTTTATAGTCCCCAATATCCTGCAATCTTGCATATTCTTTTAACTGCATACTGTCAATAAAGCCTATTTTATTCCCTACTTGTGCAAATGAGTATGAAAAGAATATAAAAAATAAAAAAGAAAATATTCTATTGAAGTAAAAGTTCATAAATAACTATCTTAATAATGATAAAAAAACAAAATAAATGTCATTTGACCATGTGTTTTCTTAGTTTTTTGCAAAGATACATTTGTAATCTTATCAACACAAACTTACACCCTCTCAAAATAATAGATTTAAGGTATATTTATTTCAATTAAAATCGATAGGCTATGATAGTAACCGTATTTATAATCTACCCTCAAATCCCCACCTTCTCTTCATACTCTTTCCCTGCTCCTCTTTCCACACATTCTTAGACGAAAACTCAAACTTTCTTATCTTCTTATCGAACCTCCCAAAAGAGGCTCTTTATAAAATCAGTAGAAACTTGAATAATTCAAGCATACAAATATAAAAAATCTGATATCTCTCTAATGATAAATTTAATAGCAGCCTTTATATTTACTTTTATCAACATATGCTTTATTACCAGAAGAATTGGTATAATGACAACCTCCTTTATCTCCCACATGTAAAGTATGACCGTTATAAGAACCTCCTAAATTGGCATCACAAGAAACGGATATAATGCAAAGGCTAGTAGTAGAATTATTTTTTTCATTTTACGCTATATTATTTATTGCAAAAAATAATTGCCACGATTTTGTCACAAACTTTATGAGCTTATTTGAAAATTTTGCGATTGTGTACAACAAAAAAAATCCTGCAAACTCTTTGAATTTGCAGGATTAATCAAGCTTTTAACGCATTTTGAAGATTTCTTCATTAACACCAGTGGAGAATACGGGATTCGAACCCGTGACCTTTTGACTGCCAGTCAGAAATTCAGCTCCTTTATGCGTATTAACAGCGTTTAAACGTTATTTTTATATAATTTTCAGGGTGTAAAGGTATGGTATTGTTACTGATTTTGTTACTTTTTTGTTACGGAAATTCAGTACACAAAATAACAAAAGGGACTATTTATAGTCCCTCTTTTTTTATTTACCAGTCGTTACTTGTTTCTTTCTTATTTCTAATTATTCGCCATCAAGCTATCTATGTTTAACTTTTCAGAAAGTTTAGCCATAGTATAGCCCTTTCTTTTAGATACTTCTTTAATTCTAAGTTGTATAATATTAATCTTTAAACTCAGGATTTCTTGCTTCTATCTCAGTAATCAACATATTTATTTGATTTTCTTTTTCATTGACATCATCAGAAAAAGATTGTAAGCTTCCGTTTGGAGATCGAGCATTTTTACTTAACTCAATCACGTTGGTATATAGAGACAATAATTTGTCGTATGAAACGTTTTTTTTATCTGAAATTAATTCTATATGTTCCACAACTTTAGAACTCAATGAATCAATTTTTGTATTTAAAATATTAATGGTAGGTTCATTTTCCATTCTATATATTGCAACATTAAAATCAGACACATAATATTCTTCTAATTTTTCAGATGTAGAAAGTGCATATTTTTTATCATATATTGCATTTGACCAAACTAGCTCAATAGTTTTGCATTTTGTAAGAGAAGCTTCATGTAGCTCTAGGATATCTTTGAACAAAGGTTTTCCTTTTTTATTAAAATCAGAGCAAGAGGAAAATATCGCAATAATAAATATTGAAATAGTCAAAATCAATAATGCTTTTTTCATACTACCAATTATTACTTGTTTCATGTTTTTTATTCATAGCTTGTTTAAGGTCAGAAATATTAAGCTCGACATTTTCCTTAATTGTTGCTTTAATATCATTCCATGCTTTATCTGTAGGTTTACCCCAGCTTGGTTGTGGAGCCTTTTCATCATTAGTTACTATTCCGTAATCTGTATTTCTACAACCATAACCACCCGATCCTTTGTGATCAAATGAATGGAATATGTATTTATACCTACCACCTTTTAAATAAATACTAAATTTAATTTTAATTGGTCCCTCAACACAAGCTGATCCGAAATAGCTTTTGCGTTTTCTGTAATCTATGATTCCACTAGCACTAATTTCTCCTAAAACTTCATCATCGACATCAATAGAGCTAGTTTTCTTATTAAAGTTTTGTTTAACCCACGTTCTCGCCCTATTATAAAGCTCATTTTTAGTTATGGTTGAATCAACTTTAATCACTTCTTCATATTTTAAATCTTGAGCTGAAATTAAAACTCCAACACTAATTATTAACATTGAAAGTATTTTCTTCATGGAATAATTTTTCCACAAATATAGAAATATTCTAAATACGCTCTTTTATGGATTCCCGTATTTAAACCTATTGCAGGATTAAAATGTTTTATTATAGAAGTAAAATAATTCATTGTTTTTAGATATATAATGTTATATTCGCAATTAAGACAAGGATAAGTATAATAATAGTACTGTAATTATAATTAGTATTTTTGATTTCATTTAAAATCATTAACAATGAAAACAACAAAAATCATTATCATTACTGCAATTGCCGTTACACTACTCTATTCATGTTCTAATGACAGGGACGAAGATGCAAGAAAAGATGCAATTGAACATGTCAAAAACAGTAACCCAGAATTTAAGTTAAACCAATACGGAGGTGCTTCAATTGAAAACATTGAAAGTCCTGTTAAAAGTGATTCAACGCGAATATTTGAATCGTCAGGAACTGTACCCCCTATAATACCCGGATCTGAAGATGGCGGCGATCCTAAAGACGTTCCTAACCCACCTAGGAGATAATGGAGCGATAAAATATTTAAGATTAAAGTTAGGCAAACATAAACTAACTTACTTAAAAATAACTGGCTCGATAATAGTAATATTATCGGGCTTTATACCATTTACAGATAATTTATGGTCATGGTATGACCCTGCTTTTGATCTAATGTTAGATGGAAGAGGGGTTAAATTAAGGTCAGATATTTGGATTGAAAGTCTTTACGTTACAATTATCCTTTGTAGTGTTGGAAGATTTATGAGAGCATACCATATGTGTTATTTTCTTCCTATTTATGCTTCATTATATTCTCTTGCAATGTATGAATTAATGAGATATGGATTTGAAATAGATCCTGATTGGTGGCATCGTTTAGGATTCTTATTAATGCTACTCCCTGTTTTCTATGTTAGTTACAAACTTTATGATTATGTTGGTGATCAGATACTAAAGGACGAAATACAATACAAATCTATAGAACGTAGCGCCAAACAATACAATAAAACCTATGGAAAGAATTAATAGAGAGCAACGGGGTTTTATAAGGCAATTACATCAAAGAAACGAGGCCTTTTTTGACAGTGGTGCAATTGAATATGATGAATATATATTTAATAATCACTTGCTACTAAGACAGGTTAAATACTCTGTTTTGTCAAAAGAACAAAAGATAATATTTTTTGAAACTGTTACAGAAAGTTTCAATTTAAATAAATTTAGATTAGGTATAAAAATAGCTCAATTAGGTTTTAATTAATTGAGCTTTTATTTTCTTTTTTCGTCTTATTATCATCTGCTTTCAATTTGAAATGCCTTAGAATTGGTGCTAATGAAATTTCCATCATAAGGCTTAGATGGTCAACCATATCCTTTAATTCTTCATTTTCTTCACGCAACTCCATATTTTGCTTATGGATGTAATTCAACTTTTCTTCAATAGGAAGTTTTTCAAAAACATATTTTTTAACATCATCGGAGGATACAACACTCTTTTCCCATGTATCTAATTCCGGATAAAGTTTCTTTATCTTTTGTAATGTTTCTTCAGGAATAGGATTTTTACTTATTGCTTGAGAAAAGGCAGATTCACTCTTATACCCAATTTTCAACGCAAAATCCTTTTGATTCTCTACTTTCTGTAACACTTTTAAATGAGAAATAAATCGTTTTATCGAATTTTTATCCATTGTAATAGCAAATTTTCATACTGATTATCAATAATTTAAATCTTAAAGATAAAGTTTCTTTATCTTTTTATTGCTTTAGAATAAAGTTTCTTTATCTTTGTAAAACAATTACAACAATAATATACTGTAATTGAGTACGAAAATACAAATAAAATAAACAATGATAAGAATTAGAGAAACTATTTCACCTGTCTTAAGTGAATTTCTGAAAGAGTTTACGACAAAAGACGATCGTGCAGATGTAATCAATAATGTTTTTGGTGTCGGCACTTCTACTTTGCGAGATTTAGTATACCGTGTAAATCCAGTTACTGATAAAAGCCTACCAGCTTTGAAGTTATTGTTACTAAAAGCAAGTCAAAATGCTGATTCTAAAATTAAGCAGGCCAAAAACTGTAAAAAAGAAGTAAAGAAAGTCATTGACTGTATTTAAATCCAAATAAACCCTCAATCATGCAAACTACTGTCTCAATACCAACACTCGAAAACATTGCTTTTCAAAGACTTGAAAATGAAAATTTCATTACTGGTGAAGTTGATTTCAATCCGACTTATGGGGTTTACACGGGCTATTTGCAGATAACACCGACAATTTGCATCGATTTTACAGATTCAAAGTACTGCTTGGCAGACGAGGGTGAGAAAATCGCAGAAATAAGCTCTGATCTCGAAAATGCTATTGAGAATTACTTAAGAGACAACTACACTATCTCAGATGATGAAAGCGAGTACGATTTTGCAGACATGAGAATTAAACTTCAAAAAGAATATTGATATGAAAACCATCTTAAATCTTTTGATAGCCTCATCAATACTTGTTATGATGAATGATTGCGAAGTAAATGCGGGTAAAACTGCATTAGATTACTCGAATTCAATTTACGCTGCTTTTGGCTTTGTATTATTCGGGTTTTTCAGACTGTATTACAGACAATTCATTGAATTTCTAACTCGGCCACAATGAGACTAAAAAACAGATTTAAGAACCGGTTCATTTCTCATGAAAAATGGATTGAATGGTTTTCGGCCCGTGACTTCAGATCTTCTGTTATCTGTACGCTGGCAAAATTTGAAAAACACAGATTAAAAAAATCAGCATGAAAAGTTTATCAACCAAAATATTAGAGCAAATCCCGATAGAACATATTTATCGATTTCTCGAACAAAAAAACGCTTCCAAAAAGCAAAATGGCGGTGAACGAGTGGGATCGAACACCGCCAGCCGAAAGGCTAAAACAGATGCTCTAACAGCAATGATCAAAGAGTTAGCAAAATAAATAACAATACATATTATGAAAAATTACAAAGAAACTTACAAAGGTTGGGTAATCGTGTCTTACGGCTCTCAGTTCAAATATTATGAAGCTAATAAAAGAACTAAAACAACGATGATCGGTGATGATATTCTAATGATCAGAAAGCAAATTGACCACTTTAACGCTTAAAAACTAAAAGCATGTCAGATATTCAAAAATTACCAACAATAGCAGATTTAACAACCGATTTAGAGGTTGCTTGGAAAAATGATCAGCTGAATTTTCTGCTTAGTCAGAATCCACCTAAAAAATGGATCACTAAACACCCGATCATCAAAAAAGAAGTAATTATAAATGGGCAAAAACAAAAAGTCCCATATGAATACTTACCTATTGACAAGGTAGAACATTTACTTCGAAAGATTTTCAAAGAATATAAAATCGAAATTACTGATCAAGGGTCATCATTCAATGGTGTATGGGTAACGGTGAGAGTGCATTTTAAAAGTCCAATTAATGGTGAATGGTATTTTCATGATGGTATTGGCGCAAGTCAATTACAGACGAAATCCGGCACAAGTCCGGCCGATTTACAAAACATAAATAACAATGCAATATCAATGGCTTTTCCACTAGCTAAAACTTTAGCCGTTAAAGATGCTTGCGATATGTTCGGTAATATCTTCGGGGCAAACCTTAATAGGGCTGATTTAGTTCCATTTATACTTGATACAAATCTTGCAACACCAGGTAAGTCTAACGCTGAAAAAATGGCCTTATGATAAAGTATGCAGTATTTGACACAGAAGAATCATGGTTGGATTTCCGGGCGCCTTATTTTACATCAAGTGAATCATCACTGTTGATGCCAGAACCAAAAAACAAAAGTGAAAAATTATCGGTAGGTGCAAAAACTTACGTGAGAAAATGCGCAGCATCTGTTCTTGCACCACCGCTTTCGCCTCAATACAATCACGCAATGGAGCATGGTAAGAACACAGAACCAGTTGCAGTGATGGGATTAGCAAAGCACTTAGGTAAATCAATAGAAGATGATGATTTCATCTACACTTCAAATAATGGTTTTGTTTTCTTCTATGATGATGAGTTCAATTTAGGTGGAACGCCGGACGTGATAATGAAAGCGCTTAAAATGTCTGCAGAAATTAAATGTCCGAATTCAGATACACACCTTGAACATTTAACCTTGCTTACTCAGGAAGATGTAAAAATCAGTTTACCGAAATACTACGGACAAATGCAAAGTAATATGTACTTGACCCAAACGGATGAGTGTATTTTCATGAGCTATGATAATCGTTTTTACAACGATAAACTACATGAGCATTACATCTACATTCCAAAAGATGAAGAATACATCGAAAGGCTATTAATCAAAGCTAAAGCTGGTAAAGAATACAAAGAACAAATCCTAAAAACCATAAATGAAAAATCATGTCAATCATCCATCATCCGCAAACCTACCAAGCCCCGAAAGTCTACGACAAAGAAGATCACCACAGATTCTGGCTCTGGTATTTAGAAGTAACTCACAGACAGCTCACGAAATCCGAAATGGAAAGCACACGAAAGAATTTCACATACGACATGGATTATTATCTGTCACTCCCGAAACCTAGTAAACACATTGAAATACTATAACCATGAATATTAAGCAGAGAATAACAGAAGTTAGAACTCATATAGACAATCTCCAACTTATAGCAAACAAGCACAAAGAAAATGGCAAGAAACGATGTTTCATTTTGACTTGTGAAGTAATTAAGGACAATAAACAAATCCTGAAAGTCCTTAAAGAAGATCTAAAAAAGCATAACAAAATAATATCCTCCAGAGTTCACCATGTATAGTACAATTAAAGTAAAAACAGGCAAATGTATTGATTGTCCTCGGGATGCTCCTTATCGGCCATTAATAGCTAAAAGATGCCAAAGTCACTACAAGGTTTATCGAGCCAAAGAAAATGCAGAGAAAAACCCTAAGGAAACAAAAGCAAGGAAACCACTTCCAAAGATATCAAAGAAAAAGGCTGTGCAAGATGCAAAGTATATTGCTGCAAAGATTCAATTTATGGGCAAGCCAGAGAACGAGATTTGTCCGGTTACAGGACAACAAACAACTGACGTACATCATAAAAAAGGTCGCGTAGGATTTGCTGATCAGTGGGCAAGAATAAATAACATTACTCTACTACTCGATGAAAGATTTTGGCTCGCTGTTTCCCGAGATGGTCATCGCCAAATTGAAGAAAATCCAAGTTGGGCCAAAGAAAATGGTTACTCACTAAATAGACTTTAACAAATAAAATACACATGGATTTTAACAAAGAAACAAACATCGCACTTGAAAAAGTAATTGCTGAAAAACTACCTCAGATGATTGAGGACAAAACCACAAAAATGATCGAGGATATTGTTTCCGATATTTTTAGATGGGGTAATGTAAAAGACTTAATCAAAAGCAAAATTGAAGAAAGTATCAATGTAAATCTTCAGAAGTTTGATTTAATTGATTACAGCTCTTTGATCGGAAAAGTAATAAACGAAAACTTAGTTAGCCAAGTAAATATACAACCGATCATTGACATGACGCAAAATATTGTCGGATTTGTTGATAAAAAAGAAATTTCTCTTTATGAAATCAACCAAATGTTTATCGAAGCAGCAATGGAGGATCAAGACCAAGATGGAGAAGGTGAAATTACATTTATTGTAGATGATGAAGATGGAAATAGATATAATTGGGTTCGTGTCTATGCTGATATTGAAGCCGATAAAGAAAAAAGACAATGCACTTTTGAATTTACAGTTTCTACAAGAAATGAAGGCGGAAGAATTTTATCAATGTATGTTAATAATTGGCGAGGAAGAAAATCGGCTACACCAGAATTATTATCGCACTTGTATGGTATTGAAGCTAAGATTTTCAGATTGTACTCTGCTCAAGTTAAAATTACTGATTTGGACGGAAGCATGGAAACTTATTGGTCAAGATATTAAAGCACCATGAAAAAATTCAAAAAACGAATCAACATCGATAACGCCACTTCTTTCAAATTAGAATACAGAGATGGCAACGGAGAAATGAAAGAAAAGGAATTTACTTCTTACAAATCAATGGAACAATTTCACAGCCGACAAGAAGCTTTTCTCTATCTGGATTATCACCGCTATGCAATTGTAAATGATAAATGGCATCGGTTCATGAAGCTACGCTCTCCATTTGTTTTCCAAGAAGAATTGGACTTTATAAACAAAACATTCTCAGAAAAGAATGAATCTGAAAATATTCATAATTACAGTATTGAAGAAAATTAAACTCAAAATTAATCATGGATTTAAACAACGGATTTTTCTTAGCAAAAGACAATGAGGGATATTTTATCTACAAAGTAAAGAAGATCGTAAGGCTTACTTCGAAAGATTTTAAGGAGGCCGTAATCGAAGCAAAAATAATCACTAAAAACGAAACGCAAAATGTCAAATAAAGTTATTAAAATAGTTATGGAAGATGGAAGCTCTTTCGATTATGAAGAAAAACCAATTGATCAATTCGGCACCAAAGAAGAAAATTATCCTAAATATAGGTTTTTCAATCAACACAAACATTGGGAAGAAAAAGCACTTTCATACTTCAATTTAGACCTTGAAGAATATGCAAAGGAGAAATTTGATTTAATCGATTCTGACGAGAAAAAAGATCTTGGGGATTTTGATGATGAAGACATAATGGAAGAAGCTGAATCGCGATGCTTGATCACAGAGAATTATCAAATAGAAAATACAAATATCCTAAACGAGGGCTTTATTGAACGGTTTGTAAACATTGTTAACCGTGGAGACATTTCAGAAATAGAAAACATCCTCGAATTGCTTGAATCTAAATACAAAATAGCATGAAATCATTTCCAGCAAACCCAAGAGTAAGAGGTTTTACTTCCTGTGATAATTCTGACAGATATAAGCTACATAAGAAGATTAGAAAGAACGGGATTAATTGTCAAATATTCGCAAGAACGCGAACAGTGATAATTCCTTTAGAAACTGAATCTGTTGACCCGTTATTGATGGAATTATCTTACAAATATGGATATAAAATCCAAACAGAGGCATTTACTTAACCTCTATAATGAAACTTAATCCGGCAAAAATTGAATGAATGTGTAAAAGTCCGGATATTACTTTACAGGCTTACCGTGCCTGGTGTGAATTGCTTTTGAAATTATTAAAAAATGAAGATATGGACATAGTTACTAAAGGATTTAGATTCTATTATGATAAAGATTTGAACTACCTATATAAAGAGGAGCAACAATTTTTACACAATTATTCTGCGTTACGTACTGCTAAACGAAGATTAAGAATGTATGCCAACCTTTTTAACAGAGACATTAGAAAGTTGCTTATTAATGATAATTCTATTTGTGCTAAGTGTTCTTCAAGTCAAAGTTTACAAATTGACCACATTATCCCTGTTGGAAAAGGTGGAAGAAATGAGTTGTCAAACACTCAAATATTATGCTCAAAATGTAATCTATATAAATCTAATAATCCCTAAAACCATGGCAAAGGATAAAAAGTCATTTGTCGCTTACTCAGATTGGAACTCAACTTTTGAAAAGCTGTCAGATGAGGAGGCAGGAAAGTTAGCAAAGATGATGTTTTCTTTTGTAAGCGATTTAAAGCCGGAAGCTCCGGATAGGATTACAGAACTACTCTTCGAACCTATTAAAAATCAATTGGAAAGAGACTTAGAAAAATATAAAGAAGTCAGACAGAAAAGATCTGAAGCAGGACGAAATGGTGGAGTAAAAAGCGGAGAAACGCGAAGCAAAACAGAGCAAAGTGAAGCAAACACAAGCAACAGCAAGCAAATCGAAGCAATTGCTTCAAAAACGAAGCAAAACGAAGCTGTAATTGTTAATGTAAATGATAATGTAATTGTAGATGATAATGTAATTGTAGATGATATTCTTTTAGAAAAAGAATCAAAAGAAACAAAAAGCTTTGATAGAAAAGATTTCAAAAAAAAGCTTTTAACCCTTGGAGTGCTTGAGAAGCATGCAGACGACTGGATACAGGCAAGAAAAAATAAACGAGCTTCTTTCACTGAAAGCGTAATTGATGCAGTAATACGGGAATGTGAAAAATACAACTACTCTTTTCCAGAAGCGATTAGAAACTGTGCTGAAAATAGCTGGCAAGGATTTAAGTATGAATGGCTAAATAATTTAAACAATGGAAAATCAAATAACACTAACCCAAACAACGGCCCTATCAACATCAGAGCGAGTGGAAATAAGGTTGATGGGACAGCCCAATTGCTATCTGGACAAATCCGCTATTTCGAGCCTACCTGAAATTGTCAAAAAACAAGTATTATTCCCATCTGTGAAAGACAAAGAGGTTGGAATCTTCGAAAGAGAGAAAGTTGCTAAGCGATTGATTTCTGCTTTTCAGATGAGCTTTCCAAGACTTGAGGGCGTTATTTACGAAGACGGTATTAATCCGACAGAAGTTGCCATTGCGGAGTTTGGAGCCTATCTCCGGGTATTCCCTTACCATTTAACAGGTGAAGAAGTTCTCGAAGCCTACAGAATGACATCCAGGGGTGAGCTTACGGACTTTCTAGGCAATCGGATTGAATTGTATCCAAACTTAAAGACAGCACAAGCTGGAAAGATCTTAATGGCTTACCAAGATTACAAATGTGAAAGTCAGCAGCATACTTTGGGAATACAAAACCTGAAAAGACTTATAAATCCTGAAACGCCAAGAATTCCAGAAGAAGCCAAGGCCGAAAAACGTAAGAACTGGAAAGCTTTAACACAAGCTGTAAAAGAGAATAAATCATGTGATCATGCCTTTCTATTCTACGAATTAGTGCTAAAAAAAGGTGGGTTAAAAAAGTTTGTTTCAGACCCTATAGCTCAGAAAATAGTCATCAAAAATAAGATGAGAGATATTCTCCAGGCAGAAAGATTAAATAGGAAAGCCGGCCTTTTTAATCAATTCGAAATTAAACACCTTTCAGAGTACTTCAGAGATCCAAAAGAATTTTTACATAAAGACGTAAACTTTGCTTTTGAACGCTTACAAGCAATGGCCACTACCCTTGTCAAAAATGATTTAGTGTATAACTGGATAAAAAAAGAAATCAAGAAAAATGAAACCAGAGTTGAAATGCCTGATACTAACTTATCAGAAGAACCGAATAGATAAATTGACTTACAAACCCAAAAAGAGGAAACTACAACCTAAGATTTATAATCATGAAAACATTAATATTTAAGCTGCTGTTGGCACTTACAATTACTTCTTGTAATCCAGAAAACGATTCTTACGAAAGAGCTTCAAGCTTATTGATTGAGGTTGATTTTAATTCAGGATTTGTAAAAGATGGAGGTTTATTTCTTAATTCCGCAAATGAGTTAGAAGCTGACATTTGTTTTAAAGCTTTAAGAAGCGAAAATCTACCAGATGGGTATTCATCAACAATGCTATGTTTGGGGAGTAATGGAAATATAAGTTACAACTACATTAAAATCATTGGCCCCTCAGGGTCGCAGATCTATTTAGTCACCAGTAGAGAAGAATTAATATTAGTTCATAAAGTAACCTTTTACAATCAAAAAGATTGCCTTAAAAGATGGATTAAAGATTCCTATTTAAAAATCCAATAGACTTGAATTTGCCATTCTCATCCTTAATGAAAAGCTCCTCTCCTTTTTCTTCAACTTCTGCAGGAAAAAGATCACGAACAGGTATTCCAAATGCATCTGCAATTGAATTTAATTTTGCTAAAGTTGGATTTTTCAAATTATCACTTAAAGTGCTTTTTGAAATACCCATTCTTTCTGAAAGTTCGGTTTGAGTCCAACCTCTTTTGCTTAAGTGATTTGTTATATCCAACATAATATTCGACTTTATCGAGACAAAAATATCTATTTATAGATTAATGTTTGATTAAAATAAAATATTTAACAAAATATTAACTATAATAATTTGTTCGATCATAATAAAACATTTTACATTTGCAATACGATCATAGTCGAACTAATTTAAAATTGAGCAGTCCTAGGCAAGTCGAAAAAAGGCCTTTTAAAAATTGAGTTATCAGGCGGTCAGTGGATCGGCCGTCTGATTTTTAAAATTAATCAAAATCAAATTATTATGACAACTGAAGAAATATTACAAAAATGTACAATTGATAACACAGTTGTGAAATTACCAGAAATTCAACTTGAAAGAAACGCATATATGGATGTAAAAAAGAAACTTGAATTGATAGGTGGTAAATGGAAAAGTGGAAAGGTTCAAGGTTTTGTGTTTGAGCAAGATCCAACTGATTTACTTTCTCAAATTCTAAGCGGTGAAAAGAGGAATCTAAAAAAAGAATTCCAATTTTTTGGAACACCGGATAAGTTAGCTGACGAATTGGTGATGTATGCGAATTTACAAAATAACGATACTATCTTAGAACCCTCAGCAGGTCAAGGCGCAATTATTAAGGCAATAAATAAAGTTTGTGATGTAGTGCCAGATTGCTATGAATTAATGGATGTAAATATTTCCATACTACACAAATCAAATTTTGTCTACTCTTTTATAGGTTCTGATTTTTTAAAAAACAATGGCAAATTATATTCAAAAATCATTGCCAATCCACCTTTTACAAAAAATCAAGATATAGATCATTTACAAAAAATGTATAAATGTCTTGCAGATGGAGGTCGATTGGTTTGTATTACTTCTGAAAGCTGGGTAACTGGCTCTCAAAAAAAACAAAGTGATTTTAGAAATTGGCTAAAAGAGAGGGAGGCTAAAGTAATTGATATTCCAAGAGGGGCATTCAAAGAAAGCGGAACAATGGTAGGTGGTAAAATTGTAATTATCAATAAATAAGGCTGACCACCTCTAACGGTCTCATGGTTATTAGTTCCCGGGCTTTCGGGTCGGGGTTTTATTAAAAACAAAAATATTATGGAAACACATATTAAATAGTGGAATAGCTTACCACTTTGGAAAAGAAAGAAATTAGCGTATGATGAACATTGGACGACAATAGAACAAATTACTGATTACCAAATCAAAATGCTTTATGACTATTCACAAAATTACTAAACAACTAAACACACCTTAATTATGAGAACAAAATTTATAAAAGTATCAGTAGAAGAAAGAAAACCAACTATATCAAAAGCGTATCATACGAACTTAGGTATTGTAATGTATGACGATAATATTGGAGTATTTTATAAGCCAGGACACCATAATATACAAATAGATTTTTGGTTAGAAGAGGTCCCAGATATGGAGGATGAAATGATAGAGCTTATGAAAAAACTTGATACTGAATTAGATTATCAAGATAGATGTCGAGAAATGACTGGAGAGCTTTATGAATGTTGGGACGACCTAAAATCTTTACTAACCAAACTAAAACAATAATCATGAACGAATTTAAAGGAACAAAAGGAAAATGGAATATTGACAATTTAACAAGTGAATGTGAGACAAGCATTGTTACAGATGTACACAGAATATGTAATGTTAGTCATTTTGACATTAAAATTGATAAAATTTTAAAAGATACTTCATGGTTAGAGGGAAAGCATAACGCCTTACTAATCTCTAAAGCCCCTGAAATGCTTGAAATGTTAAATCATATATCATGGAAAACAGAACAGATATGTAATGATTCAGGAATGGGATACATAGTTGATTATGATGACATGGATAAGTTGAGAAAATTAATCAAAGAAGCTACAGAACTAAATCCAAAGTCATGAGCCACCAAGAGAAACAAGAGATATTTGACGAAAGATCAAGAAAACAATGGAATTGTAATTTTCAAGAATTTCTGGAAGTTACATTGAGTGAAGTTGAAAACAAAGATATTGGAAGTCAAACGGCAATAAATCAAATAAAAAGCTTGGTTTTCATTGCCTGTGACATGGTCCAAGAGGAACAGCAGAAGAGAATATCGGAGAATGCAGAAATTGGAGGAAATACACATTCACAATGCTGGTGTTTTGTTAACAAAGACTCAATACTTAACCCCGAAAATCTAATCAAATGAAAATACTCAATCTATATGCAGGTGTAGGCGGGAACAGAAAATTGTGGGGAGTTGAACACGAAATAACAGCAGTTGAATTAAAGCCTGATATAGCTGCCATTTACAAAAACTTCTATCCAAATGACAATGTCGTTGTTGGTGATGCTAATGAATACTTGCTTAATCATTATTCAGAATTTGATTTTATTTGGTTGAGTAGGCCTTGCACAAGTCATTCTAGGGCCAACTTCTGGGCTAGTCGGAATAAAGATAACCGTAAAAAAGTAATGCCAGATCTTACGCTTTATAGTGAAATTTTATTCTTACAGAATTGGTACGATGGGCTTTTTGTTGCTGAAAACGTTAAGCCGTACTATAAACCTCTTATAAACCCTACTATTGAATTAGGAAGACATTTATTTTGGTCTAATTTCAAAATATCACAATATCAGGCAATCGACGCTGATATTCACACAGGAAACCAAGAAGAATGGATAAAAACACACGGGATTGATTTGTCAAAGTACAAAATTGAAGGAAGAAAAGATCAATTATACAGAAACCTTGTGCATCCGAAGACTGGTAAACACATAATTGATTGTGCCTTGAAATGTTTTAAGAACAACATTTCACAATTATAGATATTCCAATGAAAGCACTTGAACAACTAACAGCCGATATACGGGAGAAGCTTCCGAGGCTGATGGATCTAACACAAGGCTCAATTATAAAGAGTCTTATTGAGGATAAGCGTAACTACTTAGTTAAAGATTCATTTCTTGAAATTGGCTATAATGAAGATTATACGTGTTTAGTTGACAATCAGCATGTAAATATCAGACAAGTACATCTTGATGGATATACATATAAACTAGAATCATTTGAAATAATAGGCAAAGAACCAATTCTTAATGATGTTCTTGAATGGCATTCAAAGCATCATTCAAAAAACAGCCACTTTGAAGTTTTCAATATTGTAATGAATGATGTAAAGCATCCAGCCGGAGTTTTCCTTGATTATTCAGAAGAAGACACGGCAAGATTTATATGGGACCTCTCGAAGCCTTATCTTAAGGATCAAACCCCTGAACTTATCACTTTTTTACACGGATTGATTAAAAAAGAAAAAATTAGGAAACGATAACCAATAAAAAAACAAAACAATGAAAATACTAGAATTAGAATTAAATAAAAGACTCCTTATTGTGGAGTTTGACGATGTAGAGCATTTTGAAAATGTAATATCATGTGATAAACAAGGGATAAGATTTTGCTCAGATGATGATGAACCGACTAAACTAATTTGCCAATGCTCAGAACTTACTGAGGACATTGCAAAGGTATTTCTGCATCAATCTATTCATACTAAACTATTCGCGCATTATGTCAAAGGTATTCCTGTAAATACATATTGTTATAAATCTTATTTAGACTCATTCATTTCCGCAATAGAGTCGAAAGGCTACCATTGGGGAGATAATCCGATTGAAAAACCAATTAAAGATCAAACCCATTGTGCTAATTGGCAGAAAAAAGCTTTTAATCAAAAGTTTGACAAATATAAAGAAGCCGAATCCCGCACATTCAACCCTGAAAAAACTATAATTTTTGAAATACTTTAACCATGACAAACGAAGATAAATTAAGAATATACGCTGCGTATCTGCCGTATGGGTTGAAAGGAAGAACAATTTACAATATTGATGATGATGAATTAAATGAAGATTGCACACTCGCTTTAAGAGATGGGTTGAATAATGTTGTAGGGATTGATGATTGGTTAAATAGGCGCACATATCCAATTAAACCATGTTTGTATGACCTCTCCTATTTAACCAAGGAGATAGAGCATGAGGGGGAAAGGTTTGTTCCAATGATTAAACTTCTGGAATTACAAGAAACAAATGCTTTCTCTAAAAACCCAATCATTAAAAACGCTAACGCATTCAATCACGATAAGGTTATCGACTGTAAAAGCAAAATATTTAAAATTAGTCCAAATGAAATGACAGAGCACAAGGTTCGATATTTGGTTGAAACGTCAAACATGGGAACGCTTATTTATTCCTTAACCTATGATGAACATTTTGATAGATTTTATCACTATGACGAAACAAGAAACATGGTTTTAGGAGTAGGACATCAAAGACAAATGTTTGAAAAATTATACGAATGGCACTTCAATGTCTTCAACCTCCCTGAATCCGAATACATAAACAAAGCAACTTTAACAAACAAATAATAAAGCAATGGATAACATTTTAAAACAAATACAGGAATTATGTAATGGAATCGAATATTCACGCCACGTACCATATGAGGCTGAAAAATTAGCTAAAGAAAACGGTGTGGTTATCATCGTTGGTGGATCAGATGATCTAATGTATTGCTACGGTGCGGATTGTTATTTGACTAATGAAGTAGAACATGGTGTTGGCTGGGATGGCGAAGATTTAACCGAATATGAGCACGATGCTCAACTTAGAAGTGAAGCAAGGCAATTAGGGCTTAAAATATTCTGGGCTGGGGAAATTTCTAACACTGGTGAAAGAAAAGAAAATTATTCAACAGAAGAAAGCGGAGCATTCTCATATTCTGTCAATCCTGAAATCGAACATTTGGAATTTAAAGTATGTGAGAGTCAAAATGATTTTTCAGACATCTATTGCACTGGTATCATTATTAAACTTCCTGAAAATTTTACACCAGCAAATATTTAACCCCATGCCATCTTAGGGTGGCGCTTTAAAACTAAATTATGGAAACAAAAGAATTTTGTTCAGTTTATGAAATTACACAAAACGGGACCGTAACCAATAAAATAACTGGTAAAGTTTTGAAGCCAGATATTTCAACAGGATACGCAACTTTAGTTTTGTCCAAAAACGGTTTTAAGAAGAAGTATTCAGTTCATCGTCTTGTTGCAGAATTGTACATTATTAACCCAGAAAATAAACCTTGTGTTAATCATAAGAATGGAATCAAAACTGATAATAGTATAGAAAGTTTAGAATGGTGTACCTATGCTGAAAACGAACGTCATTCAATTGATGTATTAGGAAAAAAAAGAATTATCACAGAAACAACAAAGGACCGAATAAGCAAGGCTAATAAAGGGAATGTATTTTCAAAAACTATTAAAAATAAACTATCTTCTTTACGTAAAGGCAAGCCTGCCCATAATAAAGTATCAGTGATTTTAAATAATTCTATTGTATATGAAAGCGTGAGCCATGCAGCAAAGGAAAATAGAATTTCACGGGCTTCTATTACAAATAATATCAACGGCAAAAGTAAAACAACAAAAGTAGGAATATGGAAATATCTTCAAAAGAACTAAAAATAGGAAACTATATGATGGCTGGAAGCTTATTAACCCAAGTAACCACGATCAATAGAAATAATTTTATTGTGACTGAATTAGAAACTTCGGATGGTGAATTTAATTATAACTCCGACCAATGCAATATTAATCCAGTCATTTTAACCGAAGAGTGGCTGATTAAGTTTGGGTTTGAGAAAAGAGAAGTTTATATGCTAGGGGTTAAATATGATGGCTGGTTAAATTTCTCTTTTCATTTAGATATAAATCATATTAAAAATACTTATTTCTATCATTGGATGGGTGGTAATATAGAAGTGAAACACGTCCACCAACTGCAGAACCTTTATTTTGCCCTTACTGGGGAAGAACTTACAGTAAAATAATAGTATGAATTCCGGAAACCCGTAATAACAACCCATTCAACCTAATTAAATTTGAACTATGAAAGAATATGATAAGTTGGAAATAGCAGAGATAATTATGTGGGCTATCGTGGCTATTTACTCAATATATTTGATTTTATAAGTATCTTTACTGCATGGAAGAAATAGAAGAAAAATTCATGGAACTTGTTAAAGAGCAATACGACAAGACTGGAGGCAGTAACGGCTTTAAGCCATATAAAGCAGCGGAAACACTTGAAATTTCAGATGAAGAGCTTTCTACAATGATAAAAAAGTTATTAAATGAAAAGAAAATAGCATATCTGAATCCACTCAACGGAAGAACAATCACTTTACCAAAATAAAGCCCCTGCAAAACAGGGGTTATTTTGTCTAAAATCTGACGCCTTTTTCTTTGAGTAAATATATTTCACGATGTAAAACATTTGCCGTTAAATCTTCATTTTTCACAAGACTCCAAACATAATGTAAAAGATCAAATATATCTTTATTTACTGTTGCTGATAAAAACACATAAAGATTGCCACGGTCTTTATCTTCGAAGTACTCCTGATTGAATGACATTACATTCTCAGCTTCAATCTCCCATTTTGTTCGAAAATACCCATCAAATTCAATTTTCCTTTCTACGGCTTCATAATGAATAATCCCCATAGAGGATTCATAAAAGCTATTTATGTCTTCCGGTGCATCCATCGCTATATTAGCAATAATTGCCATTACATGATTCCTTTCCATATTAAAAAAGTGTTGGTGGTGGTAATTTATGAGGTTCGAGATTAACAGCGACTAGAGCTGGATCATAAGCTGGAAAAACAAACTCTTCAATTGGTTCATCCTTAAGAAATCGATCCGCCATTTTCGCATCCAAGCAAATAGGCATCCTCATTTTTGAATTATGGACTATACTCATTAATTCATTTGCGACGGTCGTAACAATCCCCACTCCTATTTCGTTGTTTTCCCAAACATCATAAAATCCCGCCAAGTATAAGTGATCTGTATTTTTCCATAATACTTCATGTTTTACTTTTGCGGGCGTTTTCTTTCCGGGAATAGAAACATGTTGAAAGTCGTAGAATCCGGATATAGGTACAACGCACCGGTTATGCTCAAACTTCTTATAATAAGTATGAGTGTTTTCGGCAGTTAGGTTCAATCCTTTTGCTGGCTTATCTTTGGGAATCTCAGTGTACAATCCCCAGGTCCCGTGGGTGATTTTACGTCCATTATGTTCTAAAACAATTGGCATTGCCGGTCTTGTGAATGCTGAAACATTTTCCTCCTGAACATAATCACTCTCGTAATTTTCTGCATCCAATTCTTCAGCAATCTTTTTTAGATCGACCTTTTTATTATTGAATGAGTAACACATAGTATAAATTTAATTGAAAAGATACAAAAAGCGTACAAATTATTATGCTTGTAAAATTATAGAGTCGTGAAAGCTTGTTGAGTATCTTTGTGAAAGATGTTTTTGATCCATCTTCCAGGTCTTTTGAACATCCTGTGAAGCAAGCTTTATCTTTTGCTTTCCAAGCCGGTTATTCATTGAATCCATGGCTTCCATAATTGGCGCGTGACGTTCGTGATTATCAACATCAAACATACTTGTCATTCTTTCGTTTTCCGGAACAAATGTACCTGTAATCACGCCTGCCTTACGGTATTTCGGGCCATGAATAAAAATCTTATCAAGGGCTTTTTTAGCATACTTTGAAATCTCAATACTTGAATTGCTTGGGTTTGGGAGTGTTACTGTAAACGAATCGGAATATTGAACTTGATTCTGTTTGAACCGGTCCGTCATGATAAATACGGTTATGTGCCGGCAACAAGACTTTTGCTCCCGGAGCTTTCTGGCACACTCTGATGCAAATGTGGAAACTCGCTCGTGTACATAGTCGTATTCTGCATGACCAGTGTCGAATGTTCTTGTAGTTGATATATTTTTCTTTGGTTCTGAAATAGACATTCCATATTGAGCCTCGCCTAGAAGTTCCTTTTTCATCCTTAGCCCAAGAATCCCCATTTCTTGACGAAGAAAATCATCCGGAAACTGTGTGAAGTCCCAAGCGGTATGGACTCCTTGTGATTTAAGTTTTTCTGAGTATCTGCGTCCCACTCCCCAAATGTCTTCAACTGGAAACCATTTTAACGCTGCTTCGATCTTTTTCCATGAATCGATCATATAAACAGAACCTGTCTTATCTGGAAACTTCTTTGCTATCTTATTGGCCACCTTGGCTAGCGTCTTACTGGGAGCCATTCCGATACTTGTCGGTAAATCTAGCCCTTGAAGAACATCTCTCCGAAGATCAACCATTTTTTGATATTGATCTGAATATCCATCCAAGAAAAGAAATGATTCGTCAATTGAATAAACCTCAATATCATTGCAATATCTACGGGTGATCTGCACCACTCTATTGCTGATGTCTCCGTATAGAACGAAATTAGCTGAACACACCACGAGTCCATGTGTTTTTTCAAGTTGCTTTATTTTGAAATAAGGTTCTCCCATTGGAATACCCAAGGCTTTCGCTTCATTACTCCGGGCTATTGCACAGCCATCATTATTTGACAAAACAACAACCGGACGCCCACGCCACCCGTAATTAAAAATTCTTTCGCAACTTGCATAGAAGTTGTTGCCGTCGATTAAAGCTATCATAATTTCCTCCAGTTTTTAAATGTCCATGTTACGACACCCCACAAGAAGAATTCCGTCTCATCTGTGATGTCAAAATCTGAAAATTCAACATTGGCTGATTGAAGCTTTAGCTCCTTGATTTGATTCTTATCTCCATAACGCGGTCGGAATCGTTTAATGAAAAACTGGTTTTCAATAATAGCAGCTACAAGATCATTTGGCCGAGCTTCTATACCTTTTTGTATCAAACACCAATCTTCGTTTAGAATACCGATGTCCTTTAACGAATCTCCGGAAACTCTTCCTGGAAAAGTCGTCACCGGATCCTTAACCAATAGCTTTAAAAAATCAATCGATTCATCCGGAAAATCAAGCGCAGCACTAGGAAACGCACCATAACCACCAGCGTGTAAACGCTCTTCTAATGGCGTTAACACTACAGGCTCAATGCTTTCCAGTTGATACAATTCTAAACTTCCGCTCGTTTTCATATCGCAAAGTTATGTACATTTTGAACCAAAACATATCAAAACCACGTTAAATTTTCATGAGGCAAAGCAAAAGCCTTTATACGACAGAACTTGACGTGTTAAAAAGTTATCCACAAAAAAAATTATTTTGGAGTGTTATAATGACATTCACATTCCAGACTAAAAAAAATAACGCCATAAAACTTAAATTATCCTTAGTTATTCTAAGGATTTTTCATTTAAAAATAGTTTTGTAGTACTTTAGCTTATTATTCCGGTCCGTAAATCCGTTGGCATCACCATACTGCTCGGTTAACTTACCTTTGTTAATCAAATCTGATATAGAATCTATTCTATCTAAATCAGCATATTTATTTAGTCTATTTCGATTCCAGAACCATAATGCAGATGTCATAGCATCTGCCTCTCTTTCCAACCATTCCGGATTGTTTACATAATCTATACCCGTTTCTTTAGAAAGAATAGTGTAATTGTATCGCCCTGTAATTTGAATGAATCCACGGCCTTTGTATTTAAGCCCGTCACCTTTTTGAGCATTTCCAAGATTCTTCCGGCCCTCATATTTTGCAAAGTAAGAATCATTCCCAACCTCTCTTAATCGAGTAAAGTTCATGCTCTCATGTGCTAATTGAGCAAAAAAATGCGATAACCTCAACGGGGTATTGATTCCGTTTTTATTGAGAAGCGTTTTGTATTTATTTGATAGTTCTAATGCTTTCATTACTTTCTTTTTAAGTATTTATAATCTGATTAAATTGTAGGAAATACCAATTCCAAAACCTGGGTAGAACTGGTTAACACCTGGTATATAGTAATAGCCGGCCTGAATGCCAAAGCCAATCCTTTTAGGCTTTACATCAATTCTTTTTTTGAAATGCTCGACGCCATTGATCTTCATATTTTTATCAGGAGAAGAAATATCAATGAATGTTTTCTCTGCCCCAAATAGCCATTTACGCTCATTATACTTGACAATATCAACTATCGCATCATACTTATAATTTAAAGTGCTATCAGAAGTATTGGATACTATTTTCAAATATTTATTTTCGTAATAAATCCGGTCTTTTTCCCTCTGAATCTTACTCGCTTTTAATTGGCCCTCCAAAGTGAATTTAGCCCGTGTCAACTCGTCAATCTTTTCGGTAGCAATATTAAGCGCCGGCGCAAGAGTATCCTGAACATAGGTGATATAATTTTTAGTAATATGATTTTGTATTACTTCTCCTGGCTTTTCTTCAAATGTCCCGTGCGTTGTACTATCTATCGGATTGATCCATTTGTCAACATAGATAGTATCATGTTTAGCAGATTCGTTTGCTATCCTATCATTTTTACTCAAAGTAAACCATCCGGTAAAAAGGTTTGCAGCTAAAACTATAACCGCCAAAACCAAAATAGCTATAAATGCATTTTTTTTCATTTTGCTTGATTTAAAATTTGTTTAGCCTGCTCTTGCGTTTTCTCCCTTAGAGTGCTGTCTGCCTGCTTAATTGTTTCCCGCTGTATATATCCCGCCTTTGTTAGTAATTGATCTTTCAGAGCATCCTTTTCCCCTCGTTCTTTTTCATACAACTCTTTCCAATATTGTTCTGCGCTGTTATTTTTATTTATGTTTATAAAATACGTTACCCAAAACATTAGAAAGAATACTGCAGCGATAAACGCAACGGGATTCTTTGCAATAAGACTTTGGATTTTACCGATCTCGTTTGTGTTTGGATTCCCCATTTCATTTTTTATGATTATTATAAATATTTTCTTTCATTTAAATTTTATTTATCCTATAAAAAGTCCGTTTTGAAAAAAGCAAATAGTACCTCCAATTGTCTTCTGCCCAGTGAAGCCCTCAAATAGCTGACCTCCTAAAGCTGGAACATAAACTTTGAATCCCTTAAATCCCACTCCCCCTATATTATTTAATAAAACATAACCATCATTAATTGTTAATGCATTATTATTTTCTTGAGGACCAGATGCACTAAGCTCCAAAGCTGTATTGCCTAAGTTGTTACCTGTAGCTGCTATAGACGCCCCTGTATTAATTACATCGCCAGCGTCTTTTGATGAATTTATCATGAAATTTCCTATATACTGGCTGTTAGGATGTACATCATTTGAAATCATTAGTCCGTCAACTAGATCTCCATTGGAGTTTACGGTGCCAAATAATATCTTCCCTGTCGTACTTGTTAAGGTTGATGTAGTGATATACCAACCATTTACACCACCAATTGTTCCGGTTTCAGCCTCAATTACTCCTTTAATATCTGCATTCTCGGCAATCAATTTTCCATTCTGCATCACTTTGAAAACAGCATCATTTTTATGTGCATAGTCTGCACCTGCCCCAAAACGGATACTATCTGAACCGGCATCTGTTACTGAAGAAATAAAGGCGTTTTTTTCTGTGTTGTTCCCGACTTCAATAACTTGCGACATCAATAATCCATTATCAATGGAAGTAAAGCCGTCAGATCCGTCTGTGAATTTGATCTTTCCTTTTATTTCCTGAGTATCCAAGTTGATAGTCATTTGACCATCAAGAGAAGAAATAATTCCAGTCCTGATTAGCCCGCCATTGATAGTAGTTGTTCCTACGGTAATGGAAAGCACACGAACATCATCAACAACTGAGTGAAGAATTCCAATAAGGAAGTAGTAATCATTGGCATCTGAATCGAACTTTATTTGTTCCTGAGAAAATACGATTGATCCGGCTTGATTTGTTTTTGAGCACTTGCCATAAGCATATCTGAATTGATCATCTGGAATTGTTTCTGTATTCTCTGGAATATTCCACTCTTTATCCATCGTTTGAGAATAAATGATCCCCGGATTGACTTTAATCTTATTCTTATTATTTTCAAACATCACGTAGAAAACAACGCTGCAGCTTATCTGCTGGGAACGCGCTCCAACTGAAATCATATTTGTTTCTATCGAATTAGGTCTAATATTCTCCGGATTGAAATAATCATCTGTATCAAACACAAGGTTTTTCAGCTCTTCGGTGGTCTTTACTCCAAGTTTTGAGTAATTTATCTGGTCTAGTTTTGTAATCGAAAGAACATTTTTTATTTCCTTAATTTGCAGAGAAACCTGGGAAGAGTAATCTATTTCATAGGAGTCTGCTATTACAACCTTAATTTTGAAAGGATTATAATCGTACGATTCAATGAAGCTATTAGTAATCTGGTTAACTCTCAAAACTTTGTCAATACCTAATACCTCATCATATACTTGAATGTAATCACCAATATCAAACTTGCCCACTCCTATTTTCTCCATATAGGATGGATCAACATTCAGATCATAGGATACTTTAGCTTTTAAATTCAGATTAAACTGTTCACTTCCTTTGATGAATAATTCATTTTCGGCATTATCAACGTAAGTCTTAGGCATTACAATATCTATCAGAACATATTCGTCGCCCACGGCAAACTGAAAAGCTTCTGTTTTCTCATCTGGGAAGCTTTGACCAGAATCGTTTTTGAACGGGATAATTTCAAAAGTTTTTGTAGAGTGATTGTAACCCCCTTTCTTTATCTCGAATTCATACCCTGCCAAATTACCTGTCTTAACGCTAATCTTCGCTGAAGTTCCGGCAATTAGATATTTAGTTGTGACACCGTCTGCCTCTTTTTCATTCAAATCAAAATCCATGGTGGAGTCAGAAAATTTGAATTTAGTATCTCCTAATGCGGTAATCTTTCCAGTACGATTCGGATAAATGTCATCAAAAGTTATTGAGCCCTCCTTCATACCAAATGCTGCTATTGATCCAGCATCCTCAATGTAGTCAGCATTAGGCAGCTTTAATCGCTTGCTGAAATTTCTATATTCGTTGGGAATATTATTCGTTCCTCCAAAAACATAGAGACGATTTACAATAGCATTATCATCTACATTGTTTCGGTTCCAACCCGTAAGCCCCTTACCTTTTCCATATTCAAATCTTGGAGGAATTTTTTTTCCAAAATCCCCAGTATGTATAACAAAATTTCCATTCTCGTATTTGATCCAGAAATCTGTTTTGAACTCGTTACAAATCTTCTGTAAAGCTGAAAGACAAGTGTCGTTTCCAAATGTCAAAGACTTTGTCTCACCATTAATAAAGTTACCGATCTCCCAGTTTGATGCAAAACGCATCATATTGTTTTTTAAAGCACGTAAGAAAACCTCTATAGTTCCAATCAATGGGAATTCTAGATCTGGACCAAAGCCTGTTGCATCCGCATTGAAATACTTACAACGCTGCATATCGAACATTAACCCCTGAGCAGTAATACTGTACTCATATGACGTGTTACTATTATTTACTAATGCCGGTAATGTATTAATACGATATACAGAATCAAATAAGACAAAATAATCATTAATCAGAATATCAAGCTTTTCCCGGGAATTTAATTTGATCGAAACCGAATCATCCGAAAGCATAACTCTGTTAAGTGTTGCTGATTCTACAGAACGCTTCCCTCGCTCAATCAAATTGAACAAGGGTGATCCGTTTCTGTATAGTGTAATATTATTCATTTAAGCAAAATATTTGATTGCTCCGATATACGCATCTCCTATCTGCTGATAGCCAGGTACGGCCGGATGCACATCATCTGCAGTTACTTTAATAGATTCCGTGTTGTGTGAATCTATATTCTGGGAGTACTTTTGGAAATTATTTTCTCTGTCAATAATTGAAGTTGCCCCAATAAGATATATTTTATTATTCCTCATTTCAGTGTTGTCATATGTTTTTAGCAATTCATTCCACCACGGCACAAGTCCCTTTTTGATGTAGTACTCAAGTGAATACCCTGCGCTATCCAAAAGATTTCCAGTTCCGTCTTGCGACATTGCCGGAGGGATTGTCTGTATAATTCCAATTCTTAGATTACTGTTTACTGATTTGATATTGGCAATCATTTCAGCCAAATATTTTTTTGTGTGAAAAATAAGATCATAGACATTCACAGATCCGTTAAGTAATGCTGCTGAGTATATATCATTTATTCCAAGTTGAATAAATACCCAGTCGTTATTGGATATAGTTTGCGATGTACTGGATAGATAATGACTGAAGCTGAATTGAGACCCGTTCCAAAAAGCGTTACTTTCTCCGTCAAAACTTGCATCATTCATATAGTTTGCAAGCCTCCAACCTGATCGTCCCTCGTGCTTTACACCTTGTGAAGTTCGGGTGCCGATAAATTCGACATGCATATTATCGTTGGCAAAAAAATCACTAATGTATTTAATCGTATGCCCATGCTTTACGGTAGAATCACCAATAACTAATATTTTTCTTGTAATCCCAGCTCCTGAAGTAGTGGATGCAACATTAACCGTGGTTGTTTTTTCAATGAATTGGCTTTTACTTTCTGTTTTTAGCTTAAATGAAAAAGTAGTATCAGGTGAAACCCTATATTTTTCCTGAAGAAACTTACCCTTTTCCGAATACACTGAATTATAGTACGAACTTTTACTTTCTCCTAAGGGCTGGTAAATTGAAGAATCAAAGTAAATGTTCAATTCCATCCCTTGGAGCCAATACATCACGCTAGGAGTGACAATTGTACTTTGAATGTTATTATCAATAATGTTTTCAGGAATCAAATTCTCTATTTGTTTTCCGTACTGGCTTATGAACGGTTCATAATTCGTCTTAACGCTTCCTGATTCAATTTGAAAAATATCAGATAAACCAGTTAACAATGAAGCTCTGCACCATTTAGCGTTACTAGGTACATCAATCGTATCTCCACCATATTCTCTTCCACTTATAAACACCTTGTTAATGTCGTAAAATGCAATATGATAAAGACTCGACAACGTAATTTGAGGCAAATCACCAATAAAACAAAAATCAGATGCAGAATATGACGGGTTATCACCCAACAATCCAGTGAAAGCATTCACATATTTACCTGCAGTTACTTGGGTTTTATCAAATCTGTTTTTACCGTAAACGGTTGAATTAGGATATATAATTTGTTTTTCGTCGATGCTTAAATCCGGGATTGTAATCGCTTCAATTTCATAATATGGCTCATATGCGGTTGCTACTGTTCCATTCTCAATTTGAACTTGATTATTGGAAGCTTCAAGTGATGCTGATAAATAGGCAGCATTACCTGGAGACTTTACAGTTAAACCAGAACCTCCAACATTTGTTCCGGAAATAAAAGTCCCCGTACTGTCATACCACGCAAAATGGCTAACAGCATGCAAATAGTAATCCGTATTACCATCTACTGGAAGCTTTTCAAATGCATTATATCCTGAATTATCATCCAACGTTCCAGTTTCCCAGTTAACGTACTTATTAGCTCGCTTTTTATTAGGATTTGCAATGTTTTTACCAATAGTGACAACCGATTCTGCAAATGATGTTTTATTAGTCGAAACCGATCCGTCCGCAATGATATTTGTTTCAGACTTTAGTTGAGTAAAGTTGGTCCCATCGAAATAAACATAATTGAAAAATCCTGCTGTTGTTGTTACCGGAGTGTTGGATGGTGTAGATTCACCATAATGAATAATGGGAATTAAATTTGCATATATTCCTACTTCTGTTAGTTCATACTTTCCAAACTTCGTTGGTTTAGGATCTGCTATTTTTAATAACCCGACCGTACTGGAACCGACAAGCGACTTAACCTCATCGATTCTCTCAGTGAATTGCTCCTTGGTATAAACATTACCAACTTTGTTGTTTTTATCAACTGTTCCCAAATTGTCTGGCGGAATTGAATCCGTTACTTTGATAATAACTTGATCATTCATTTCTTTATATTTTTTACCAAATTATTTCCGCTGGCGTCTGAAGATTTTTCATGTCCTCGATGTTTCCAGCGATTATTATTATTTTTTCTTTTCCTAACATATCTTGCCATTCTCCCACTATCTCAGTTGTTTCAATACGTGGATTTTCATATTCTATCCCCGGAATCTCATTTCCGTATGTGTCCAAAATTTTATAGATGAATTTTCCGTAGTCAGACATATTAAGTTCATGAATTACTGAGATCATATTTTTACCTGGTAAAACCTCGTAAATACTACTTATTGCTTCATATGTATTGTCCAGTTTCCTACCGATTACATACAGTTTTATGTTTTTCGGAGTTTGTAGAGTTACTTCAACGGAGAATTGGTAAGCGTTAGATTTTTCCGGAACTGAGTACACTTCAAAGTATTCAGCATTTACCGCGCTTACACTTACGAGAGACAATCCGGAATTCTCATAAGACGGTGCCGAGTAGTCTTTCATAAGGTTTACATTTCCTCTGCCGGTCTGCTTAGTTCCATCCCCGAAAAAAATTTCTGTCTCGGAATCTATTTCGTACGAAAGTTTGAATGTGTCCAGAGTGGTTTTAAGAACTTTCTTTATTGGATTAGGTTCGATGAACTTCAGAGAAAAGGTTGCAAACATCTCCCCCGTCGAAAATGTCTTTTCCGGCTTAACCTCATCTTTCATAAACACCTCATATGGCAGTGTTTTGAATCCGAAAGGCTCGACATGAAGACGCTGAGTTCCAGACTTTGAAAACTCACCAATTACAAACTCCATGAAACTATTAAAAAGCTCTTCCCAATCTTCACCACGGATGAAACACTTTAATTCAATAGTTCGCTCTTTAAACTTTGGCTTTCTTAAATTCGGAGCAATACCATGATATTCTGCCCAATCATATTGAGTGATATTTTTTGACTCCAATAAGCCGACAAGCCCGAGAGAATCCGAAACATACACTCCGAAATCTTTGAAAGACTTACCGTTTAAAGAATATTTTACTTCACTCATTTTTTAAAACTTGTTTTTGTGATCCTTACATCACCTGTGCTTTTTATTTTTCCTCCGTATTGGAAAACCTCTACTCTGGCATTTTCGATACATTCTATATCAACCTCAGCGTTATCAAGGATATTGATGATAAGGATTGCGTTTTCAGATACAGAGATCTTTGCTTTACTTTCATGTCTAAGCACTAATTGAGAAACAGAGAATGCGTTGTAAATCATCTTTACATCTGAGTTTCCGAAAAAAGCTGCACGTGTTAGATTATTTGGCATTCCGACATAATCAGTAAATATTCCTTGTACCTCACTTTTGCCTTTGAACTGCCTTAGAACCTCAACCTTTGGAAAATCATATTCCATTGACCAATCATCACCGTCAAAGTACATCTCGCAAAGATTCTTTATTGATAAATCAGAAGTCATCCTTTCATTGCACTTGCGGGAAAGACCTATCTGTTTTGCCTGTATATATATTTCTTGTAAATTCATTATGGTATTCCAGCTAAAGAGTTTTTAATTTTTGAATTCATTGATTTTATCTCGTCATAGATGCCTTTAAGAGGTCTTGTGTTCTGCTCTATCTGAACCTGCACCAATAGTTGGTTACGTAGAATGTCCATACTATCCTTTTGACGTTTAAGTGCTTCAGCCTGCATAATACGCATGGCATTAATCTGTCCCTCCAAAGCACCCGCAGTCTTTTCAGTAATTCCCTTTATATCGCCCTTAAGGCCCTGAGCATTTTCCGCAGACTGACCGAAAAGGCCTTGATATTGCTTGAGGGCTTCCATGTATTTTTTCATGGCATCCTCTCCCATGGCCTTAATCCTCTCCCTTTCTTCTGGGGTTAATCCGTCAAACCCGCCTGCTGATTGAGTCTCTGAAATTTGTTGTTTCAGTGTATTAATTAGCTTTTCTAGCTTTTCTTTTTCAAACCTTGCCTCTATAGCAGCAACACTATCAACAGCAGAATTATTTATTAGGTCAGATAAATACTTATACCTTTCTTCAGTGTTCTTTAGCTGCTTTTCAAAATTTGAAGTATCACCGGTTCCAAATCCCATTGAATTATATAACTCATCAACCATTTTTTGAGCTGTTTCATCTAGGAATTTCATTTTAAGAGCATTTTGAACTGCATTTCGCATAACATCATCTACAACATTGTCAAATGATTTCGCAGCATCCTCGCCTTTCCCAAATGCTTCCACTAATGCTTCAGCCATTTTTTGTGATAAATCCTTAAACTCTGTAGTTGTAATTGATTTTTTAAAATTATCCGCTATTTCAGCTATTTTATCATTGATCTCATTTATTTGCTGTGAATAAGATGCAATTTTATCTGTATCAGAATTCTTTTTTTCGTTCTCTGTTCTTCTCATTTTAACCAATAAGGCTTGTTGCTCCTTAAGGTTTCCAATCAAATCCCTTTGCATTTTCAATTGTGCCTCTCCAGCTGTTTTTTCAATCACCTTATTTAATTGATCATATGAATACTTTAATTCATCTATTGCACGAGACCATTGTTTAATTGTTTTTTCGCGATCAACATCTCCATTCATAGCCTTAGAAATAGCGGTAATCATTTGAAGAATTCCTCCAGCCATTTTTGCATAATCACCAGATAAATATCCAGTAACGGCATCAATGATTCCATTGAATAATTTTTGAGCACTCTTTAAAGCCTCTTGTGATTCTTGTGAAAGAAAGCCTAAAGCATCTCCTAATGCAGAAGAATAATCTATCACAGCATTTGCTGCATCTTGTGCGTTTTTAAAAATATTTGATAAAGCTATTCTAGTTGATTCAAGTTGATCATTATACTCCTTGCTATTTTTTCCATACTTTTTTTCAGCATCAGCAAGCTTCTTTTTTTCTTCAGAATACTTTCTTATTGCAATTCCAATTGCTTCAAAAGGATTTTTGGATTTAACCGTTTCATCAAGTTTATTGTATGCATCCTGTACAATTTTAAGGTCTTCTGGCTTCAATGACTTGGCAGCATCAGAGTCTAAAAATTTTTTAAACTCATCACGCATCTTTCTAATAGTTTTAGGTCCTATTTTTTCAAGATCTCCAAATGCTTTTACCCATAAATCTGTCTTCTGAAATAACTCAACAGACATAGTCGAGATTTCTTTTGCCTGATCTTTGTTGGCTAATTCAGTCTGTCTTGCTTTCTCCTCATCAGATGCTTTAGATTCTTGAATACGCTTTCTTAGCTCATTGTATTTTGCCTCAATTATTAGCTTCCTTTGTTCAAATGTTTCTTTGTCCTTTATGAAAGAATTATGAAAATCTCTTTGCTTGTTAAGTTCATCTTCAAGAGCTTTATTAATTGCTATGTTTTTAGAATTTCTATCTTCTCCGGTTGTCCCGTCTAGGTTTGCCTTTCTGAAATCTTCCAATTTTGCAATAAGCTCATTTCCCTCAAACTTTGCTTTTAATTGGTCTATTTGTTTGTTTACATTTTCGATGAATGTAGCAGACCCTTTATATTCAGAAAGTAATTTTTGAATTTTCGTTAAGTTTTCTGCCGCTTCATTCCCGGAAGTTTTTTCAAGTGATACAATTATTTCATTTAAATATTGTAAAAATGACTTGTCTTTTACTTCAGGGAACATCTTATCTGTAATTTCTTTATTGTATCCTAGCCCAAGTAACTTGTCCCTAACTTCAATTTGGCGTTTTGCTTCATCAATACTATCTTGAAAGGATTTAACCTCAATTAGCTTCTCTCGCTCTGCTCGTTTCTTTCGTAATTCATAAAGCTCATCTTGTACAGCTTTTACACTTCTTATTTCGTTGCTAAATCTCTCTTTCCCATATTTATCAACATATCGCATTCTAACGGTATCTCCTGAAGACTTTCTAAGTGCATCCTCTAATAGACTTATTTTTTGCTCATATCTTGAAACGGAACCTGTTAAATAGCTTTTTTCAGCACCTTTCTCTAATTTAAGGCGTTCTTTTTCGCGTTCTTTTTGTGCTTTGAGTAATTCCTTATCTGAATAATCATATTTTTTCAAAGCCTCTTCTGCTTCTCTATATTTTTTTATATTCTCATTCCATGCAGATGAGTTCATCTGCTTTCCGCTCATTGCGTCATTAGCATCAGTAGCTGCTTTCTTCTGGGCCTCCCAATAAGCTTTGTTTTTATCAACAGATGCACCTGTTTGTGCATTGTTGATCTTCATTATTTCAGACTGTGCTTTATTAAGTTGTGATAGTAGAGGATTAATATTCCAATTAATCAGGCTGATTGAAGTTGATTTAACTAGAGCATGGATATTATTAACTTTATCTAGGGCTTCAGCCTTTTTTGCATTACTTTTTTCTAAAGCCGAAATCTGCTCATTGATTGACTTTACTTGTCCCTCCCAATACTTCTTTTGTTCTGCCAAAGACATAGAGGAAAGCTTTTCGTTTTCTAATCTTTGTCTTAGTTCATTATTATACTTTTCAAGGTTTATTCTTTGGGCTTCGAGATTCTTTTTAGCAATTTCCAATTTGTCAAGATATATACCACTATCTCCATTTCTTTTAGATAAAATTCTGTTCAGCTCCTCAATCTTAGCAGTATACTCTTCAATGCTTTTTTTAGCTTTTTCAATATTAGATCGGATATTCTGAGTGCTGAATTTATCCATTTCAGCATTCAGTTTTTTCTGAGCTTCAGTGGCTCCAAGCTTTTTAAATGTCTCCAAATCCATACTGTTCAAAAGTGCTGGATACATTTTTTGCATAGCCTTGTAGGCTTCTAATTGTTGAAGCTTAGTAGAAGTGTCAGAATTAATTACTGAAGTTAGTTCTTGGGTTTTGGTTTTAAGTTCCTCAATAAGTTTGCTGGATCTTTGTCTTTCATCATTCAACTGTTTTTCTGCAATTGATGCAGCAGTGGAAGTATCTCTTAATTTTAAATAGGCATATGTCAATGCTACAGCAGCTGCAATTACTAAAACGATAGGATTGTTGAGCATGGTAGCATTAAGCAAAGCCTGTGCTGTAGTAGCTAACCTAGTTGCAGCAGTCCTAAGAGTTGTAGCCAGAGTAAGCCTTGTTGTCGCAATTGTATTAGCTGTTTTTGCTGCGGTTTGAGCTGTCTCTGTTGCTGTTTCTACTGTGTTAGCTGAAGCTGACAACGCTGTTGCAGTAGTTTTAAGCTGCACCTGTTTTGTTTGAAATTCTGTAGCTACAGTAAGCGCACCTTTACGAGCGATGGTAGCTTCTTCCTGTGCAGCTATTACAATATTCTGAGCTTTTTCAACATTCTTTGTAGCGATTAACACTTCTCTTGCAGTCCCGTTAGCTGTTACAGCCCTTAATTCAGCTTTTGCCAAAGCTAATTGCACTTGTGCATTGCCTAAAGCTTGAGCCTTTTCCATTGCCAATGCTATAGCTTTTTGCTTTTTAACAGCAAGTGAAGCAACTTCAGCTTGAAGTGTTGCATATTTAGTTTGTAGTCCAGCTCTTTCTGCTTGGGCTTCTGCTAATGTGGCTTCTGCTTGTCTTTTAGTAACCAAAGCGCGGCCAAGCTTCATCTTTTCAGAAATACTTAGTAACGCTATTTCTGACTGGATTGTTCTATTTCCTAAAGCCTGCGCTGCAGATGTTACAATTACAGCTGCTTTATAGGCACCATAGGCAACAACTAGAGTTTCTATAATTTCAAGTACCTTTTGATAATGTTCAATAAGATACGTAAGCCCCTCTATTCCACTATTAAGAATTCCCTCGTTACCCTCGCCAATCTTATTCAACATCTGGTCCCAAGTATCACCAAGGTTGGCAATTTTTCCTGAAAGAGATGCAGACTGTTTCTCCATCAAATTAAAGAACATTCCACCCTCGTTTGTAAGGCCAAATAAAACATCCTGAACATCTTTAAATCCAATCTTTCCGGCGCTTACCATCTCAGATATTTCTGACGTAGTTTTATTGAATTTTTTGGCAAGTTCTGCAACCATTGGAATACCTGCCTCTGTAAACTGTCTTAGATCATCTCCGGCTAATTTACCCTTGGCTTTAACCTGTCCGTAAACAAGGTTAATTCTTGAAAGCGGTACGCCAAGACCGGCCGCGATATTCCCCATTCTTGTAAGGACATCTACAACTTCATTTGCCGGCACTTGAAAAGCGAGCAATTGTTTTGCTCCTGAGGAAACATCCTGTAATCCAAAAGGTGTTTTAGCTGCGAGATCAACCATTTGCCCCATTAAGACCTTTGCCTGATCCGCATTCCCTAACATTGTAGTAAATGCAATCTCTGTTTTCTGGAACTCACCTCTAACATTGATCAACTCCATAACAAAGCTCTTGACTGCTCCAAGAGAGAAAGCTCCTGCAATTCCTAATGAAAGATTTTTGAAAGCAGAGTCCATTTGTTTTGTTTCCGTAACCGTAGTCTGAGTAAGACCTAAAATATCTCTTCTCATAGAGTCGATATCTCTACGAAATTGCGCAGTGTCTATACCTGCTCCGAAATACAAGGCTCCGTTATTGGTGTTCATTATTTGAATTGCTGTAGTTGTGCGATTAAGTCCTCAGAGTTTTGTTCAGTCATCTTTACGGACTTGGTATTGTTTTTTGTGTCTTTTTCGTCTTTCGACTCGTAACTTGGAGCGTCTATCAGCATTCGCTGTACAATTCTCCAATCTATTTCCCAAAGCAGGTAGTCTAAAGTCCATCCGAAGTGGTGGCAGATTTGCCCCATTGCTCCGTAGATGGTTTTAAGTCCGGTTTCTCTATCGGCATCGCTTTGGTCGGACGATTCCCGTTCATTAATACCGTAGAGGTCATAAAATTTTGATAGTTTGAGAATTTCAATAGTTCCAGAGAGAAGTTCATTATCTCTTCGCTATTAAGGGAGTTTAAGAAGTGCCATTTAAGGAACCATTTAGGTAGCTTACTTTCTACAGCTATTGCAACGGCTGAGGCACATAAATGAGCATTGTTCCGTACTGCTTCATATTGTGCAGGTAACTGGACTGAGAGGTCTGTATTTGAAAGCGACTCTTCATCTACTTTGATCTGAATAAAAACCTTAGATAGTCTAAGCATTTTGCCCATGGAAAGCTTTCCTATGTTCCAAATCCTTTTTTTACCTAAAAATGTTGTTTCAAAACTGTATCCTTTTCCAACCAACAATTCTAACTCCTCTTTCTCTAATTCAATATTGTTTTCCATATAGAGTTTTGTTAAAAAAGCCTACCCCGAGATAGGCTTTCGATTGTATTATGGAGTTGTTGGATAATGTGGATTTTCGAAGTTGGCCAAACCGTCTTTTGTTGGTTTTAGAACCGTTGCAGTAACGATGATACCTAAAAGAGAATCTTTACCCATAGCATCCGAAAACCGAGCAGATATTTGAGCTCTCGGCACATCAAACCCATAACCAAATTCGGGGGTAATCTTTAAGGATCTTTCGATTGGAAACAGATTGGTTGGCGGTGTGTATTTACCACTTGTAGCATCTACAGTACCACCCCATACCTGTTTAAATGTTTTTGCATCCGGATTGTGAATCTCAAATTCAAAAGCAAGCGTCCCTTTTTTCTGTCTGATAAAAATAGGATCATCGTGTTCCTCTACTTTGAATTCAGTTTTATCTCCCTCTGCCTGGTTTACTTTGAAAGTTCCCTCTTTCACTTCACCAAGTCTTTCCAGTGTTGTTCCCATACCTCCATCTGTTGCAATGGAGCTTATTTCAATTTTGGCTAAGCCATTGTTAATTGATGACATTGTTTATATTTTTTTTAGTTATATGCTTTTAAATTGATTCTGAAATTGATGTAATTAGCTTTCTCATCCTCTTCCTCGAATGTGTTGTGATTAACTACAGTGAGATTGAATTGAGGTCTGAAAATGTTTTCAAAAATTGGATAAACAGCTTTGCTTATTTCAAGCATACGATTGTTATTAGGCATGTCCTGTGTGATACCATTCATGCTAACCGACTGCATAGGAACATAGCAATTCACATTAAAGACTCCATCCTGAAGAAATGATCCATCCATTGAAATTGAATTGATTACTATATCTTCTTTGGTACTTCCCGAGGGTCTTTTGTCTTTGTAAATATTTCCTGTGATCAGAGATTTAATGGGGCTTTGCAATAACAGTTCTAAAATCCATTGCTTGCCCTCTAAGACTGTCTTTTTCATTTAAGCTGCTTTAATAAGTTTGGAATCATAGTTTTTGCCAGTTGCTCGGCACTCGTAAGAACATTTCTACCACGACTTTCTACTTGTGAAGCGTATTTCATTCCCGCAACTACTACCAAGGCAATATCAGGCTGCCCAGAAGCTACCTGTTGAGCCAAAGATTTACCTTTAGAAACTCCCTCAGCTGCTCCAGTGAAATTTTCTTCAACGATTCGCCCATTTATAATGATGGCATATCCTTTTGAAGCCCTAAGATTCCCTGTGACATCTCGATAAGAACCGTTAGCTCTGGCTTCATTTATGACTGTTTCCCCACAGTATCTCAATACTCGAATGAATTTCTCTTCAATCTCTTTCTGAGCATCTACGAATCGCTGATTTATAGCGTTCATATTTCCTGTAAATCTTAGAGCCATAATCTTGCGTGTAACTGTTCTTTCTTGAATAGCTTATTATCTCCCTCAAGCCTTGTATTTCCGTCTTTGTCTACCACCCTAACCCTTGCGCCTAATTCAACAGGTAAACTGTTTTTTGGTAGGTAAATGACGGCTCCAAAAACATATACTTCTCCATCTGTGGTGACTATCCTGTTTCCTCCTCCATTACCCTCGTCTCTGCACTCTGAAACGACTGCCCATTCTTCCGATCCGAGAGTCCAGCTTCCGTCCGCTTCATTGTAAGTTGATTCAGACTTGTGAAATACCCATAGCGTGTAAGGAAATTGCTTTATGCCCATTTCGCTGTGATGTCTGTGATTGTATTTTCTGTGAGCAAATCAGGCTTTCCAAGTTTTCTTGCTAACATTGAGTAGTATTTCAAAAGAGTGGCTTTATTATACGAGATAGAAAAACCACCCTCAGAAATACTTGTAGGCATAGGAATGAGATCAGGGATTACGTTGTAAAAGAAATTATCAAGGTTTATTTCATTCGTTATGGTTTCGGATGGATTAAGGTTAACGCGAGCTAATTCTGCTGCAACCATTCCATCGGAATACTCAACCGACCAAAGAGAAAATTTTTCTTGTATGTACTCCCCGATAGTCATTTTATGCTAATTTCGTTTTCAGAATTACGTTTTTCTTAGTATCATTCAATACTGGTAAAGCAAAGGCTGTTGCTTTCGTAGAAACCAAAATTGGATCCTGTACCCCAAATGTTTTAACCAGGATAAACCCATCACTTACTGTTTGAGAAGTTGTATTACCAAACGTCATAGAAAATTCAGGTGTAGTAGTATACTGGGTATTCCCTAATACTGGTGATACTGACAATAACACATTACCTGGCTCCCAACCGTTCGTTGCTGTCAAAACACCTGCTTTGCTTTCTGCATTAACAAAAGTTTCCCAGATTCTGATCGTAGGCAGACCGTACAGAGCTAATCTTGTATTGATCATTTCAAGTGTTGGCCTAAACATTTGAGTTGTTCCTCCGTTGTTTGCAACTCCATATACAAACTCCTGCATTGATTTAATCATCGGAATTTGATTTGCAGTTGCTTGATCTACAGTGATTGTAGAAAAACGATATCCTTTACTTAAAGCCTCTGTTTGCAATGCCTGAATGTCTTTTACTGGATCTGCATCAGCAGCCGTAAACCAATCTTTTGCAGCATTTACAATTCTTACTTTAAAATCTACAGAAATATCAGCAACTCCCCCAGCATTATCACTAACAGTTGTCTTATACTTTCCAGTTGAAGCAAGCCTTTTAGCAACATATTCAGCTCTAGCATTTACACCATCAAGCACGAATGTAGAATCACCGTAGATTTTATCAATCATTTGGTTCTTAATCGCTGCATTAGTAGGATTTAACTGTACTGCGTTTCTCAATTGCTGGATCTTAATCAAATCATGTTCGTCAATGTCTCTGGCAATTTCAATCTTTGGTATTTCACCTTTCATAGCAGCGATGAAATCACGTCCTTTTCTTGGTGCTTTAGATCCGATTGCAACAATGTCGGCCATAACTTTGGCAGATGTTGTTGATTCAAGGTTTTGAAAGGTTAAATCAGTCTGATACTGAAGCGGGAAATAGTTTCTATACTGTAAATCTCCCAAAGTGTACGCATTGATAATTGCGTTCATATTGGATGCTGAAAATTCAGGTACAATATTGTTTGCGTTTATGATCATTGTTCGTTATTTATTAGATGAAAGAGATTCTTGGTAAAGCTTTAGCTAATAAGGCTACTCCCGTTTTTTCAAGGTCAGGCAAAGCGTCAATTCTTGCAGTTCCTGCCATGATAATAGATGCTAAAGGGAAATCATCCACTTTAATATCGTGACTTACCAAACCAATAGCTCCTACAAGTAAGGGTGCTGTCAAAGCCACATTTAAGACTTTATATCTTCCATCAGCATCTGGAACAACTACGGTTCCCGCTGGAATTACTTTTAATGGGAATCTTGTCGCTGCATCTGTTTTTGAGATATGGACACCGCCCGGATAGGTAGCGTCAATCTGATCAAATACAACAATTTGTCTTCCTGCTTGAAAGTCATCATTAATATTATTCATTTGCTTTTACTTGTTTTTTAGAATCCAAATAAGCTTGAACATCAGGTGAAACTTCTCCCTCTTTTTTTGACTCACCAAATAATGGTTTAGGCGCTTGACTTAATGCAGCATTTCCGAATTCCTGAGCAATACCATCATAGTTTGCTTTTTGTTCGTTAACAAACGCTTCCATTTCTTCCGGTGTAGCGAAAACTTTATCCATAGGGATAAGCTTCTGAAAAGATTGAGGTATTTTCAACTCTGTGAATTTTGCTTGCAGTGTTTGTGCTGTTGTTTGCTGAGCTTCCTTTGTTTTCATGGCTGTTAAGCTTTCAGAAAGTGTTTTATTGCTTTCAATGATTGCTTTTGCCCATTCTGGAACATCGCTCGCTTCTTTCTTTTCTTCACCCTCCTTTTTTTCTTCTTTCTTCTCTTCGGTTTTAACCTCTCCTGCTTTTTTAAGGTTTGAGATTTCGGTTTGAAGCGTTCTATTTTGATCAGCGAAAGACTGATAGATTTTCATCTGTCCCTCTACCCCTGCAACTGCAGTTTCTACTTCTTCCTCTTTTTCAACCGTCTTGGCTAATGTTTCAGCCATTACTTTCAAAATAGTTTCACTTAACCCCAGATTTGCATATTTGGTTTTAAGTTCTTTTAGGATTTTTTCAAACATTACTTAGATTTAATTATTATGTTCAAAAGTAGCTTAGTTACTATTGCATAACAATAACGTATTTTGTATTTTAGCGATTATTAATTAAAGTTTTACTTTATAACCATATAAATTTTAATTATGGATGATTTACTAAGGAAAAGAACCGCTGATTTACTTGTGATTGATATGATGGAAACGGCATATAGAATAGAGAGAGTAAAGAAAATCACTCTCACATTTGAAGAATTTTGCAGAGTAATTGGGAAAGATAGAAGCTCTATTCATAAACTATTAAAGAATAAACTTCTCCCGGAGAGTATAATCCTTGGGGGTTACGAAAACCGGAAACAAAAAACAAAGGTTCTATTTGACACGGAAAGAGTCCTGGAATGGCTAAGAAACAAAATGGAAACAGAATTCCCCACAAGGAAAATAATAATCTAAAATTCAATCTCCCACTCATAAGGTAATTGAGTGGCTTAAAAAATGAAAGACGATGACCGAAATATTTAACTGCATAATGCAAGGGTTAATTGTTACAATTACAGGTTGCCTTACAATTATATTGATAATCCTAACTATATGCATTGTAGCATACTTTACTGACCTGATACGTTCAATTTTTGCAGATATTAAAACTGAAAGAAAAACTAAATTATGAGCAAATTTAATTTCTACAACTTCCTAGAAGAAAACGGATATCAAAAAGACTCTATTCGGACCGCTAACGGAACTACTTTCTGTACCAACTACCAGAAAGAACTATCAGAGAACATTTGGAACTCCTTAACGGTTCATAAAGACAAAACAATTACCGGAGCATCACCGAAGTCTGGAATTGTATTTAAACAGATATTTCAGCCGGAAACAATTGAAGATGCAAATCTTCGTTTAAAACAAATTCAGGAATTCTAACTTCATATACCATATTTCCAGACTGAAAAATAGTTGTATAATTGTAAAAATTATAACATGGATAGTAAACAATTTAGAATAGGGAATTATATAAACTTCGGAAGTACATTATCTGAAATAACTGGAGTTATGGCCGAGGAAATAATGTTTAAGTATAACACAGGAGGAGAAGACCGATATGCATTGCTTCAAACACCAGGCATTAACTTAATTCCAATAAGCGAAGAGTGGCTTCTAAAATTTGGTTTTCTAAAAGTATTGGATCATCCGGTCTACAGACTTGATGGCATTCAAATAGAATTCAATGGAGTTGATTCAGAATGGGCAGTGGATTTGTTTTCAGGTAAAACAGATGTTGATTATATCCACCAATTGCAAAACATTTTCTTTGCAATTAAAGGAAAAGAGTTAACTTTGAAATAAAATTTTAAATATGAGAATCAGAATTAAAAACGAAACAATTAATCATCTTCTCGAATTTGAAGAACAAGGTGATTATGAAGGGTTTAAGAAAGAAGTTAAAAAGGCTCTTCTTGACGAAAATAATACCCAAACAGTAGTACATAAAAGCGATGGTCACTCTAGGTTGTATCCGGCTTCTTTTCTGAAAAATAGTTATATCGAATTTTTAGACAATCCTCCCATATATGAGATTGAATCCGAATCCAACTAATAAAGCCTCAATTAAGAGGCTTTCCTATTAAATGCTTTTTCAGAGTAAAATTTCTTTATTTCATTAAATAATAGTTGATCATTTACATCTTCAAACAAACTGTATTTTTCTATTATGAATCTAAATCCTGGCATAAATTTACAATGTGCAGAATGGTAAAAAATCATTGCAATTTCGTTATCAGATAGCTGATTCCATAAAATTTCTATATATTTTCTTTTTACTTGAAAATCTTCATTTTCTTGCTTCTCAAATTTTTGATTGTCCACATAGTTTAGTATTTGATATAAATTTTTTAAACAGTGCGCATATTCATATCCATTGTTTTTAAAGAATTCTGAATATTGTGATTCAAACGTATCAATATCATCGTCTATATTGAGTAATAAGTATTCAATATGTTGCTTAAATACCTCTCTTGAAATATAGTACGTGTATATTTTTACTCCATCTTTCGTTGTATAATCTTTCGATCGTAAATCAGATACTATTTGATGATGATTGCTAACTAAATTGAAGAAAATTGTTTCAAACCTCTGCATCATCAGCGTTTTATTCTGATTAACAACTTCTTCCTTTGTTTCTTTCAAGTCTTGCCTCTGAAGTAAAATAGCAATAATAACCCCTACAAAAGAAAGCCCGGTAAATACTGCATTTGATGCCCCAAACATATCCCCGAAAAGCCCTTGATAATCTTTGCCTAGGTTTATGGCGTGCGAATAATTTAACCATAAAACAATGGCCATAAATATTATGGAAACCAACCCTATAATCCAGAAAACCCAGTTATTATTTTTCATGTAAAAGTAGTTTTCTGGCAAATATAACAAAAAAGCTTACTCAAAAGAATAGCCCTTAATTGGGGCTATTCTTATCTAAATTTCTGTGTAATTGTTTTTAAGTGTTCTTCCGTAAGTCCAGGATGTTCTAAAATAAATTTTTCTTTTAATTCCTTAATTTTATTATCAAATATTACTTTTTGACCTGAATTTAGAGAGGCTTTTAATGCCTCTATTCGAGAATTTAAGGATGCAATAGAAATTTCAAAATCTAATAAATCTGCCATAATATTATAATTCCACATTTGGGTGGTTGCTCTAAGATAATAATTAACTTTTAGTCTACAAATTATAAAACTATTAAATACTTCCTAAAACTTCCATTATGAGCTAAAGCTGGATCCTGCAATACCTGATTTCTCCAGTATACAAAATTCACAGCTTTGTATTCCTGATCATTTTCTCTGGCAATTGGTTCTTTTAGGTAAATTAAAAGATTAGCAAATCCGTTTGATAGATTCGGAAACTGACTTGAGTCCATTTCCTTGTATAGTCGTTCTATTCTATAAGATAGTTTCTGGTATAGATGAGAAAGGTAGTTGTCATTGTAAAAGTGAAAGCAGTAATACCTGAGATCTTCTATTTCTTCACCGAAAATAACATCTTCACAATATCCCATAAACAAAGGAGTAAGAGCTATAAAGTTTAGCTCCATTCCGTATGTGAGACGGTCATATTCTGTATATTCTGATGAGATCATATGATAATCCCCATTTATAGTGGGATGCTTTATTATTTATCTTTAAAGATGCTTTGATAAAATTTATTATCATGTACAAATAAATTACCATGCAGCTTCCATCCTTGTCTTAAATAACGACTTACCTCTACTTCTAATGATACTGGTGAATGATTATCTAAAATTTTGTATTCCATTTTTTTTACCTTTTTTATTTTTCGAATATACAAAAGATTATTTACTCAACAGAAAGCACGCTCATGATTATTAGTTTTACACTTGACTACAACAGATTCTTTACTTTAAAATTATAGGATTTCATTATCTTTGAAAAAAAACCAATGCCTCGTTCAAAAATGGAACAATTGAAATCATTTCTAGATAGTAGTATTGCTTTTATTGGTGTAGCCGCCGCTTTAATAGCTGTTGTAAGTTGGTATGCTGGTAAAAAAGTAGATGCGGAAAAGGCCATCGAGGAGGAAAGACTTAAAACACGTATTGCTGAAGCTACCGCTGAATCAGAAACAGCAAGAAAGGAAGCAGCTAAAGCAAACGAAAGTATTGCCAAAACTGATTTAAAAGCTCAAGAACTCGAATTAGAAATTTTAAATCAAAAAGACAAAGCTGATCATCTTTCTTTAGAATTGGAGACGCAAAAAGAAAAAACCGTTAATGCAGAAAAAGAACTACTATTATTACGAAAACAAGTAAAACAAAGAACAATATCTGAATCTACGAAAGACTCTATTGTTCATGAATTGAGTAAACATACTTCTCAGAACATAAAAATAAGTAGTCGCTGGGGAGATGGTGAAGCAAGAACTTATGCAAGCGAAATAGCTAATCTTTTTATAGCTGCAGGATGGAAAACTAACATTAATGGAATTGATGCATCTCCTTTAACAGGATCTGGCATAGTTCTTTTAAATAAAACTTTATTAGATAACCGTATAGAAATTATATCTGATGTTTTTAGTCACAATGAAATTGAGTTTCAATTTCACGAAGATCCAAAGATGGACATGCTTATATTTGTTGGGACTAAAGTTATTACATCGTAAATTGCGTTTTATTTTCCTCTAAGAAATAAGGTTTACTTTTTATCTTCTCCAGACTCTCGCGATTTTCTGAGAGCCATGAGGTAAAATTATCGGGAACACCTGAAACGAAGTTCGATGATGATTCGGGCGATAGGTTTTGACCGTTGTTTATTTCGGTTATGAGTTCCGTGGGTGATTTGAGTATCATAGTTCGGAAGCATTTACACAGAACATGCCAACTACTCCATTGAAAGTCTTTTGGATAGCTCCCTGCCAGTTCATCACAGATATCATAAACCTTGTGCTGAGGGCTTAAATTGATCTTCTGTCCTACTACATCGTTATTTCCCTGAATCCGTAATTGTTCCGCTTGTCTATAGGCTGTATTGATTTCATTAGCTGCTAACCTCATAGCATTTTTATGAGCGGACCTGTAAACTCCTTGTCCGGGATGAAAAGCTTTTGCGTTTTTGCTCAATTGCAGGTTTCCGTGCTTATCCCGAACCCTACGAAACAATGCATCAGGATTATTTAGATTCCCTTTTATTTTGCGTGCAAGGTCCTGAGCAGACATTCCCTCTCTTAAAGCATCATCTATGGCAAATTCAAGGTTTTCCTTTGCTTGCTTGGTAATATTCCAGACTCTTTCCGATACTGTAAATTTGCCGCTCTTTCGTTGTTGAAACGCTTCAAGTGCTGACTTGTTGACTGACTGGGTAGAGATTTCTTTCAATTTAGCTTCATAAGCAGTTCCAGAAACCTTTCCTTTTACTTTTGCCAGGTTCTCTATAAGCAATTCACTTACTTTAGCATTTCCATAGTCCCATTCGTACTGAGTATAGGTTTTGATTGAGGACAGTAGATTGTCATTGTAGTTCTTTAACGCTCTACTTACCTCTTTCGTTATGGTACCATAATCCCTAAATCTAAATAGCTTATCTCCTACTTTTAATCTAACTACTACTAATGCAATTTCTCTTACTAAATCATCATATACCCCATTGATTGCAATGAGATATCTGTTTATTCTCTTTAGATGACGTTCGTCTGGTGTCATAATAGGTCATTACCTGCTTTTTTTTCCATTTCAGAGCTGATTTCTCGTATCTCTTCATCTATATTTTTTACTCCTGCTCTTTCCATCGTCGATTTTTGGCTAAATAGTGGTTGATTTCCATTGACAGTCATTAGCATCTCGTAGAACTTAGCTTCGTTGTTGATTATGAATGGAGTAATAACTGGTTCAGCATCTAAATCACTATTCCGGTAAGAAGTATTCATTAGCTGAAGAAAAGACTTCACGATAGATATTCTTCGCTTAAGTGCCGGTACATAAACAGACATTTTATCCATAACCTTTAGATGTGGTAGCATGAATAGAAAGGCTGCATTTTCTGTAGCAAGCATATTACCGAGTCCCTCCAGAGCTTCAGGAGAGATATTGACAGAATTTGTCATTTTGTAGATGATTGTTTCTAAATCGTCTTTCTCATTTGATAGCGACTCACTTGCATTTGGTGGTTGAACAAAATCAGCCGTTGCATGATCTCCTTTTAGTTGTAAGACCTTACCTGTTTTATCTTTGCTAAAACTTCCTGTAACTTCTCCGGTTAATGCTAAAATAGGTGCTGAGAACTTCTTGTTTACTTCTCCTGCATCGCTCGCAATTTCTTCTAGTCTTTCGATAGCTTTCTGAGCTTTTGACCACTCTACATTTTCAAATTGATACCAGACAATAGGGATTTTACCTATTGAATTAACGGTTTCGGACACAAGCTCAAATCCTGAATTAGCCTCACGTAATATAGCAATCCTATCTGAAGTATATATTTCATAATATTTGACCTTGATACCATTGATACGCTTCTCATATTCTCTTAGGAAAGCAATCATATCACCCTGATCATTAAAATAGGGATACATTTTGTTTTTATTAGGAGAAAGTAAAGACACTTTAATTCGGAACTGAGAATTAAATCCATAGTATTGATTGGGTTCTTCAGCCACCCACCAGAGTTCAGCACACTGTGTAAATCTTCCGTTAATCTTGGCTATTTCTCGGTCAATAAAAATTACTTTTTCCTTATCAAGAATTTTCAAGTATGCATCATACATTGAGGTGTCTTCAATATTATTGGTGTACTTAACCGGATTGCCGTATAGGAAAGTAACAGCGTTACCTACAATCTCCTTTTGATATGCCAAAGGAATACGGTTGAGCTTTTCAATTCGTTTACCCTCTCTTTTCTTACCATCTTCATCAGTATATTCATACTCAACAATCCTATCGGGATAATTATACAGATCAGTCATTATTTTATGCCGGGTTTCATCCCATTCTGCATTAAACTGCTCTATATTCGGCAAGGGAATTCCATTATCTTTAAGATAGGCTATTTTCTCTCCGATGGTCTGTAGTTGGTAATATTTCTCGTCCATTATATTAGTGATGCTATTCTGCTGAGGTTATTGTTTGGTGCTTCTGTAAGTTCTAATACAACATATCTGATTGGATCGATAAGGTGATTCCAGTCGTCAATAGGAGTATTTGACTTTTTATCATGCCACACGTAATTATTTAATTCTTTTTTGAGGTTTTTACTATCCGGATCTACAACCAGAGTATAATCAAGCATTCTGGCTATACCTCCACTTACTGAGCCTGGTCCTTTTTCCGCTGCAATCACATTGTTACCTTTCTTTCTTAATTCTTCAATCAATCTCGGTTCTGCTGAATCTGCAACAATCAATGTTTCTCCGGCTGTTTCTTTATTGAAATCGTAAATCTGGGATGTCGTCATTTTCGGACGGTACAGATACTCTTTCAGATAAATCTTTTTCAGAGATTTTTCAATGCAGACCTTTATCAATGTTGTTGGATCAATTGAGAATCCATAATCTTGACCGAAAATTGCCTTTCCATTGTCTACGAATGTTCCTATCTCCCAATCCTCAAAGATTACTCCTTCTGCTTTGTTGAGCCATCCACCCATGATGGTGTGAAGAAAATACTTTGCTTTCTTTACGATCTTTGGATCCATTTCCGCCTTTTCTTTCGGCGATGCTTCTCTCCATGCTTCGTAAATCAGTCTTAACTCTTCATATTCCTGCCAGGTATCATCTGATATAAATTCACGCTCAATATCTCGATACGTTGAATGGATGTAAAGAACATTTCCGACTATTCCATTGAATCCTGCCTCTACTCCTTTTCCTTCAAATAATTCCTCGTGAATCCAATGTTCTTCCGTTGCCGGGTTTAACGAGAGAATAGATAGATTTCGCACATCTAAGGCTCTCATGGATTTCTTTATCTTATCCCATGTAGTGAAGTCTGGCATTTCCTCCGCTTCATCAAGAATAAATATTGAGAAATTCTTCAGGGATTTTAAAGAAGCGGTTTGATTTCCGGAACCAGTCTTAATCCCTTTGAAAACAATTTTACTATCATTGTGAATACCTTTTATGCTATCTTTTGTTACTTTAAAATCATCGTGACAATTAAGCAATGATAATTTTTCCTCAAATTCTGGAATAATAGAATCTTTTGCTGAGGTTAAAGTGTATCGGGTATAGAGGATCCGGTGATTAAAATCTTTCGTAGCAATACCGGAAAATGTACCAATACCAAAAGACTTCTGAGAATATCTACCTCCTGTGATAACAACTGTATTGACAGAATAAAGTGGATCTCCTTTTTCTGCACTCAACCATTGGAATAAGGGCTCGTACTTATCCGATAAGGTTAACACTTCTTCCTCAGTCTTTTCCTTTAGCACCTTTTGAGAATACAATTGTTGTTTTACCTTTTATTTCTCCTGAATGTTCAGTCTCTGTCTTATCTCTCCATGTAGATGATTGCCTATTTTTCAACCAGAAAATTGTAGCTGTAATATCTGGCGGAAAATATATTTCTTCATCAGCAAATTCTATTGTGTCATACAATTTACCTGTACCTGGATCAACGTGCTTAACCTTAAACGCTTTTCTGTTTTTCTGGGTATGCCCTAATGCTCTTTTGTAAAGAGTGGAAACAACATTAGCATCGGCTTCAAATTTTCCCCTTTTTATGGACTCCGAAAATTCAGGATGCTTTTTCTTCCAGAGGTTTAAAGTTGACTCAGTAATTTCCAAAGCACCTGACATCTGCACATCAGTTAATCCTAGTAATGAATACTTCAAAACTTGCTTAGGATGATAATTAGGATCGTACTTTGTCTTTCTACCTACTGTTGCCATAACTCTATTTTTACCACTCAATTATCCATGCATCTACAAAGCCCATCATATTACCTTTGTAAACCTTAAATCCGTCTTTCATTATACTTAGAATTACTTCTTCTGAAATGTGGCATTCTGGAGGTATAGCATGTTTAAATGTTGGAGTGTTATTACTTCGTGAAATGTTATCATAAACATCTTCTTTTGTCAACGATTTCTTTGTAAGATCTGAGGCTTTTCTCAGAATGAATTTTTCTTTTTCCATACTATTGAAATTTTGATTTATTCTTTTGACTTGTTACATGCCATCCGTGACATTCTTTGCAGTAATAATGTCTCTTTGGGATCTTACTTCTACTGCTGGCTGACTTGCATTTGGTGATGATTTCCTGCGCTTCTCTCTCTGTGGTGTACATGAACTTACTACATGTACTGGCCTGCTTATCAACTCGCATAGACTTCATCTATTTTCTCCTGTAGCTCTTCTCCTTTGATGAACTTATCTTCAGGATTGAACCCCAGGTATTCAAGAAACATCACTTTTGCATCATAATCTGAGAATGAAACCGTGAAATATGGATCGCCGTCTAAAATGGCGCCTTCTTTTACCTTTTCCTTAATCTCTTTTATCTTGGCTTTCTTCTCTTCTGGTGTCAGTTCAGCAACTTCTTTACGCTCCATTTCTGAAATGCTCGTTTCTGGGTGATTTACAGCGTTTGAAAGTTCTTGAGTGATGCTTTTCTCGTATTCAGCATCTATTCTCTTAGATTCCTGTGGCTCGAAACTTTCAATTACGATATCCTGCATATTTGGCATTTCAACTTCAATCATTGAAATATCAACATCATCTAGACCTGATAAAGCTGCATCAATATCTGGGAAGATCTGTGCGAGCTTCTTGTAATCCATTTCACCCTGAACCGCTTTTGAGTTGAAGAAAATATTTAATTCCTTCTCTTTCTTCAGGTCTACATCTATAACCTCTACTTTGATGTCATAATCGTTTCCTGCTTCGTATTTGTTAACTTCGTCAGCAATGCTCAATTTTTGGTGGCCAGATACGAGATTGCCTGTTTGTTTATTCCATACCATTCCACCAATGATACCGTTTTCTTTAATACTCTTTTTAAGTGCTTTCCTTGCATCATCGGTAATAGTTCTGGGATTGTAATCGGCCGGCGTTATCTCTGAACGTTTCAGGATAATGGTTTCGCTCTGTTTAATCTTGTTCTGCATGCTGTTTTAGTTTTTGTGAATGATCGTATTCAAATAGCTTTCTTTCTGTGTCTGGGAACTCTTCAATAATTTTCCTCAGGTCTCCGGCATAATTCTTTCGGCACCAAAGAAGAAAAGAAATATCATTTACATCATTGCCTTGACTTCGGGTGTTTCCGGTATTGCCGTACTTGAGAGGTTCGATTAAACGATTTTTTTTAATATAGGCGATCACCTGCTTGTTATTCCAATCCGCCAAGGGATAAAGCTTTTGCCCTGCTTCGCTCGTCATTGAATCTGGATATGAATTCAGCATCAATCTACGGTTAAGAGAATCGTTTTTCTTGAAACCTAAAACCGACCATTCAATTCCAGTTTGTTCTTTTACCTTGTCATTAATTTTTGAAAGATTCCATTCAGAATATTTAACCTTTTCAGCACCGTTTACTCCATGCTTCTTATTGTTATAGTATGCGTAATGCGGGGTTTGCATAAATCTACAGTTTGGATATTTCTTTTCTGCCCAGTGGATGTACCGGTTCATGTGTTCCAGATCTTTTACCATGTACATGAAAACACAAACGATTTCTTTAAGGTGCGGAGCCATCATGTTTAAAAGGCAAATACTATCCTTTCCCGCGCCTGAATGAAACAGAATAACTCTATCCACTTTCGTGGACAGAGCTTTAATACTGTTTAAAGTAACTGACAAGTCCATAAGATTATGTATTTCTCATAGTCCTTATTGCAGCTCTTCTAGATTGGAAGTTTCTTGCTGTAAAATTTGTACCAACTCCTCTTGATCTCGCTCTAGCCCTTGCAGGGGTAAAACTTCTTCTTGATTTTTCCGTTTGTTTGGAAGCACCTTCAGCCATTGTTTTTGTTTTTAAGGTTAATTATTGAGATTTTCACAATTTATTTTTTCAAGTATCTTGCCCAGGTGAATAGTAAAATTACAATTCTCATATGTGTAGAACTCCGAACCGTCCTCATCTGCGTCTATTGAGATTCCCTCACATTCGACTACCATTTGTGGTGCATTTTTTCGATATCCCATTTGAAAGCGAATTGTTTCGTAATTTTTAGGTTTTGTAAGCTCTCCTTCATCATCTGTATGGAATAATCTGTTTATATAATATTCAACAAAGTCTCGATATTCTTCAATCTTCTCTCCTTTTATAATTTCGAGAAAGTATTTTTTTTGTATAATTAAATACAGTTCTTTAGTATTTTTCATGCTTATATTTTTCTATTTGTTCAATCAAAAAGTCACGGTTAAATTTGAAGTTTTTTAAGGCTGCTTTTTGCTCTAATTGCCGTAAACGATGCTCACCTATCTTTAAAAGTAAATTAGTGCGATATGGTATCAAATTGGCACTTAAATAATGGTTGCACCTTTTGCATTGACCATGAATATTATCTAAATCAAATCGCACTGATTTGTAAAATTCTTTAGCAAAATAATGCCCAGCATCGAGCTGATTTACTGGCTTCAGTTCATCACATGATATGCAGATGAAATAACCGTTTTCGCTGTCTCGCTTACGCACTTTAGCGTTTACAAGCTTCTGAAAAGTCTCAATTAAAGCCTCAATGCTTTTGCCCTTATATTTTCTTCTTATTTCGGCCGTTACCATCTTAATCAAAGATATTTATTACTTTGATTTAATGAAACATATAAATAACAATTAAAGCATTACTTTATATATATTCGTTTTTTAAACCACAAAAAACCACCCTAAAAAATAGAGTGGCTGATTTATGATAAGTTTGCTTTTAACTAGAAATTGATACGCTCGATGATCTTGCCTAAATGAATAGTGAAATCTCGTTTTAATGTAATTTTTTCAATTTCGATCATCATACGCTTTGCGTCGCTATTATAGCCTATTTGAAGTATTGCGGTACGATAATTTTTAAAGGCTGTTTTAGACTTGTTTAGCAGTCTTGATTGATAGAATTCGGTATTGCTTCGATACTCTTCTGTTTTTTCGCCAGATTCTATTTTATCAAACCAAACCTTTTGTATGATCAGAAATAACGGCTTTTCTTGCTCTATTTTTTCAGTAGATAGATTTACTTGTGGTCTTGATACTTTTGTTCGGTGACGTTGGGCGGTGCTTCTCATAGTTTAATTGCTTTATTATCTGTTGCCGAAATATATTCTTCGTGCCAATGACCCAATCTCATTTCACCATTTTTAAATGGTATAATGTATTTTCTAACATAACATTCAACACCTTTTGAAAGAAGAAATCCATGTCTATCAGATCTATTTATACCATCTGAAAAGTCCATCGATATATAATTTGCCTTTAAGGTACCCTGTCTGTCTTTTTTGCAAAAAAACACAATCGTATTAATGCCCGTAAAACAATATATGTAGCCTTTATTTGTCTGTTTAATTTCAATGACATCGTCTTTGTATTCTTCTCTAAAGTGTCTTTCTGTTTCTTTAAGATCTTCTTTAGAGAAATAGAACCAACCTCTACCCGAATGAAAACTAACATTTTTATCAAACGTCGTTTCTACTTTTTGTAAGGTTTTAAATGTGAGAATACCTCTAATTGGATATTTTGATAACATTTCATCTATCAAATCTGGCGTTATTTCATTAAGTTTCATATTATCTAGCTTTTATAAATTTAATTCTTTTTCTAATAAGTTTAGCAGGTGATTTCTTCAATACTTCAACCACTTTTATTTCAGGGGTTTTGGTTTGCTCAACCATGATGAAATTTTCGATTTTAAAGCATCTGAAAGATTTCGCTTCAACATCAAAATAAGTGAATGTAGTAATGTTCGGTTGACTCTGGGTTTTGAACTCGTAATCGATTTTTAAAGTTGCAACTGCTTTACGAATAGAACCATCTTTTTTCTCGAAATAAAACGTTACTTCGCCACAATGAAGCTCTTTGTTCAATCGGTGTAATTGCCAAGATTTTTTAAGGCATACAGACCATTCTTTGCCCGTTACAAACATGATGTGATAAGCCCTTAACATCACCGTTTTTCTGAAAGAAATATTTTGCGTTTTCATATCGTTGATTTTTGCTTTTACCACCAAAAGCGGGCATTACCCCGCTGTTTTAAATTCTCTTACTTTTCTAACCTGTATTCTACCAGCCTCTCTTGATGAATTATAAGAATGAGTAACGTATAATACTTCATAAATGCCCTTACTTGTTGCATAAAACTCACCTTTCATAGGTGGGGTAATGAAACAGTCACTAGCTATTAATTCTTTAGTATCAAGATCTGAGAAGATGAATTCACGTTCTAATCTTACTGCGATTGATTCTTTATAATCATCAAGTAAATCGTGAAGTTCTTGGGCCGTATCTTCTTTTGTTGTTAAACCCAGTAGATCAAGTAATCTTTGTTTGAGTGTTTTCATATCGTTTCGTTTTGATGTAGCAAATGTAAGCACTAAATGCTAATATTACAAATTAATATTATCATTTAATGATAATTTATACTGATTATAAATAAGCATTAAATGATAATATGCTTTGATGTATTAGTATTATATGTTAATTTTGTAAAAAACAGCAACCTTATGCAATTACGGATAAAAGAAGTAGCCAAAAGAAAGGGCCTGACCATGCGCAGCCTTTCTGAAAAGAGCGGTATTGATACAGTGGCATTAAGCAGGTATAACACTGGAGTCGTAGAACCTCCTATAAGTAGGCTTCAAAAAATAGCTGATGTTTTAGATTGTGAAATTGCTGAACTTCTGCCAGTAGGTGAAAATTTCGGTCATTGGGAATTAGATGGCGAATGGTTAGGAATAAGAAAAAAGTAACGACTGGTAAATAAAAGAGGGACTATTTAAAGTCCCTTTTGTTATTTTGATACACTATTAATTTTAATTTGTTTTTGTGCTTCCAGACGCCTTTTTTCGCGTCCTACAGTGTAGATTGATGTGGTTCTGTCGTCTCGGTGTCCAGCCATTATTTGTGCGTTGTAATGAGCTTCCTCTACCTTATCAAGCCATGTATACTTTAATTGGTAAATTGTACCTATTCTTATTTTTTTTTTCCAGAATTTATAAACGTAATCACGAGTTAGCAATGTATCTCCAGGAATAAACCCATAAGAAAAAATGTATTGATCGCCTTTTACTTTTTTCATTTGTCGCTGCCAAAATTCCATAGCATCAGGAACGATAGCTCTCTTTTCTCTAACATACAAATCTCCTTTCTTCAGTAATATGGTATATTCTTGCTTCTCTAAATTAACGTCTTTCGCCTTTAACCCTATCATTTCCGGAACACGGCATCCTGACATATAGAATATTTGAAAGAAATTATAAAATAACGGCACATCTCTAAGTATTCTTTCGGAAATCCTTTCAAGATCTTTATCTGTGAATATTTCTTTCTTTTCTACTATGTGCTTCTTTGGCTTTATTCCAGTACAAGGATTGACTTTTAAACATGATTCATCTACCAAATCCGTGAAAAGCGATGAAAGTACTTTTCTGTTTTGGTTATAACCGTAATTAGAAAGGTTGCAAGCTTCCAGAATTTTTTTAATATGGATAAGCTCAACATCTTTGATTTTAAGATAATCTAATTCCAATTTAATGGTATTAGTTTTAAACCTATTCAATATAAACTCCACCAGCTTCATATGTTCTGGTGTGTAGGTCTTACTCGCTAATGCTTTTTGTAAAGCTTCACAAAGTGATAGATTGGGGTTAAGTTCCTCTTCAAGAAACATGAATTGTTTTGTCCTTGGATTGTAATCTTTTTCATCAAGCAAAGACTTCATTTGCTTAAGAAGTAATTTTGCAATTTTTGTCTTCTCAATTTCATCTTTGAATCGGTTGAGTCTCCTACGGTATGTAAAAGGTTTTTCTCTATCTGGCTCGTAAAAACGACATTGAATAAACCAATCATCCTTTGAATTGGTCACTAGAAAGTCGGATCTTTTGCATCCGAAGTTTAAATTTTTCATACGTATTAATTGTTACTGATTTTGTTACTGATTAATACGCTTCCAAAAAGTCTGAATCTGAAAAAACCCTTGTGGGAAAGGGCTTACTGTAGTGGAGAATACGGGATTCGAACCCGTGACCTTTTGACTGCCAGTCAAACGCGCTAGCCAACTGCGCCAATCCCCCATTTTTAAGTGGTACAAAAGTAAGTATTTAATTGGTATATGCAAATGTTTTGGTGAAATTTTCTTTACAATAAAGATATTCTATGTTTTAGGCTTACTTAAATAACAATACAACAGTCTTTAATTTTACTATATTTGGATTTAATGTTGGTAGTAACATACTTGAAAGTACCAATTTGAATTTCACCAATGATTTAAATAAAGAATATGAAAAAAAGTATACCCTACCCCCTATGTAAACCCATCTCATTTTTAACCCTCATTTTAGTTTGCTGTATGATGATTATTGGCAAAGCACAGGGGAAAAATTTTTATATTGTTACACCATTTGAGGAGGATGATTATTTTACAAAAACCGTTTTTCCATTCAGTCCTACTTTTATGAAGACTCATAAAGTAAAAAGTATTCTGCTTAAAAGTGACGAAAAAATCGGGACGAAATATCTCTACAATTTTAATCCTGACGGCTTTATAGAGAGTATGACTACTATACGCTATGATAAAGTAAAAGCTGACACTGCTTTTTATACCCGATATTACTACAAAACACAGGGGTTAATTGATAAAAAAGCAAGAATAGATTATCGGGATGGCATTGTAAAAGTCAACGTTTACCAATATGATAAGAAAAACAAAATTAATATCATCCGAATCTTTTCATTGAATTCACAAATGCCCAATAGGCTGCAAAACAGTGATTGGCAGGGAGAACCTTTTCCCGGTGTAGACAAAATGATTCTTAAGGGATCTTTGCCGAATGAAAGCCTTTGGAAAAAACTGACAACTGAAAACGAATTTTCTTCCTGGCAGTATCGATATTATACCGAAAATAAATTCGAGGCAGAAGAGCGTACAGAATATTTCAACTTTCGAAAAAAAAACGACAATCCGGAGACTTGTTATCAAAAAAAGACGTATTACTATTTGAATGGTCTTCCGGCAGGTTTATTTCTGCATAATGGCTGTACTGCCAAGAAAACAATTTCCGAGTTATACCAATTTAAGGAAGAACTTCTGATGCAACTCACCGATGCGCCCTCCAGCCCTGAATCTAAAATCGAAAAATATACGTATGACAATAACAAGAACCTTATACGAATGGAAGATATATGGAGTGGGCAAAAAGTAAGTGAGCTGGAAATGACCTACGATGAAAAAGGTTTTCTGATCTCAATACAGCGAAAATCTGAAGCAGCAAACATGATTCAATATTTTCAAGATCGTATTCTAAAAGCAACCTACAGCTTTTACTAAGCCAAACATCACATTACATTTCATTGAGTGAGCGTTTCTCATATTCAGATCCGTCCAGACAGATGACTATAAAAACTTTCTTCGTAGACATGATCATAAAATAGTTCTCAATTTTACTATATTTGAGTTTAATTTTAAAACCAAAATTACATGGAATTAAAAATAGGTGATACCGTTGTAAATCGTCAGCAAAAAGTGTACTGATTTAGGCTTTCACTTAAGGAGTGTTTCATAAGAGATTAATTTTTAA
>NZ_JAWRWZ010000692.1:0-245 GCF_046535285.1 Chryseobacterium sp. SIMBA_028 | reverse complement strand
GATTCAGGAAATGCTTTTTAATTTCAGAGGAAATCCAAGAGGTTTAAATGGAACTTTTAATTTGAAACATAAAGACTTAAAAATCGCTGTTTTAAATAAAGATAATCAACAGAAAAAAGGAGTTTTAACGGCAATTGCCAATCTTGTTGTGCGTTCGGATTCCGGAAATCTTCCTCAGTCTGTGGATGTAAAAGATGTAGAAAGAGATCCTACAAAATCGTTCTTTAATCTGTTCTGGAAAGGGA
>NZ_JAWRWZ010000691.1:0-245 GCF_046535285.1 Chryseobacterium sp. SIMBA_028 | reverse complement strand
CGGTGAAAGAAATGATGCTTTCTTCCCGGGAAACAGCTGTAGACTACATGATGCCGCTTGGTTTGCACCATATTTTTGCTTTTGACCATCATTATGGGCCTGAACCCTGGGGAGATATTCCCGGTGGAAGGCCGGACTGGATGCCCGTATATTATCATAAAGCCGATGAAAACGGACTGGGATTCAACAGAACGCAAACAGGCAGTAATGCGGTTGCCCAGTATTTTTCACCTTTAAACCAGACC
>NZ_JAWRWZ010000690.1:0-245 GCF_046535285.1 Chryseobacterium sp. SIMBA_028 | reverse complement strand
CCAGGGGTTTTGTAGTGCGGAATAGCTCTCCTGCTTGTCAGTTTGTACAGGTAGGATTTTTCAAATCCTGTGTACAAAGCAACCTCGTCAATATTGAGGATTTCTTTTTTCAAAAGCATCAGATTTCTGATTTCAACTAAAATATCGTAAAATTTGTTGTTGGTAGGTTGTTCTGGTTGTTTCATTATATATGGTTGTATTATTTAAACATTGAGCGAAGACTTTTGACAGCTTTTGATTTTGAG
>NZ_JAWRWZ010000083.1:0-377 GCF_046535285.1 Chryseobacterium sp. SIMBA_028 | reverse complement strand
CATTTAAGATTCCATTATTGGCAAAAGACGTTAGATCTGCAATCTGTTCACCCGCTGATGGAGCTTCCATGAATGGCCAGTTTCCGACAAGACTTTGTGTTATTGCACGGAAATTCCACACATTTCCTGTTGCAAGACCGAGCGCATTGTTTGCATCAATTCTCCAATAGTAATTTGTTGCCGGACTTAAATTAGTAAGCTGATACGATGGTGTAGCAGAATAAGGTACCGTAGCGATATTAGTTAAATTTTGAGGATTCGTTCCAAAATAAACTGTATAGTTTGTTGTGTTTGCACTTCCTGTCCATTTTAAAAGCAAATTACCATTATTCAACTCAACGCCAGTATTACCATTTGCAGGAGTCGGGTTCGCTGCC
>NZ_JAWRWZ010000689.1:0-245 GCF_046535285.1 Chryseobacterium sp. SIMBA_028 | reverse complement strand
AATCATTTATGGAATCAATATCGGTTTTTGAGATTATTAAAGTAGGAATAGGCCCGTCCAGTTCACATACCATGGGGCCATGGAATGCAGCATCTGCATTTATCAGGATTATAAAAAGAGAAAGATCAATCGCTGAAGTTAAAGAAGTTTTTGTTGAATTTTTTGGTTCACTTGCAAAAACGGGAATCGGACACGGAACAGATATCGCAGGAATGCTTGGGTTGAACGGTGAAGATTTTAAAACG
>NZ_JAWRWZ010000688.1:0-245 GCF_046535285.1 Chryseobacterium sp. SIMBA_028 | reverse complement strand
GCCGCCATTCTGTTTATCGGTGCGGGCTTGTTGGGTGCTGGAACGCTCAGGGACCTGTCGTTGGCTCTGTTCGTGGGCATCCTTATCGGTACCGCAGCCACGATTTTCATCGCGGCCCCCCTCTACGCAGCCCTCCGTCAAGGCGAGGCCGTCCTGGTAAAGCAGGCCAAAAAGGTAGCTCACCGGCGGGCAGAGGCCACCGTTTAGTCGGGCAATATTTGCTGTTTGCCTCAGAGCCGGTCCCC
>NZ_JAWRWZ010000687.1:0-246 GCF_046535285.1 Chryseobacterium sp. SIMBA_028 | reverse complement strand
CTAAAGCCGAAAACCCAAAAAGCAGCGGTGTAGTAATCGTTCCGAAAAATCTGGATGTAGCGCTGGAAGCTAATGCAAAAAAAGTAGAATTTAAAGGTTTAGGGCTTAATCATCTTAAAGGAACGGCTTCTGTAAATAAAGGAGAAGTTTATCTTAAAAACACCTCTTTTGACATTATTGGAAGCCGGATGAATATTCATGCCCGTTATCAGGACGAATCTCCGTTAACCGCTAATTATGATGTAG
>NZ_JAWRWZ010000686.1:0-246 GCF_046535285.1 Chryseobacterium sp. SIMBA_028 | reverse complement strand
ATTCACCCTGAACAATTTAGTTTTAATGAAGTCGTAAACGGCTTTAGATTAAGCTATGGTTCTATTTCCGAAGAACAATTGGAACAGAGTATAAAAATAATTGCAGGAATTTTTAATGATCAAATTCCTGCAATTGGTATTTCTTAATTTTATGTTTTAACTTAATTATTCAACCTCAAAAATAGCCTGTATTTCCACAGAAGAATTCACGGGAATTGATGAAGTGCCTAATGTTGCTCTTGCATG
>NZ_JAWRWZ010000685.1:0-246 GCF_046535285.1 Chryseobacterium sp. SIMBA_028 | reverse complement strand
CAAAAGGTCATCCTCAATTAGCGCAGGTCGCCATTCAGCAGGCAAAATTAGCAGCAAAGAATCTCAGAAAACAAGAAGCGAAGAAACCATTACAACCTTTTTCTTATCATGATAAAGGCAGCATGGCAATTATTTCAAAGTTTAATGCTGTTGTTGATTTACCCCAGTTTTCCTATACCGGCTTTTTTGCATGGCTCACATGGTTATTTATCCATATAATTCCGTTAACAGGATTCAGAAACAGAA
>NZ_JAWRWZ010000684.1:0-246 GCF_046535285.1 Chryseobacterium sp. SIMBA_028 | reverse complement strand
CCCACAATTCGGGCAGAAGCCAACGAGCTTAGCCGCATGTTTTGGGCACGCGTCAACTGTCCCAATATCCCATGCGAGTCGAAAGTAAGGTTCGCGACCTTCGCTGAGGTCTTGAGCAAAACACAGTGGGCACCAACGGCAGTGCGGCGAGAGAAGACCAATACCGGCAATGACGTTGCGCCACGGGAGCATGGTGAGCAGGTCAAGTTGCGCGATGCCAGTGAGTTGCGACAGTACGGACGACCA
>NZ_JAWRWZ010000683.1:0-246 GCF_046535285.1 Chryseobacterium sp. SIMBA_028 | reverse complement strand
CAATAGGGCTTTAACCTTGGGTGCGGACCCGTTCTTCAAATTCATAAAGTCGGCACGCAGAAGCTTCTTCACACTCGAAGCATCATCTGTCTGGAGGGCGGCATCGGCATCAAAAATCGCTGCGTCCCACCGTTTCTTGCGGACGTCGGATGTGAACATCGTGTGAAGGCCGTTCTCGGCAATGTTGATGAGCTCCCGGACCTTGCTGTCGGCAGTCTGAGCATCATTTACGCGGCCCGACTTCAC
>NZ_JAWRWZ010000082.1:0-378 GCF_046535285.1 Chryseobacterium sp. SIMBA_028 | reverse complement strand
ATCCAAATTCTGATGCCACTACTGCTGTATCGTAATAGGGCTGTATGGCCTGTTCTTTATTGATAAGATAATCTTTCGCATAGGCTTCTGTGTACAACTCAATTCTGTCGGCACCAGTCTTGGCAGCATATTCCACTAATTCCGGGTTTGGATCAAGGAAAATTGAGGTACGGATGCCTGCATTTTTAAATTCAGCAATCACATCTACAAGAAAATCATACTGTTTTTTAGTATCCCAGCCTGCATTGGAGGTAATGGCATCATCCGCATCCGGAACCAGTGTTACCTGCTCAGGTTTTACTTCCAATACCATATCGATAAACTGACGGTGCGGATTCCCTTCAATATTAAATTCTGTTGTCACCAACGGCTTCAGAT
>NZ_JAWRWZ010000682.1:0-246 GCF_046535285.1 Chryseobacterium sp. SIMBA_028 | reverse complement strand
CAAAGAGAACTGGCACCGGCGCAAACTGATCGACGCCGGCATGCCGGACTTTGGTCCCGTGCAAAACAACATCTCCTTCAACGCCCAGAGGGGCACCACACGCGGCATCCACGCAGAGCCTTGGGATAAGTTCATCTCCCTTGCCTCGGGCCGTATTTTCGGGGCTTGGGTGGATCTGAGGGAGGGCCCCTCTTTCGGTACCTTGTTCACGGCCGAACTGTCTCCCCATGAGGCTGTCTTCGTTCC
>NZ_JAWRWZ010000681.1:0-246 GCF_046535285.1 Chryseobacterium sp. SIMBA_028 | reverse complement strand
ATGTACGCGTATTCGCTGCCCATCTTTTATCAATTGGGTTGCATTTTCAACTCCGACAACTGCAGGTAAGCCGTATTCACGCGCGATAACCGCTCCATGGGTCATCAGTCCGCCAACTTCAGTGACCAGGCCTTTTATGGATACAAACAATGGTGTCCAGCTGGGATCAGTATAAGGGGTAACTAATATATCCCCATCTTCCAAATCGGCATCTTCCATGTTTAAAATAACCCGTGCCCGCCCCTC
>NZ_JAWRWZ010000680.1:0-246 GCF_046535285.1 Chryseobacterium sp. SIMBA_028 | reverse complement strand
GGCTGGGTAAAGTCGATGCCGGGGCGGACCTCGCCGTCCGTCCGGAAATCGGTGGGCCAAGGCGTGACGTCGATGCCGAGCTTGCGGAAAATGCCGACGGACCGTGGCATGTGATATCCGGAGGTGATCAGCAGGCAGTTCGAAAGTCCGTTCTGTGCAAGCAGATCCTTGGTGTTCATCGCGTTCTCGAAGGTCGTGCGCGAAGCTGTCTCCTCCACCAGCCGCTCGCGCGGTACGCCGAACAAC
>NZ_JAWRWZ010000679.1:0-246 GCF_046535285.1 Chryseobacterium sp. SIMBA_028 | reverse complement strand
CAACTTTCCTCCATAGAGTAAGGCTCCATACATCTCCCATACAGAAAAGTCAAAAGATGGAGAGTGGAACATCGTCCAGACATCTTTATCTGAAAAATCGAACTCCATTTGATCATTGATCATAAGGCTAACTACATTTCGGTGTTCGACCATGACACCTTTGGGATGACCTGTGGTACCCGATGTATATATGATATAAGCTAAATCCTTCGATTTATTTATTAATGGAAGGTTTCCACTTGGACC
>NZ_JAWRWZ010000678.1:0-246 GCF_046535285.1 Chryseobacterium sp. SIMBA_028 | reverse complement strand
CATTTGCCAATCAGCTTCTTCCTTCAGGGAAAGGTAAGTTTGTAGGGATTTACAGTAAATTCCAGTCTACACCAACCTCTACAGTTACATATCAATTGTATGTTAATAAACCGACTGACCTTGATATGAATAAATTCCCACGTTTAGATGGTCTTACCTCTAGCCCGTGTGATTTTAATCCAAGTACACTGACTGCTAAAACAGTAGCTGATCTTAAGCAAATGTCTACAGGAACAAACTGGACAC
>NZ_JAWRWZ010000677.1:0-246 GCF_046535285.1 Chryseobacterium sp. SIMBA_028 | reverse complement strand
CATCGCAATTCCGGTATCCGTCTTCGAGCGTCACGACCATCAGGACATGGTGCCGGCGACCGACGACGAATACATCTGGACGCCCGAGACGCTGCGTGACGCCATCGCTGCCCTCGATTACGACATCCCGTCCTACTTCTGGGGTCACGCTGGAACCGGCAAGTCTACCGCCTGGGAACAGTTCTGCGCCTTCACGAACCGTCCGTTCATGCGTGTCCAGCACACCGCGAACACGGAAGAGGCCCA
>NZ_JAWRWZ010000081.1:0-378 GCF_046535285.1 Chryseobacterium sp. SIMBA_028 | reverse complement strand
CCCAATCTTGCCGTCTTTTTTTCAACATTTGGAAAACAAAAATCCATAGAAACCAATCCTGCATTATATGTTCCCGGAGATATTGTTACCTGGATTTTACCTGGAAACTTAACCCATATTGGAATTGTTGTCAATAAAAAATCGGCAGACGGAAAGAGATTTTTGATCGTACACAATATAGGAGCCGGACAAGTGCTGGAAGATATCCTTTTTAAATATACCATTACAGGACATTATCAGTACCCTAAATAAGCTATTTTTATGAAACACTTTATGTATGCTTTATTGGTATTGATCACATGCTGTATAAAAGCTCAGACCAACGAATTTAAAATAATCAGTAAACCTATTGATTATTCTCCTGAAAGAATACGTTTA
>NZ_JAWRWZ010000676.1:0-246 GCF_046535285.1 Chryseobacterium sp. SIMBA_028 | reverse complement strand
ATATAATCCCCGGGAAGCATTATTTTATCAATTTTTTCAAAAATTTCGGGCTCATTATCTTTTACCCAAGCTAGTTTTGATGCCGTAAAATTCCCCGGTGAATTCAATAAATGGGATAAACATTTTTCTGTTCCTATTGCCTGAAAAGCCTTTTCCCCATAAGATACGGCACGGCTGTCGCACCATATAATAGAGGGACGCAGCAGGTTTTGGTCTTTATCTACCAGGATCAATCCATGCATCTGC
>NZ_JAWRWZ010000675.1:0-247 GCF_046535285.1 Chryseobacterium sp. SIMBA_028 | reverse complement strand
CTTAAGGACAGGCATCTGCTGCGCGACCTCGCCTATTGCGATGGCCGCTGGTCTTCAGGCACCGACGGCAGAAGCTTCGAGGTTGCCGATCCCGCAAGCGGCGCAACCGTCGCCTGGGTGGCGAGACTTGGCGCTGAAGAGACCACGGCGGCCATCGATTCCGCTGCACGCGCCATGCCCGCCTGGCGGGCGATGCTGCCGCAGGAGCGGGCCCGGAGTCTTCGCAAATGGCACGACCTGATGCCGG
>NZ_JAWRWZ010000674.1:0-247 GCF_046535285.1 Chryseobacterium sp. SIMBA_028 | reverse complement strand
GCTGGCACCAGGACTGCATAACCACAGAACCGCTGACGCGACCTCCTCCGGCTTGCCCATTCGACCTATTGGCTGATCCTTGAGGAACACTTTCATCGCCTCTGGATCGATTCCATCGCCCATGGGCGTGTCGATGCAGCCCGGGCATATCGCGTTCACCCGTATGCCTTGCGCCGCGACGTCCAGAGCAGCGCTCTTGGTGAGACCAATCACGCCGTGCTTACTCGCGTGGTAGGCCGCGCGACCC
>NZ_JAWRWZ010000673.1:0-247 GCF_046535285.1 Chryseobacterium sp. SIMBA_028 | reverse complement strand
CTCGCATAAACTTCCAAACAAGGAGACGCTCTCGAAGATTTTATGCCACCCTAAAAGGAATATAGAAGAGAAAATAAATTTCATATTCAATTACAGTAATCCGACGTTAAAATCGATATTCAAGGTTGATAAAAGCGCAAGTAAGAAATACAATTTTGACTGTTCGTTCCCTAAAGGATCTGAAAAATACTATGAAATAAAACTTTAGCGCTCATGGGAAATGGGAATTTAATTTCAAAAGTTGCGG
>NZ_JAWRWZ010000080.1:0-379 GCF_046535285.1 Chryseobacterium sp. SIMBA_028 | reverse complement strand
CATTAGAGTTTGAAAGAAATTTTCTAAAGTCTTCAACATTGTCATCGATATCTATTTCTTGATTGAAAGTTTCATCATCAATGATGGTAGCGGTCTTGGATATCGCATTATAGACTTCTTGCGGGATATTTATGCGTTTTTCCGAAAGAGTTAGCCATCTGCCAAGATAGTATTCCTCTGTAGGCTTATATATTCCTATCGTACCTGTTGACACCCATTCATTTAACAATTCACTGAATTTCCCGGGATATGTAAGCAGTTTTCCAGATGCAACTAAGTCTTGCACAATTTCATTTTCTAAAAGATCTCCACAGCTGCAAAGTAGAGCCTGTTGTGGCCCTAAGTTGTATAAGATACTTGCAAGATCCTCAAAAGGCAG
>NZ_JAWRWZ010000672.1:0-247 GCF_046535285.1 Chryseobacterium sp. SIMBA_028 | reverse complement strand
CGACCAGGCGGATTCTCGATGCCAACAGCGGGGCGGATACCGCGTAACGTCATTTCGCGAGGAACGCGATGCACCGATACGCTCCAGTATCGGCGGGACGCTCAGCGGCTTGGGCTACCGGTTCACGGCGCAATGATGCCGATATCGATACCGGACTTCCTGATTCGCTTCTTGACCGAACCAGATGACCTTGTGGTCGACCCTTTTGGCGGCACGATCAAGACTGGCAAAGCGGCCGAACATCTCG
>NZ_JAWRWZ010000671.1:0-247 GCF_046535285.1 Chryseobacterium sp. SIMBA_028 | reverse complement strand
GTGACGGCGTGGGAGATCACAGCCTGACGCTTTTCTTGAAGTAGTGTAATCAGCTTTTCTTGTTTGGCGATCAGCGTGTCGATCTTGGTGGTCTCACAGTCGAGGAAAGTGACAATGGCAAATTGCTCCTCCACTGGTGGAGTCGTAGAGAGAAGCTGCCCGATCATCGTTCCATTAAGATTCGCCAATCCTGTCGTCGAGTTAGACAAATAGTCGAACTGTAGTCTGGCGAGCTGATTATTCATCA
>NZ_JAWRWZ010000670.1:0-247 GCF_046535285.1 Chryseobacterium sp. SIMBA_028 | reverse complement strand
CAGCTGAACCTGATCGACAAGAACATCGCCTCGCTCGACTTTCGCTTCAAGGGTTATAGCGGCCAGAAGGATTCTTTCGAACGGCAGCTTTCACTGCTTACCGAAGAGCGCGATTCCAAGGCTCGCCTCGTCAAGGTCGGGTACATGCGCAAGACGGACCTTCTGGCGATCGAGCGCGCCATGGCCGATGCCATGGGCGATATCTCGCGCCTGCAAGGCGAGCTAAACGAGAGCGAAGCCGAAATCG
>NZ_JAWRWZ010000669.1:0-247 GCF_046535285.1 Chryseobacterium sp. SIMBA_028 | reverse complement strand
GGCATTTGGACTAGATGTACCAGGAAACCTGAGTACCTGTAATGTCGAACTCTATCAAAGACAATAATTAAAAAAGCTGCTGTGAAAAACAGCAGCCTTTTTTATTCCAACATCGGTTTTATCCAGTCCGCAGGTTTGCTGCCTTTTAGATAGAAGTCCATCCACTGCCAGCTTTTTACATTCAAATCCAATTGATTGTCCCTGATTCTCAGGTTATGCTTTTCTTTTGGATACTCCAATAAAACCC
>NZ_JAWRWZ010000668.1:0-247 GCF_046535285.1 Chryseobacterium sp. SIMBA_028 | reverse complement strand
GATAGTCATCTCACGGCCTCGCCATCCACTCGCTTGATCATGAGACGATGACGAGGCAGTGAGCCTGTGAATTTCAGCTCTCTGGCAATGCGGCAATGACCATCATCTCGACCTTCCACTCAGGTCTGGCGAGCACAGCCTGCACTGCAGCACGCACCGGCGGATGTTGCGGTGAGACCCAGGCATCCCAGACCTCGTTCATCTCGGCAAACTCGGCCATGTCAGTTACCCAGACCTGAGCTGAGAC
>NZ_JAWRWZ010000667.1:0-247 GCF_046535285.1 Chryseobacterium sp. SIMBA_028 | reverse complement strand
ATCAAGTTCGGTGACCACGACACGATGGTTGAGACCGCCCGCGAGAGGGTGGCAGAACTGCACGCGCAAGGCCTCACCGAGGCAAGGCTTTACGGGGCCAACGAGCTCGACGGCGTCGGCGGAACCGGATCGGTCTTCCTGCTGCTGGACGAACCCGAAGTGTACGGACTCCCGCCGGACCCACGGGTGCCCACGGCCGACCTACCCCAGATGTACCGCCGCGCAGGGATGGCCGTCGCCGGCATGG
>NZ_JAWRWZ010000666.1:0-247 GCF_046535285.1 Chryseobacterium sp. SIMBA_028 | reverse complement strand
CTGGCTGCGCATGGATGGCGGCAAAGTTCCTGACTCGGGTGCGCCCAAGTTGGCCAGGAGGGCAATCTTCTCGGCAGCATCGCGTTCATCGTTGGAGCTGTTGGCTTCGTCGGTGGCGATCTTGACGAGTTTCTCAGCCATCATCACAGCTGCGGTAACGCCCCTGAGGCCCAGCGGTATGCGGACCGTTTCCGTGCGGCGCTGCCTGGCCTCGGCGTCCCGGGCCAGTCGCCGCGCGATGCCGATA
>NZ_JAWRWZ010000665.1:0-247 GCF_046535285.1 Chryseobacterium sp. SIMBA_028 | reverse complement strand
CATCATTTTGTTGAGAATTAGTCGATTTTGGTAACTGAGAATATACCAAATGAGCCTCTGATTTCCCTGAATTCTGAAATTTCTGAGTTGAACCTTCCTTCTTTTTAAAGTATTCTGTTTCCTCTTTCGGTAAATCACTATTTAACATAATAATGTCAGGAATAGTAAAATTTCCCTCATTTATTTGAACTTTTTGAGGATATGGAATTAAATTCAGTTTTTTTTGAGAAAAAATTGTAGTTGAAAC
>NZ_JAWRWZ010000001.1:0-476128 GCF_046535285.1 Chryseobacterium sp. SIMBA_028 | reverse complement strand
GGGATGGAGCAGTAGGTAGCTCGTCGGGCTCATAACCCGAAGGTCATCGGTTCGAGTCCGGTTCCCGCTACTAAGTTAAGTGTCTTCGGTAGGCACTCTAAAAATACACCGCGGGATGGAGCAGTAGGTAGCTCGTCGGGCTCATAACCCGAAGGTCATCGGTTCGAGTCCGGTTCCCGCTACTAAGTTTTCTAAACTTGTAAAGTCGGTATAACAGAAAGTTATACCGACTTTTTTTATGCACATATTTTGAAATTTAAAGATTGAATGCATTATTTCTATCAAGAAATGAAAGGGAAAAGGTTGTTTGGGAAATGGAAGAATTTGTGAAAAAAAGAGATTGAAAAATTAAATGATAATTTCTAAAAAAAACGCACTCAATTGAGTGCGTTTTTTATATATGGTAAATATTTTACTGTTTTGTTAGAATGATTTCTTCAGGTAAAGAATCAGGAATATCAGTATTATAATACTGACAATCGGAGGTTATCATATTACTGCCAAAATAAAGATTCCAATTTATTTGAGTTTTAGAGGAATCAGTAAATTTCAATGTTACACTTCCATTTCTATTACATAAATCAGGGTCAACATAAGATAGCATATATCTATCACCATATCTTTTAAAGCTTAGACCTTTAATTTTTGCCTGAGAATCGCTAATGTTTGTATTATCGAAAAGAATACTTCCATTGGCATCAATGATTTTAAATTTTCCAACCAAGTAATCTTTGTAATAATTAAGATTGGGGACCGGTTGCTGGATTAATTTTTTGAATGTAACAAAAATAGTCTTGCTATTCCAAATCCCTTTCCAAGTCCCCTCGTAGTCAGGTAATTCATTATTTGTATCCTTTTGATATGACCCCTCTGGTAAAGAGGTCTCTGTTGGTCTCAATGAAAAAATCTGTTGTGCATTACAGAAAATTCCTACAAAAAATAGTACTATTAAAAATTTATTCTTCATGATTTTATTATTTATTAACAAGGGGTTGGTACATCTGTAATATCTGTTTTTGTTGAATTTAGTGTTTTTTTAACAGTTGTACCCTCACTATTTATTTTTACAAGAGTCACACCCTTTACATACATCATCTCTATCAAGAAATGAAAGGGGAAAAGTTATTGAGGAAATGGAAGAATTTGTGAAAAAAGAGATTGAAAAATTAAATGATAATTTCTAAAAAAAACGCACTCAATTGAGTGCATTTTTTTATTTTACTAGAATTTTATTGTTTTGTTAGAATAATATCCTTAGGTAAAGCTTCAGGAGTTTGAGTATTATATATTGCCATTCAATGATATGCTATTAGAAATTAATTTCTATCTATATACCACTATATCTTTCACTATTTTGTTACCAAAGAATGTACGTTCATCATTAGTAAAATAGAATTGATTTTTTTGCTCATAATACTTGGTTTGATCCCTCGGAATTTCCTCCTGCCAATAAATCAGTAAAGTGATGACATTATGAAAACTGGCTTCTTTACTTGCAAATTTAAATCTCGTTGTTCCTGATGATGCTTTTTTTCGGCCTGATGATATTGACCAAGCCGTCTTAGGTTGTATTTGGGTCATTTGCCCCAATAAAAACGAGAAAGGTTTGTTTACATACTGTGATTTATTTGCTTCAAATTGTTTTATGTATTTCATCGTATCTAATTGTGCATTCACTTTATTGAAAGTCAAGATAAAGAATACTAGAAAAAGTAATTTTATTGAATATTTCATGCTTTTTTAAATTATAAGTTACAATCGCTTGTTTCTGAATAGGATAATAGTACAATTGGTGTGCCCCCAGCATTGATGAAAGTATGATTTTCTTTAACGAAAAGGGATTTGAATTTCCCTGTCATATTATCTCTTTTGCTCAAGGAGAGCCCCATTTTATATTTATTCATTATCAATGCTGATGCCAAAGCAAAGGCTTCATCATCAGACTTACCATTGCTTATGAATTGATCCATTGCATTATTAAAATCAAATCCAATAGGAGAACTTCCATTCCATCCTCCTGTGGTAGTATCAAAATATGTAGCTACTGGATAATTACTGGCAAAGTTTGCAAAGTTAGTTGGGTTAGTTATATTAAAAACATAGGCCGAGTTATCTGCACCAAAAACGTAATAGTAAATAAAGCTGGAATTACTTGCATTTGCTTGCTGGAATGCATAAAAATCCCCTGCGGAAAAACTACTATATAATCCTGCTGTATGAGTGTGTACCCCTCCTTGTATGGTGATTGAACCACTTGTGGCAACAATGCCTACAGAATTACCTCCAGTTCCAGTTTTAACGGCTGTTGTTTGGTATTTTCCATCCTTGTCTTTACCAAATGAAAAAGACTTCTCATTTGTATCTGTTTTTATTGTCATTGTAATTGCTGCTTTTTGAACACTTACAGCAGAGTCCTCCACTATTTCTTTCGCATCATCATTATGAGCTTCTGCCTTTCCACATGGATCTGATGTGCCTGAATTTCCACTGGAAGCTCCACCACCTCCGCCACCATAATCACCAGGTCCACCACCCATATCATGTCCGCCATTGCCAGGACCTCCATTTCCACCCCATCCGTCATACATTGTCAGCCTTACCGGTCTTGTTACTCTGATGATCACTTCTCCTACGTCAATAGGATTGTTGCTATTTCTGGAAACAATCTTGGTTTCATAGTAGTCCTGAAATGTATTAATAAGATAAATAACATCGGGATGCGTGTTTTGGTGAACGTCAAAATAAAGATAGTCTCTTTCTGCATTTATCACTCCGGCTATTACAGCCGTTACCTTTCCATCCTTGAGCATCGGAAAGAATAGAAGCTTTCTATCATCTCCCTCATCTCCTCCAATATCCTGAGAGGAAACCCTTAAGTCCACTGTTCCATACTTGTTTTCAAGTTCGGTTTTCTTTTCGGGATACTTCTCAAAGTAGGCGAGCATGGAGTTTCCAAAGGGGAGTGCATAGTTGTTGGATGCTGCATTTTTGGAAAGACTTCTTTCCTTTTCAAAGCGTTCAAAAAAGGCAATTTTCTCCTTTTGTGTTTGTTCTGTACCTGTCAACATTTCATCTGTCCTACATGAATTAAGGGAAACAGATAAAGTGGAGAGCAATAGAAGTACATAGACTAGATTTGTCTTCATAAGCATTTGTGTTTTTGTAAATATAATAATTAATTCTATGTGATGTGATTTTTTATCACGGTGATAAAAGTAAATTAATTTTTCATATTCAAATTACTGAAAACCGTAACTCATTATAGGTACATAGTATCCACTTTATATCGTTTCTATATAAAAAAATAAAGCTTCTCGTAGATTTTGAAAATAGCACAAGTCTTTTCAACTGTGAAATTTTGAAAATCTACGGAAAGCTAAGTTTTAATGGCTTAAAATTGACTGGGAATTATTTTTTCTTTGTTGCTGTTATTAAATAAACCATAGGGATTTTATTGTCCAAATGTTCTATTCTATATTTTTTGGGCTCGAACTCAATGGTTTTATTGAAGCAGTTGTAAGGAGAATAGTCAAATTCGTCCAGATTATTGATTTCAAGGCCATTTTTAATCAGGCTATTTATAACCTCGCTTAAACCATGATTCCACATGACATAGGGTTGTGTAATTTCTGCATTTCTATCAGCATAGGTACCACTTTCTGTTTCAATAATGGCTCCCGAATTAAAGTATCTGTAGCCTATAGTGTCAAAGTTATCATCAAACATCCATACAACAGGGTGGAACTCTACAAATATAAACTGTCCACCCGGCTTCAAGAATTGTGAAATAACTTTTGCCCACTTATCCAGATCTGGTAACCATCCAATGGTTCCGTAGCTGGTATAAACAATATCAAATTGTTGGTTCAAATGATTGGGAAGATCGTAAATATCACAACAGACAAAGTTGGTATTGGATTGGGTATCAAGGGCGAGTTGTCTGGCACTTTCAATGGCCTTATCTGATAAATCAACACCGGTGGTATCTGCCCCAAGTCTGCTCAATGAAATGGTATCTTGACCGAAATGACATTGTAAATGTAAAACAGATTTTCCTTTGAGGTCTCCTAAAAGATTTAATTCAATGTCGTTCAATGAGCTATTTCCGTTTAAGAATCCCTTAAGATCATAAAATTCTGACTTTAAGTGGCTTTCTGTTCTGTTATTCCAGGAATTCCGATTGATTTCCAGATAATTATTCTCCGAATTCATTGTATTAGTTTTTAAATGATATGAATATACATAAATTCTTATATTAAATAGCTTTTTTGTAATCTTTCCAGCTTTTATATTGCGCGCTCATGCAATGCCCGCAGGGACGATAACCATTTTCCAGGGCTTCTTTTTCACTAATGAATAGAACCCTGTTTTCCTGCTTCATTCTTTTGCCGGAAGTGCAGCTGAGTAGTCCATAAATTTTCAATCTCTTATTTCCTCCAAAACAAATTTGCTGTCTTCTAATTTTACTTCTTAGTTCAGTATCTGATAATTGAGCGTGCGGTATCATATTTCTGGATTTATAGAATTGTTTATTTTAGTCTATCAACTGATTGCATCATGAAAAATAATTCCCAATGCATAACGTTTTCCTGTTTTTACTTCACTTACCCCGTGCTTCATATTCATCCTATAATATCCTTTGGTTCCTTTTTCAGGTTTAAAATTAGTGGTAAGAATAAGAATGTCTCCTTTTTTAGGTTTTAAAACAATAACTTTAGACTGTGCTCTGGGAATCTGTTGAGTAAGTACAAATTCTCCTCCTGTAAAATCTTCGTCTGGCTCACTAAGCATGAATACGATTTGAATAGGAAAATAATGATCTCCATATAGATCCTGATGCAAGGTATTGAAGCCACCCTCTTCATATTTTAAGATTAAAACAGTGGCCTTTTGTTGGTTGTGAGAATGACATTCTTGCAGAAACTTCTTGTGCTCCAAAGGAAAATGAATGTTAATATGTAAAGCTTTGAACCATGAGTTGGCAATAGGGGCCAGATGTGGATAGATTTGGGTACGTATTGTTTGAATCAGCTCTGGTAAAGGATAATTGAAGTATTTATATTCACCCAGACCAAAACGATGCCGTGCCATCACAACTGTTTTACGATAGAGATCTGCCATGTTGTAACTGGAAATTAATTCGTTGCATTGCTTGTCTGATAAGAATTGGGGAATGATGGCGTACCCATTTTGATACATTGCCTCTGTGATGTGCTGCCAGTTTGTGTTTTCAATTTTCTGAATTATATCGGTCATTGACTTTATTTTTAGGTGACAAAGTTCCCAACTTATAAAGAAGTATAAAATCCAAAACGTGCGGTTTTTTTATCTATTGGTAACCTCCATTGAATGTAGCTTTTCATCCTCTGGACTATTTGTATAACTTTAATCTGGATGGTAATGATGGTCTTATTTAAGGATACTTTTGCACTGTTAAACAAAATAAATATAACGATGAATTACACAATTAAAAAAGCAGGCCTTGAGGATCTTAATGCAGCCGCAGAATTATTCAATCTCTATCGAATCTTTTATAGACAGGAATCAGATTTGGAAAGAGGAAAGGCTTTTCTTAAAGAAAGATTTTTAAACAATGAGTCTGATATTTTTCTTGCTTGGGTTGAAGGTAAAGCCGTGGGATTTGTACAACTTTACAAATTGTTTCATTATACCAAGCTGCAAAAGCAGTGGTTGTTGAGTGACTTATTTGTACATCCTGACTATAGAGGAAAAGGGCTTTCTGTAGCTTTAATTGATCGTAGTAAACTATGGTGTGAAGAAACAGGTGCCTGCGGACTGATGTTGGAAACAGAAAAAACCAATGATATTGGAAATGCATTATATCCCCGTTGTGGATTTGAATATGATGGATTGCATAATTATTACCATTGGTGGAAATAGATAATACATAGAGGCAAGAAGAGAGAGGGCAAATGAGCGCCGGTTAGTCATTTTGTAGAAGCCATTTTTATACAGAACCGGTCTTACTTTAAGAGTTTTTATTTCTTCAATAATAAATTTTCTTATTTCCTGCCTCTATATTTAGCTATCAGAAAAGTAAAATAAGTAGTATTACTTCTACAACTATTATCATTTAATTCTACAATGATTCTTTTACAGGCAGACTGCATAATCCTATTTTTGTATAGCTTTACAGGTCATGGGTAGGACAGTTGATCCTGTAAAGTCTATGCAAAATTATCTCCGCCTTATTTTCTACTTTTTCCCCAGGTTTTATGATTAGTACCACAAAACTGCTTTTGGGCGGAGGTTCTTTTGCTCTCAATAAAAGAGAACTGCATCTGCAGTTCTCTTTTTTATGTTTTGAAAGTATAATGACTCCAATATTATTGAGCGATCTGAGCGTAAGGAGCTAGTTTATTCTCCTCAGACATGGTTTGCTCTAAAAATTCTCTCTTCTGGTCTGCCTTCATTCTTCCTGCAGCATCATTGGCATTGAAGTAAGCCTCATTAAGTTTTGTAGTGATATCAGCAGGTTTGAATTCGAATTTTGTATCTCCTTCTACCCCTAAATATCCATTCTTTCTTGTAAGATTAGAAATATAGTTACCATAATTAATGAATGTATTTCTTAGGTATTGAGTATGGTATTCCATACATTTTTTAGCTTTCTTCGAAGAATTGTTCAGAATACAGTTCTTCATATTGTTTCTGTAAAGAAACCATTCAGATTCCAGAATGCCATATTCCTTTCCTAGTGCAATTTTTCCGTTGGTAACGATGTTATTATCACTTTCTTTTGTAGCAATGGCCTGAAGATGTTGAATTACTAATGGAACTGTAGCTTCGATTTTTGATTTTGTATCCTTTAATATACTAAGGTCTGCAGCTGGTGATTTTGTCTTTTGTGCTGTCGTAACGTTAAAAATAAGCAGTAATAGTACAATCAATAAATTATATCTTTTCATGAGAAATTTTTAAAGCACTAAAATAAATATAATTTCCCGGTTAAAACAAATTCATTTTAATTTTATTTAATAAAAATTAACAAGTTTTAAGAATTTACAGAGTAATTAGTGTTTTTTCTATTAATTAAGCAGGTAATAATTTTACTTCATTAATAAATTAATATATTCTAATTAATTTTATTTTATTGATAATCAGCAGATTGTGTTTAAATCACATCTTATCACTAAAAAAATAGTTGTTTGATTCAAATTTATTTCTACATTTGTATAACTAATTTATTAGTGATACAAATTTCATGGATGATATATCACTATAATGATAAATGAACAAGATATGAAACATCAAACTTTAACAAAGGCAGAAGAACAGGTAATGCAGTATTTATGGAAATTGGAAAAAGGATTTCTTAAAGATGTTCTTGATCTTTTTCCTGAACCTAAGCCGCATACCAATACCGTTTCTACCATTTTAAAAGTATTGAAGGACAAGGAATTTGTAGACTATGGGGTACATGGGAGACAACATGAATATTTTCCGTTGGTTACAAAAGAGCAATACTCTGGAAAAACAATGAAAAGTCTTGTAAAAAACTATTTTAAAGGTTCTTATAAAAGTGCCGTTTCATTCCTGGTAGAAAAAAATGAAATGACAGTAGAGGATCTTGAAATGCTTTTAGACGAACTTAAAAAGAAAAACTAATAATCATGGAAGCAATACTTTTATACTTTGGAAAAGTAATTTTATGCTCAGGTGTAATGTTTTTGTACTATCAGTTGTCTTTAAAAGACAAGACATTCCATCACTATAACAGATTTTATCTGCTGGCGGCAATTTTAATATCATTATTACTGCCCCTTATCAAAGTAGAAGATTTTACGATAGAAGTAAATAGTGATATGTATATGCTTCTTGATAAAATTCAGAATTTTAAAACAGAAAAAAAACTAGACAATGGTAACCTTTATTTTAGTATTATTTTTTCAGCTCTGGGACTGGTTTCTCTCTATTTTTTAGGGAAGCTGCTCTATGGGATCTTTAAGATTCAGCAGTTTAAAGCAGAGTTTCAGAAAGAAAGTTTTGACGGGATCAATTTCTACCGTACAAACCTCACCGAAGCTCCATTTTCTTACTTTAAAAATCTTTTCTGGAAGAATACCATCACACTGGATTCTGAAATAGGAGAGCAAATTTTAAAGCACGAAATGGTACATATTGAACAGAAGCATTCATTTGATAAGATTCTTATTGAAGTCACTACAGCTATTTTCTGGTTCAATCCGTTCTTTCACATCATTAAAAGAGAAATTAGTTTAATCCATGAATATCTGGCTGATAAAAAAGCCGTCAAGAATTCGGACACCAAAGCATTTGCGCAGATGCTTTTAGCAAGCCACTTTTCCGGAACACAGCTGGCTGTTGCAAGTCCGTTTCTAAGTTCAAACCTTAAAAAAAGACTTAAAATGTTACAAAAACCAAAAACTAAATTCGGGTATGCGCATAGAATCCTAGCGTTGCCAGTTTTATTTACAGTAGCTTTTGCTTATTTGGTAAATGCTAAAAACAGAGAAATTGAAGAAACAAATCTTTCTATTAAAAAAGCAGTTTCAGAAATTAAAATAGACACGGTAAAAGAAAAAACAGAACAAAAGGAGATTACGGAGCCAACACCAAAATCATCTGGTAACCATGAAAGGTTGGCTCAGCTTGAAAGAAAATTAAGTGAAAAGGAAAATGAACTGAGTAATTTGAGCCCAGACAGCGAAGCATTTGACAAAAAAGTTGAAGAAATAAGTACCCTGGCATCAGAAATAGGAGGTATTGCAGGATCTATAGAAGTTGATGAATATTTCAATTCTTCTGAATGGAAGAATCAAATGAATGAGCTTGAAAATCTGAATCCTCTTGATAAAAAGGAACTTCGAAGAATTAAAAGAGAAGCCGCGAAAGCAGGTAGAGAAGCCGCCAAAGCCGCCAAAGAAGCCAGCAAAATTGGTATAGAGGCGGGAAGAATAGGGAGAGAAGCTGCTGAACAAGCCAGAAAAGATGGTGAGCTTGCAAGAATAGCCGGTGAAGAAGCCAGAATAAATGGAGAAGCTGCAAGAAAAGCAGGAGAAGAAGCCCGAAAAATAGGAGCAAAGGCAAGAGCAGAAGCACAAAAAATAGCGGCTGAAGCCGTTGGAAAAAATTTTAAGGAAATTAACTTCACAAAAGGAAGTACTTCACCTAATGTGATGGTTTTGCAGGCTGATTTCATTAAAAAAGATGGAAATGGAAACATTGCCATGAATGGGATCAAGAAATATAATATGAACGGCTTTGATGAATCTAAGTTTTTCGTAGACGGAAGAGAGGTTTCCAAAGAAGAGTTTCACTCTATAAAGCCTGAGAATATTGCAAGCATCAATGTCATTAAGGAAAATAAAATGAAAGGTACTGAGAGCGAAATAAGACTTCAGACAAAGAAATAAAGTTTCATCAAGCTTTGTCAATACCATTTGGCAAAGCTTTTTTTATTATTGATTATGAAAAGTAAAATTCTATTTTTGATGTTCCTAGGTGTATTGGCTAATGCACAAGTCAACAGGTTCTTTTATGAATACAAGTTTATTCCCGATTCTAATAATAAAGAAGAGGTGAAAAAGGAAATGATGTTGCTGGACATTGACAAAGACGGATCAAGCTATTACAGCCATGATAAATTTGTTGCAGATTCCATAAGCAGGGCAGAGCTTGAAAATCAACTGAAAGCAGGAGGCGGAAATATAAGCGTCAACAGGAGAGAAAAGCCAGGGCAGGTTGCCTATAAAGTAACCAAGCAATATCCTGATTTTAAAACCTACCTTTTCAGAAGTATCTCCATGGATAAATACAAGATCAAGGAAGATAAAAAACCGGAATGGAAAATACTGCCTGAAAAACAAAAAATAGGAGAATATAATGCCCAAAAAGCAGTAACCACTTTAGGAGGACGAGACTGGACAGCTTGGTTTACAACAGATATTCCTTTTCAGGACGGACCTTATATTTTTTATGGACTTCCGGGGCTTATTGTAAAGCTTGAAGATACTACAGGATCTCATATTATGGTGCTGGCAGGAAATAAGACGGTAAAAGCCCAAAGCTCAGAAAAGGAAATTCAGCTTCCTGAAAATGTGAAAGTGCTGGGACTGGGAGGAAAGGAAATTGAAGTAACAAAAGATCAGTTTAAAAAAGCATGGAAAGCCTATGCAAATGATCCTACAAAGAATATGAGGGAACTGATGATGAAAAGCGGAGGAGAAACTGGAACTAAGTTTGCCTTTAAAGTAAAAACCTCAGATGGAAAAGAAATTTCAGACCCAAGTCAGGTTTTCAGAGAGATGGAGAAAAGAACAAAAGAAGTGCTTCAAAAAGATAACAATCCGATAGAACCGGATCTTGTGAATTAAAATTATTTTATTTTCTACTTAAACAGGATAATTATAAAAAAATATTCTGTTTTTTTGCTTTTCAGAATAGATAAGAAAAAGAGAAAGAGCCCCAACTATGGTAATTTTTTATCATTGTCATAACATCTTTGGTCTGAAAAGTAAAAGAAATGCCTAAAGTAATATTTCTGCTGCTATAATCAATGCCTAATTGATTACTATAAACAAAAGGCAGGATCATAGAAGCTACTTGTTGGGTATTAAGCTCTTTACTGAAAATATTACCTTCTACCGTAGCATCGTAGACCGTGAAGATGATTTTTGGATGATAATAAAAATATAACTCATATGAGGATCTTAATGTATTTTCAGATGAACCTGTCAAGCTCTGAGTTAATTTTGAATTTGATAACGAATTAAATTTACCAAAGCGAAGAATAGGCCCTGTATTTATGCCTATTAGGCTATTTCCCAGATCCAGTTTGCTGTTTAAAGTTAGATCAAAAAAAGATTTCTTAAAAAAAGATTGACTCAATTCTGATGACATATTAAAGATAAATTGATTGTCTATCTGGTACTGCCATCCTTTTGTTTCATAAAGTCCTAATATTCTATGAATTAGATTTTGTGTGGATTCAGCCAGAGACAATTTACCTATTGTCCCGATCTGGACTGCTAATTTTATACTGGTCTCATTTTTATAAAGTAAATTAATATGTGGTTCTATATAAATATAACCCGCAAAAGGACGATCTATATGTTTAGGAGATAATATTACAGCGGATTGCGGAGTGTACATTTTTTGGACTACTTCTACGCCAATAATTTTGTTTGCTAATTTTGATCCCTTGGGAAGATTTAATGCCCGGAGATAATACAAAAAGATCCCATTTGTATAGTATCTGTCAGAGCCATTTGCTAAATAGGAATCATTATCTGTTTGGATGCCTATTTCATTTTTTGATCTTTGTGAAAGGATATTGATGCTCACAAAAAAACATGTAATTATCAGTAAATAATTATAATTTTTCTTCATTATTTGTGTGAAAAAAAATAAAGCAGGAAGAAAATGTTTTTTGTTATTTATATTACAGATATGTCTGAAAACTTAGACCCTTTATCTTGATGTATAAATTGAGACCTGAAACTTTATTTTATTATTAATATCAAAATTAGATTTATCTAATATTTTCTACAAAATATAGGCTGTCACTATTCCGGAATAGTGATAGTTTTTTTTATGTTTATTTTTGGTAATCAGATGGTTGAAAATATATAGGGTAAGGGCTCAAATACTTATACATCTGTAAAAAATCAATTTTCAGGCTGATTATTAATAATTATTCTGTTTTACTATTATCGTATCTTTAGACTTTAACTTCTACCCCAAAGATTATGACAGAAAAAGAAAAATGTGCAGCCGGACTTTTATATAACGCCAATTATGATGAACAACTGATTCGGGAACGTATTGCCTGTAAGGACCTGTGTGTGGAGTATAGCGGATTAAAAAATTCTGATGCCGAAAGTAGACAGAATCTGATTAAAAAGATTCTTGGCAGTACAAAAGAAAATATATGTATAGAACCATCTTTCTGGTGTGATTACGGATATAACATCGAAGTGGGAGAGAACTTTTACGCGAATCATAATCTTGTCATTTTAGACTGTGCTCCGGTAAAATTCGGGGACAATGTTTTTATAGGTCCCAATTGTAGTTTTTATACAGCGGGGCATCCTCTTGATGCAAAACAGAGAAATGAAGGCTTGGAATACGCACATCCCATTACAGTGGGAGATAACGTATGGTTAGGAGGAAATGTAGTCATTTTACCAGGAGTTTCCATTGGGAATAATACCGTGATAGGCGCGGGAAGTGTTGTTACTAAAAGCATTCCGGAGAATGTAGTTGCAGTAGGAAATCCTTGCAGGGTAGTTAAAAGTATTGCTGAGGAAAATTAAGAGTAGTAAAAAGAATGTTTAATCAATCCTACAAACTATAAAATAAAATCCCGAAACGAAGTTTCGGGATTTTTATATCAGAAATGACGTAAAGTCTTATGATAATTTTTGAGAATCTGCAATAAACTGAGCCAGTCCGCTATCCGTTAATGGGTGTTTCAATAAGCTCAAGATTGGAGGCAGTGGAGAAGTAATAACATCAGCTCCAATTTTAGCACAGTCAATGATGTGCATAGAGTGACGAATAGAAGCAGCAAGAATTTCAGTTTCAAACATATAGTTATCGAAAATTAATCTGATCTCCTGAATAAGGTTTAATCCGTCAGTAGAAATATCATCCAATCTTCCTAGGAATGGAGAAACATAAGTTGCTCCTGCTTTAGCTGCTAAAAGAGCCTGTCCTGCAGAAAAAATTAGCGTACAGTTAGTTCTGATTTTTTTATCAGAAAAATATTTTAAAGCCTTGATACCATCTTTAGTCATAGGAATCTTTACAACAATATAGGGGTGGATTGCAGCCAATTCGTCTCCCTCCTTGATCATTTCTTCATACGTTGTAGAAAGTACTTCAGCAGAAATATCTCCATCTACAAGCTCACAGATCGTCTTATAATGGTTTTTGATTGCTTCAGCTCCCTGAATACCTTCCTTAGCCATTAATGAAGGGTTGGTTGTTACCCCATCTAAGATTCCAAGATCTTTAGCTTCCTTGATTTGCTCTAAATTAGCTGTGTCAATAAAAAATTTCATTTTGTTAAATAGATTTATTTATGCAAAGATAAGCGATTTAATTGAGTTCTTACATATGAATTTTGTGGGTAAGAGGTTCGGGTTTGGGGATAAGAATGTTTTAGAGTGATTACTTTTTGCATTGTACTCTTTCCAAAATCATTTAAATTTGTTACTCATGAAAAGCAACAGTTTTACAGCTACCTTAGAAATTATAGGGATCAATCCCTTTGTTTTTATTCCTGAAGAAGTTCTGGAAAAAATTTTTGAGGATTCAGAACGAAATAAAAGTCCGATTCCTGTAAAAGGGACCATAAATGGAAAGGGATTTCAGCAAAACCTGATGAAATATTTAGGAGAATGGAGACTGTATATTAATCTTACCATGCTGAAAAACTCCCCTAAGAGAATTGGAGAAACCATTGAAGTAGTTTTGGAGCATGATGATTCTGACAGAAGTATTGCCATTCATCCTCAATTGGAAGAGGCAATAAAAAGCAGTGTTCTGGCGACTTCTAATTTTGAAAAACTCATTCCATCAAGGCGTCATGAGATGATCCGTTATATCAACAATCTGAAAACAGAAGCCAGCATTCAACGGAATATAGAGAAGATCATCCGGCATCTGCATGGTGAGATAGACTTTTTTGGAAAAAAAATTGAATAATACGTCCCTTGAAACCATAAAAAAATCCGGAAAGTTTTTCCCGGATTTTATATTTATGAATTTAATGCTTTACTAAGTTTTACAGCATCCTGATTGGTTGGATCATATTGTATAGACTTAGCAATATGTTCTTTTGCTTTATTAGGATCTGTTTGTTGCTCTGCAAAGGCAATATAGAAATAGGCATAAGCCAGGTTTTTCTTATTTTGTTCTACCTCTTCAGGTTTTACAGTGGCAATATACTTTTCATAAGCAATTTTTGCATTGGCATCATCCTTAGCAGATTGATAAGCATAGGCTTGGCTATAATATGATGGTGCCCAATCCGGTAATAAAGCGGATATTTTTTTCCATGTTTCTACTGCATTGGTCCAGTCTGAAGCATCCTGATAAGCTGCTGCCAGTTTTGCTAATGATTCTGTATCCTTTGGATTGGCTTCGATTTGTTTTTTAAGACCATCAATGGTCGGATTACCTGTTTGAGTGGTTGCAGCTGCATTAGCTGTAGTGTTGGCACTGTCTGTTTGGGTAGTTTGTGCATTTACAAAAGTTGCACTTCCTACAAGTATTAAACCTAAAAATAGATTTTTAATATTTACGCTCGTCATTTTCATAATCTAATATTTTAAAATTCTGAAATCTAAAATTCAATAATAATTCCACAAAATCTAAAATTTTAGAAGCTTTAGGATTTTTTAGAAAATATTAACGAATAAAATGTTTTTTTTAGTTTAATTTTTGATTCGTTGATGTTTGCTATCTTTGTTGTTCAACATTATTTCTATAATCAATATAACCCTTCTATGAATATCATATTAGCTTCAACATCCACACTTTTTGGTGGAGAATATCTAGAATACTTAAGAGAGGAACTTATTACATTATATGCCGGAATTGATGAAATTGTCTTTATCCCTTTTGCAAGACCAGGAGGTATTTCTCATGATGATTACACCGCAAAGGCACGTTCTTTCTTTGAATCAATCAATATTAAAGTAAAAGGACTTCATGAATTTGAAGATAAAGCAGAAGCCATACATCAGGCAAAAGGATATTTTACTGGTGGTGGAAATACTTTTCTGTTGGTTAAAACATTACACGAAGAAGGCTTAATGTCTGTTCTAAAAGAAAATGTCAGCAACGGAAAAGCATATCTTGGATGCAGTGCAGGAAGTAATATCGGAGGGCAAAACATGAAAACAACGAATGATATGCCGATTGTTTATCCGCCAAGCTTTGACTGTATGGGATTGGTTCCTTTCAACCTCAATCCACATTATCTTGATCCCAATCCGGATTTGAAACATAACGGAGAAACAAGGGAAACCCGTATCATGGAATTCCTTACTCAGAATGATATCAAGGTTGTAGGGCTTAGAGAAGGGAACTGGATTAGAAGAGCCGGAGATACCATTACTGTTGAAGGGAGTGAACTGACTAGAATTTTTGAAAAGAACAAGGAACCTTATGAATTAGAGGCCGGAAGCTCATTGTAATGAGACAGGAAGAGATAGACCACTTTATAGAGCGTAATCTGAAGAATTTTTCTGTCAATAGTACCGGATGGAGGAATATGATCAGACACATGTTGTTTGAATTTGCCATTGGAGGCTGGAATATTGAAAATGATGTTTTCGGAAAAGAAAAATTCGGAGAACTGTGTTGCAATATTTATTCTGAGCATGAAGAACTCAATATAACGCTTAAAAATATTACCGACAAATACTCGAGATTATCTACAAAAACCTGTGAGATCTGTGGAAGCGAGGGTAAAATGAGAACAATAGATTCTTGGCAAACCACCTTATGCCTAAGTCATTTTCTGGAACAGCAACCTGTGATTGAAATTGACGAAGATCTTAATGTCAAATCAAAAGGTAAAAAGATATTGAACCTTAAAGACGTTACGAGCGTGGAGATTGAATATGATCTCCAAGGTATATGGTTTACAGGGCCTGAATTGGATCAAGAAGAGCAGGCTTATTTTTCCTGGCAGCAACCCAATTATTATTTGCTTTTGAAGACTGTTCCTTCACATCTGTTTGCTGAAGAGATACAATACGATGTCTCTGAATTGTTTAATAACCTGCAGGATTGTGAAATATGTGGCTATAAAGCCATTCATCAAAGAGAATGTCTGCGTTGTCATCATGAACCCTGGAATGATTCTGCATCTTCTATTGAAGATTATGGAGAAAAATCAAGCTATATCAAAGATTGTCAGATAGAGCTTTTTATAGATGAAGATGATTATGAAAAATACTTCAAGTATGACCGTTCATTTGAGAAAGTTCCTGATCATCAGATTCTTTTCAGTCACAACGATCTCAATGAATATGAGAAGCTTTTATTTTAACTATATTTGATTAGAATTTAAATTAAATAAAAATACTCCGGGCACTGCATTTATATATGTTGTAAAGGCTTGGAGGCATTAGTAAAGTTTACAACCAAACTACAATGTAATGAAAAAAACACTTGCAGTTCTTACCCTTTCTGTACAGATTTTTTCGGCTCAAAATATAGCCCAGAAATTAGATAAGGTAACCAAGGATCTTATGGATTCTTCGGGAACGGTTTCCTCTAGTTTATCGTTTTATGTATCAGATGAAAACGGGAATTTTATATATGAATATCAAGGAAATAAAGGACTTTCAACAGCTTCTACCCAGAAAATCTTTACAGCAGGCGCTGCATTGGAAACATTAGGGAAGAACTACACCTATACCACAACGTCAAGCTATTCCGGAAATATCTCCGGAGGTACTTTGAATGGGAATCTTTTCATCAGTTCCAATGGAGACCCTACGCTGGGAAGCTGGAGGTATGATGCTTATAAACCTGAAAACTTTAAAAAGAAACTCATTGAAGCTGTTAAAAAATCAGGAATCACAAAAATATCCGGTGACCTGATCATTGATGATTCCTATTTTGATCATCAGACAATTCCCGGAGGATGGCCTTGGGATGACCTTGGAAATTACTATGGAGCAGGCGTTTGGGGAATCAACTGGAGAGAAAATCAATTTGATATCAATATTAACGGATCAGATTTTAAAAGCTTTTCTTATCCATTGGAAGGAGTGAAATGGCTCAATGATTTAAAGGCTGGTGGTAGTTCCGATCAAAGCCTCATCTTTACAGCACCTCATTCCAATGTTGCTTTAATCAACGGAATGCTTCCGGGCGGAAAAACAGTAACGGTTTCCGGATCTACACCCAATCCTCCTTTACAACTGGCTTCAGAGGTAAAGCTATGGTTAAAAGAATCGGGAATAGAATTTTCAGGAAAGGCAGTGACCAATTCGGAACTTGAAATAGAAGGAAAACAGGCTTTGGAAGCTCCTAAAAATAATGTTATTTTGACGTACCAATCTCCAACCCTCGATAAAATTGTTTACTGGTTTTTGAGAAAAAGTGTCAATCTTTATGGGGAAACCCTAATTAAAACGCTGGGAAAAGAGAAAAAAGGAAACCCAAGTTTCAAAAGCGGGGTAGCTTATCTGAGAGAATTCTGGAAATCAAAGGGAATCAATCCAAATATGATCAATTTTGCTGACGGAAGCGGACTTTCCCCCCAGAATTATGTTGCTGCCAAAGCAGAAGTTCAGGCCCTTTTATACGCTAAAAAACAATCGTGGTTTGAATCCTATTATGATGGATTTCCTGTTCAGGATAATGGAATGAAAATGAAAAGCGGAACCATGAGAGACACCAAATCTTTTGCAGGCTACCATACTGCCAAAGATGGAAAAAAATATGTGTTTTCAATTATTATCAATAATTATCAGGGAAGTGGAAGTGCAGAGTTGCAGAAAATTCTTAATGTTTTAAAATAAAATAGCCTTGAGGAAATCTATACTTGCCAGAATGAATAACTGGATTATTTTTGTTGTGATGACTACCTTGGTGATTGCCATCGTGGTGGCTTCTACATCGCTTATTAATTTTCTTAGGAAAGAGGAAATAAAAAGGATTAGTCTTCTTTCCAAGGCGATAAGAATCCAACAGGAAGTAAAGACTCCAGATACCGATGTTCTTGATCTTCTTCCTGAAATCCTGAACATTAATAATACCATTCCGTTCATTGTAACAGATAAATACAAAAAACCTATTCTTGACCTGGGGTATTACAGAAATATTCCGGAAAGCACTATAAAGAACCCTGAGAAACTGCATGATTTGATGGCAAGTATGGAGAAAAACTATACTCCAATCGAAATCAAGGTTCCGGATGGGAATAATCAGTTTGTGTATTATGATAACTCACGTCTACTGAATAATCTGCGCTATTCACCTTATATTTTAGGATTATTTATTCTGTTGTATTTTGGATTTACTTTCTGGTTTTTCAGAACGATCAAAAAAACAGATGAAGGATATCTTTGGGCAGGTTTGGCGAAAGAGACAGCCCATCAGATTGGAACACCTTTGTCCTCAATGATCGGATGGATGGAGATTATGAAGCTGGATACTCCGGATTCTGAGGGAGTTCATGAAATTGAAAAAGATATTGAAAGACTAAGAACCATCTCCGAACGTTTTTCAAAGATCGGTTCAGTTCCGGAATTGAATGACATGAATTTTAATGAAACCATTCAGGAAAATTACGATTATTTAAAGACCAGAATCTCCCGAAAAGTCAATTTTACCCTTCATCTTCCTACTTATACCGTTCAGGTTCCTCACAATAAAATTCTGATGAGCTGGGTAATCGAAAACCTTGTAAAAAATGCAGTGGATGCCATGAAAGGGGAGGGTGCCATTACCATGTCAGTTTTTGAGAGAAATAAAAATATTCTGATCGAAGTAAAGGATAACGGAAGCGGTATGACCAAGCAACAAGCGAGAAATGCCTTTAAACCGGGATACTCTACCAAGAAAAGAGGTTGGGGACTTGGCTTGTCATTAGCCCGAAGAGTGATTCATGAATATCATAACGGAGATATTAAGATTTCTCAGACAGAAGTAGGAAAGGGAACTACCTTTAGAATAACGATTAGAAAAGCGTAAATTAATAATTTTATACCTGGAAATACAGAAATCTATTTTCAGAGTAAGCATAATAAAAGCGGGGAAAACATCCCCGCTTTTTGTTTTTATTTTTTACCAGTCAGCCACTGGCTTTGTAATTTCAGCTCTGCCGGTGTCGCGTTGGCTTTAAACCCAAGTACCTCCATGGACATTTTATCTAAAATAGCTTTTCCTTTAAGGTCCATTTTTTCTTTCTTACCTCCATTATCTCTCAAAATGGTTACGGTAACATTTTGACCGTCTTTAATGGTTTTGGTGTAACCGATAAAATCCTGAATTTTTTGAATGTCTATTGTTTTTCCGTCCATAGCAAGGATCTGATCGGTAATTTTAAATCCTATGCTTTTAGCGAAAGGAGACAGTGCAGAATTCTCATCAAAGGCTAGAGCTTTCGTTTTATCATCATAACCTGTCTGATTTGGATCTCTGATAAACCAGAAAATAGGAGATGTTTCCTGCTTATGTACTTCTACACCTACTGAGTTTAGATATTCGGCATAAGGAGTTGGCTGGCTTCCTGCAATATATTTATTATAGAAATCCTTTACCTGCGGATATCCGGTTACCGTTACCAGTTCATCAATCAGTTTATCATCCTTGAACGGCTTATTTTCCCCGAATCTTTGAGATAATTTTCTGATCATATCACGGTAACCCATTTCTCCATTAGATAATTTTCTCAGTTCAATATCCAGACACATGGCTAGTAATGCTCCTTTCTCATATACATTTCTGTATTGGTCTTTATAAGCATCCTGTAATACATTTTTGCTCATTACCGTAAAGGGCATGGTATCATCATAATTCTTGGAGTTAGCAATTTTTTCTCCAATTCTTTGAAGAAATTCATCCTTGGTGATTAAGCCTTCCTGAATCTGGAATAGATTGGCAAAATATTCTGTTCCTCCTTCGTACATCCATAAGTGCTGAGACATTTTAGGATCTGCATAATCGAAGTAGTGAATCTCCTCAGAATGGGTCTTCAAAGGATTAACGGTGTGGAAGAACTCATGGGAAACCACATCAGTGATTGTTTGGTCAATAGCATCCTTTGGCATAGCCTCTGGAAGTACTACACTGGTAGATTCATGATGTTCTAAAGCTCCGAAGCCCTTAATTTTTGGTCCGTCACCACCGGAAAGATACAACATGATTGCATACTTTTTATTGGTGTTCATATCCCCAAGGAATTTCTTTTGGGCAACAACCATTTTTTCAAGATTGGCCTTGAAGTCTGCTGCCTTATATTTTCCTGTCGGCGAATAAACGCCCAGTACAAGTTCCATTCCGCCTGCATTAAAGGTGATGAAATCAGGTTTGGTATACATCAGCGGAGAATCAGTTACCTTGGCGTAGTTGGCCAGTATATAGGTGTCTGTAGAGTCAGACTTATCCTGATCTACCAAAGCTGTTGTTCCATAGAAATCAGTTGGTTTTTGTATGATCAATTGATAAGGTACATCCTGCATATTATCAATATACCCAACAAAGCCATGGGTGTTTACCATATAGACCTTTCCTTGTTCAATGTCAGTTCCTGAAGGAGAAAATACGGCTTTATGCTTTGATGCATCCATTTCTTCATCAAAACTATCATTTACAAGATAAGAGATCTTGCTCAGGTTCTGAGCGTTTTTTAATGAATAGGTATTGTCATTTACCTTTGTATAAGTAAGTTCTTTGCCTTTGTTATCATAAAACTTGATTCCCTCTACAAATCTTCCATAATCATCTACAGAATAAGTACCCGGAACCGTTTTTGGGAAATGAAATTTAATATCCCCGGATTTCATTTTCGGAAATTCCATGGTAACGGCTACTTTATCATCTTTTACATTAACGAGGTCAATAGTGGTTTTTATTGATTGTGCATTGGCTAAAAAAGCGGCAAAAAGGCCTAAGCTAAGTGCTGTTTTTCTCATTAGGTTTAAATTTTATAGTTAACTAGTTGTTTTTTTCTGCAATTTGTTACGCAATGGAGTATTAAACTTTTCTTAAAATTTCATGGGATAAGAAAGTAAAACTGTAAAAAGAGTGAATGCGCAGAACTGAGGTATAGAATTAAAAAAAGGCAAAATCTGCAGTGTTATTTTGCGATTTTGCCCTTTGTGTTTTATTTATTGAACACTCTTATAATTAATATAATAATTCTTACTCAATTCAACCGGAGTACTTTTTTTAAGCGTTACAGTCTGCCATTCCTCGGTGGGGTTTATGGTTTGATCTCCATTGATGATGATAGGGAGCTTCAGGTTTTTTACCACATCCGTATATCTGAATTTAAAAGAATCTCCATTTTGAGCATATTCAAGAGTAGGAATCTTTATGGTTCTTAAATACTGATTGAATACGCTTGAAAAATCAATTCCTGATTTTGATGAAATATAATCTTCAACTTGCTTCGTAGTAACCGTCTGATGATAAAAGTCTTTGCTCAATCCTCTTAAAATCTGTCTGAATTTTTCATCATTATTAATCACCTGTCTAATGGTATGCAGCATATAAGCTCCTTTAGGGTACATATCACCACTGCCTTCATTTCTGACACCATATTGCCCAATGATAGGAACATCATTCTGAATCTTATTTCTAAGACCGACCATGTAGATATCAGCAGACTTTTTATCGATGTAGTTTTCTGTAAAAAGAACCTCGGAATACATTGTAAAACTCTCATGAATCCACATATCTGCCTGATCTTTTGCTGTGATATTATTGGCAAACCATTCATGACCGCTTTCATGGACAATGATGTAATCCCATTGTAGCCCGACTCCCGTTCCGGAAAGGTCTTTTCCACGGTATCCATTCTGATAATCGTTCCCATAGGCAACATTACTCTGATGTTCCATCCCTAAATAGGGCGAATCTACCAGTTTATAAGAATCTTCATAGAAAGGGTAGGGACCAAACCAATGTTCAAATGCAGAAAGCATCGGCTTTACCTGTTGAAACTGTTTCTTTGCCTTTTCCAGGTTATAATCAAGAACCCAGTAATCCAGATCCAGTTTTCCTTTTTCACCATCAAAGGTATCCTTAAAGTTTACGTATTTACCAATATTAGGAATGATAGAGTAATCATTGATAGGATTTTTCACTTCCCATGTATAAGTAGTCTTACCACCGTTGGTTTTTTTGTCGATCAGTCTTCCGTTTCCAACTCCTACAAGGTCATTTGGTGTAATAATCTTCATAATGATGCCGTTATCTGGCTCATCACTCCATATATCCTTAGTTGGCAACCAAATGGAAGATCCAATTCCTTGAACAGCGGGACTCATCCACGGATTTCCATTTTGATCTTTAGTAAAAACCCATCCTCCGTCCCATGGTGCATTTTTAGCAATTAATGGATTTCCGGAATAGGTAACATCGATGGTGTATTTCTCACCTTTTTTAAACTTTTTATTGGTGGTAATAAAAATAAAGTCTCCATCCTGCTTATAGCTGGCGATTGGGAGGTTTCCAACAACCTTGTCTGCTTTCATCGGTTGTTGAAGATCAATTTGAAAGACAGGATTGGTGACGTTTTTTATAATTTCAAAGCTTATTTTATTAGTTCCCTTAATGCTTTTTTGTTCAAAGTCAGGCTCTACAGAAAAGTCATATTTTTTGACATCCCAGAAATCTCTGAACGCAGTATTGGATCCCTTTAATGTATCCTGTTTGGTATAAACCTTACCCTTTTCAAAGAACTGCCCAAAAGCAATTCCGGAAACAAATAAAAGGGTGTATGACAGCTTTTTCATATAAAATTAAATTAATAATCTTTTCAAAAGTATAAAATAAAATTAACAGCTAAATAAAGATGAAGTGAAAATGATGAGTAATTTATCTACAAAACAATTGTGAGCTTTTTAAATTAATATGAAATTTCAGCAGTATATCAATGATCAAATATAGAATTTTTGCCCTTTAAAGAAAATAGAGACATAAAACTTTTGTGTCTTTAATCGTTTTAAAAAATTTTAAAAGCCCAACTATTGCCGGGCTTTTGATATAGATGGTGAAATTTTTATTTCTTAATTACTTCTGTACAGTAGGAAGATTTCCGTTGCTCTTTTGTAGCTTTTTATATGTAAAGGTACACATAATGATACTGAATTCATATAAAATAAGTAATGGAAATGCAGCCATCAACATACTCAAAACGTCTGCAGGAGTAATAATTGCTGCAACCACCATGATTAATACAATAGCATGACGACGGTAAGTCTTCATAAATGTTGGAGTCAAAATTCCAATAGTGGTAAGGAAATAGATCAAAATAGGGAAAAGAAAGATTACGCCCATTCCTAATACCACCTGCAAAAATAAAGTAGTATAATCACTCAGGTCATAAAGCGGAACAATAATATCTGAAATCTTAAAAATCACCCCAAAATTGACAGCAAAAGGTAGGATTAAAAAGTAGCCACATAAAACTCCTGTCATGAAAAGCATCCATACTGCATTAATAATATAAATGGAATTCTTTCTTTCCCTTGGATGTAAAGCCGGACCAATGAAACGCCACAATTCCCAAACAATATAAGGGAAAGCCGCTACCAGTCCTCCAAAAATGGAAACCGACATCATTACATTAAACTGCTGATACAGTCTCTGTACACGCACAGGGAAATCCTTTGGAAGATGAATACTGTCTTCTCCTAAGATCATTCTTGAAAAATGATTAACAACTTTGAATGTAGGAAAATCATTTCTGGTAGGCCCGAAAAAAACGTGGTCCATAATCCAATTGATATTGAAACCAACCGCAAAGGCTGCAATGATGATAGCAATAATCGAACGGACTAAATGTCCTCTTAATTCTCCAATGTGCCCAAGAAAGGACATGTCTTTGTTATTGTCCATATAGTAGAATCTATCAAAATGCTAACCCTGTGAGGCAAGCAGTTTAAGTCTGCGAAATTATGAAATAATAATCAGTATTTAGAATTTATTGCCAATGATTTTGTTCAAGTTTATGTTACAGACAGTTGACGTATTCTTGAAGATACTTTCGGATATAATAATTTGCAGTCCAAAATAATTATTTTGGACTGCAAGCTGTTTTTTATCTCTAGTTTTGGGGTTTATTTTTCCAGAATTTCCAATACTTTATCTGCTACGGCACCTCCGGATTGAGGATTTTGCCCTGTAACAAGTTTTCCATCAGAAACAGCAAAAGGAATAAAATCCTGATCCGCTTTTACATAATGTGCCCCCTTTACTTTTCAAGACATCTTCTGTTAGGTAAGGCATGTGATCTGCTAGCTCTGCGGCAATTTCTTCTGAGTTTGAAAACCCTGTAACTGTTTTTCCATTAATCAGGTGTTCTCCATTAGAAAGCTTGATATTAAACAGTCCTACAGCTCCGTGGCATACCGACGATACAATGCCCCCATCTTCATAAATACTGCGGGCAATTTCCTGTAATTCATTATTGTCAGGGAAATCCCATACAACACCATGGCCTCCTGCGTAATAAATAACGTTATAATCTTTAGGATTGATCTCTTCTGGTTTTAAGGTATTGGCCAGTTTTTCTCTGAAAATATCATCAGCGTAGTATTTCCAGTCTACAGGTTGTACAAACATTTGTAGGGAAATAGGATCTAGTGGAGTATAGCCGCCTTTTGGACTTACAAAATCAATTTCATAGCCATTCTCATTTAACTTTTCATAAAAATGAACCGCTTCACCCAGCCAAAGGCCTGTTGCTCTTTCCATATTAGGGTATTTTTCCACACTTGTTACTACAATTAATGCTTTCTTTTTCATTGGTATTTATATTAAAATTATAATACAAAGATTGGATTTTTAAACTTATCATGATAAGGACATACCTCAAAAAAAAGATGTGACCCAGGTCACATCTTAAGAGTATAATCGGCTTAATGTCTCTCTGGAGACTCCCAGATAGCTTGCAATAAGCTGTTTGGGAATATGATCTATAAAACCTGGATATTGTTGTATAAAATCTTCATAACGTTCTTTTGCAGACTTACTCATTAATGAAAGAATTCTCTGCTGTAGAGCTACATACCCGAAATTGGATTTTATCCTGAAAAAACGTTCCATGGTTGGTACCTTTGAACAAAGGGTATTTAAGTCTATATAAGATATTGCATACACTTCAGAATCTTCAATGCATTCCACAGCCAGTGATGAAGTTTCCTGATTAAAAAAGCCTGCAAAATCTGAAATCCACCAATTGGTTGCAGCGAACTGAAGAATATGTTCCTTTCCTGCATTATCTATACTACTGCTCTTAAGAATGCCTTTTTCTATCAGGAAAATCTCATGTACAGGCTGATGTTCCTGTACCAGAAATTGTCTTTTCCGGAACCTCTTTTTTGTAAAAAAACCTTGTAGAATCATAAATTCATCATCTGTAAGGTTAATGATTTCCCGGATATGTGCTTGTAGAAAATGGCTCATATCGTCAGCATTAATTTATTCCTTCATCCAGTAGCTTATGCAGATCTATAATCCCGAAATACTTTCCGTTTTCAGTAACTACAAGCTGCCCAATATTATTTTCTTTTAAAGTTTTCATGGCTTCTTTGGCTCTGGCATCCTTTTCAATGGTTCTTGGATGAGCAGACATGATGTCCTTGGCAAAGACCTTACTGATATCTTCTCCTTTCATCAACATCCTTCTCAAGTCACCATCTGTAATAACTCCTACAATCTGATCACCATTGGTAACCACAGTAATTCCGTGGCTTGAAGCACTGATGGAAATAATTACATCTCTTATAGTAGCATCTTCAGAAACCTGAGGCTTTTGTGAAGACAGGAATTGTTCAACCTTAGAAGTCAGGTTTTTTCCTAAACTTCCTCCGGGATGAAACTTAGCAAAATCATTTGCTTTGAACTCATTCAGTTCCATTAAAGCTACAGCAAGCGCATCACCTAATGCCATTTGAATAGTTGTAGAACTTGTTGGTGCCAGTTTATTAGGGCAAGCTTCAACATCCACATGGGTATCAAGGATAATTTCAGAGAATTCTGCCAATTTACTTTTTTTATTACCAGTCATTCCTATCAGTGCAGAAGAATAATCTTTCAAATAAGGAACAAGATTAGCAATTTCAGGAGAATTTCCGGAATTGGAGATGCATAGTACTACATCCTGCTTTTGAATTACTCCCAGGTCACCATGGATAGCCTCAGAAGCGTGCAGGAATTGTGATGGAGTTCCCGTAGAGTTCAGTGTAGCAACGATTTTATTACCTACATGAGCCGATTTTCCAATACCTACTACAATCAATTTCCCTTTTGCTGAATGAATAATTTCTACTGCCTGGGCAAATTGGTCGTCAATTCTGTTTTTTAATTTTTCAAGTTCTGAAATTTCAATTTCTAAAGTACTTTTAGCAATTGATATTATGTTGGTTCTATCCATTTTATAACAATAAGGTATACAAAAAAGTTTTCTAAAAATGTTATATTTTAAAAACAAAATTTAATATAAATTTTATTTTTTATAAATTCGTTCGCTTTTATTTTAAGCAGAATTTTTATAACTTTGGGTTAGATGCAAATTTAGCAATTGAAAATTAGATGAGCGCAAAAAAAGCCAATTTATCGGGCGAATTGAGAAAGTATTTTGGGTTTTCTACATTTAAGGGGCAACAGGAACAAATCATAGAAAACCTATTGAACGGGAAGGATATATTTGTTTTGATGCCTACAGGTGGAGGTAAATCATTATGTTATCAGCTTCCGGCACTTATTTCGGAAGGTACGGCAATAGTTGTTTCACCTTTAATCGCGTTAATGAAAAATCAGGTAGATGCCGTAAACGGGCTTTCATCTGAGAATGGGGTAGCGCATGTATTAAATTCATCATTAAACAAGACACAGACAAAACAGGTTTTTGACGATATAAAAAGCGGAAAAACGAAACTTTTGTATGTAGCTCCTGAATCATTGATTAAAGATGATTATCTGGACTTTTTGAAAGAAGTTAAGATTTCTTTCTTTGCTATTGATGAGGCACACTGTATTTCAGAGTGGGGACATGATTTCAGACCTGAATACAGGAACTTGAAACAGATTATTGATAAGATTGCCAATGTACCGGTGATCGCCTTAACGGCAACAGCAACGCCAAAGGTTCAGGATGATATCCAAAAGACATTGGGTATGACGAATGCTTTGGTTTTTAAGGAGAGTTTTAACCGTCCTAATCTTTATTATGAGGTATGTCCCAAAATAAATATAGATAGGGAAATTGTTAAATTTATCAATCAGCATAAGGGAAAATCAGGAATCGTATATTGCCTGAGCAGAAGAAAAGTGGAAGAATTTGCCCAACTTCTGCAGGTAAATGGGATCAATGCACTTCCTTACCATGCTGGTCTTGATCAAAAAGTAAGGGTTGCCAATCAGGATAAATTCCTGATGGAGGAAGTAGATGTTATCGTTGCAACCATTGCATTTGGAATGGGAATTGACAAACCGGATGTTCGTTTTGTGATTCACTATGATTTCCCGAAATCTCTGGAAAGTTATTATCAGGAAACGGGAAGAGCAGGAAGAGATGGTGGCGAGGGTCATTGTCTAGCATTTTACGATCCTAAGGACATTGAAAAACTGGAGAAATTCCTGGCACAAAAACCTGTTTCTGAAAGAGAAATCGGATTGCAGCTTTTGAATGAAGTAGTAGGCTATGCCGAAACTTCAATGAGCAGAAGACAATATATCTTATATTATTTTGGTGAAATATTTGATCCTGTAAATGGAGATGGAGCGAAGATGTGTGATAATTCATTCAATCCTCCGAAATTAAAGGATGCTACTACAGATCTAAAAAAGGTTCTTGAACTGATTAATGATACCGGAGAAAAATTTAAGTCAAAAGATTTGATTTCCGTTATCGTTGGAAAGGAAACAGCTGTTACAAAATCTTATAAACTGGAGCAGAATCCTCACTTTAGCTTTGGGAAAGATGAAAAGGAGAACTACTGGAAAACAATCCTTAGACAGGCTACTGTTCAAAATTATCTTCAAAAAGATATTGAAACATATGGTGTTCTAAAGATTGCAGAAAAAGGACGAGAGGTTTTAAGTGGTAAATCCAAGGATACCTTTTTAATTACAGAAGATAGGGAGTTTGACCTTACACAAGCCAAGGCAGACAGTGATCAGGTACAGCAGCAGGCTGCCGGTGGTTTAGATCAAAATCTATTCAATCTACTAAAAGAATTAAGAAAAAAAGTAGCAAAAAAGTACGGTATTCCACCTTATACGGTATTTATGGATCCGAGTTTGGAGGATATGACGGTTCAATATCCTATTACTGTAGATGAAATTACTAAGATTTATGGTGTAGGAGAAGGGAAAGCAAAAAAATATGGTAAGGAATTCGCTGACTATATCAAAACCTATGTTGAAGATAATAGTATAGAGCGTACGCAGGATATGGTTTTGAAGCAGGTTGCCAATAAATCCAGCCACAAGGTTTTCATTATCCAGAGTACCGATAAGAAAATTGACCTTGAAGATATCGCAAGAGCCAAGAATCTTTCTATGGACGAATTGTTGAAAGAGATGGAACGGATTGTCTATCAAGGAACAAAACTGAATATTGATTATTATATCGAAGATAACTTTGATGAAGATATTGTTGACGGCTTTATGGAATTCATGAACGAGTCAGAGAGTGATAGTATGAAAGTGCTGCTTGATGAATTCGGAGATGAATTGTCTGATGAGGAAGTGAGAATGCTGAGAATAAAGTTTATCAGTGACGTTGCTAATTAATGATTTTGGTATAATTAAAGAAATAAATTAAGCTCTTCGACCGAAGAGCTTAATTTATTTTGTCCATGTTGTGTTTTTAATAGTGAATATAAAATCAACTCCTATTTTAAAGCTTAGTTAATTTCTGTTAATAAGTATTGATACAGCCTAGCTTCCCTTTAAACATAACCAAACTTTTTAGTAACTTTAACTGATGAAAAGAATATCTGTCATATTTATTCTGCCGGACTTAGAAACCGGAGGCGCAGAAAGAATTGTTACCACCATTGCAAATCATCTCTCCAGGGATCGTTTTGAACCCAAGATTTTGCTTTTACGGAAACAAGGCGGATATCTTAATTTTCTGAAAAAAGACGTTGAGATCATAGACATTAATACAGAACGAATCAGACATTCATTAAAACCTATTTTGGGTGAAATCTATAGAAGAAGACCGGATATTGTATTTTCTGGTTTTGGTGAGGTGAATGCCTATTTATCATTATTTATTAAGCTTTTTCCGAGAACAAAGTTCATTGCCAGAGAAACGAATGTTGTTACGCAGCATGTCACCAGAAAGGAAATTAAGTTTTTCTATAATTTTTATAATAACTATCAGAGAATCATTGCTCAAAGTGATGATATGATGAAAGATCTGGTTGATAATTTTAAGATTAAAAAGAAAAAGATTGTCAAGATTAATAACCCAGTAGATTTTGATTTTATTGATGAAAAACTGGCGATTTCTTCTAAACCCGAATGTTTCAAATACAACTATAAAAACGTAGTGGCTATTGGGAACTTATCTTCCAGAAAAGGTTTCGACAACCTGTTGAAAGTTTTTTCAAGGCTTAAAAGTGAAAATATCCAGCTTCACATCTTAGGAGATGGAAAAGACAAGGACGTATTGCTCCAGATGAAAGAATTTCTGGGACTTAAAAATGTTATTTTTCACGGCCGTCAGGAGAATCCTTACCAATATTTAAAATATGCAGACCTATTCATCCTTTCTTCAAGATATGAGGGTTTTCCTAATGTACTTTTGGAAGCAGGAGCCTGTGGAACCTATTCTTTAGCTAATAACTGCCCAGGAGGAATCAACGAGATTATTCAGCATAATGTGAATGGTGAAGTTGGTAATATTGAAAATTATGAGGATTTTGCACAGAAAATTATATCTGCAATGCAGCAAAACTATAATCGTGATGCTATAAAGAATTCCATTAAATCCAGATTTTCAAAGAGTATTATCATGGGTAAATATGAAAAGGTACTGTTGGATTTGATGAAATAGTATCGTCCTGTCATTTGCCTTATGGGGTTTTATTTTCTTAGATTTGGGATCTGATAAAATAAATGTCAATGAATAAAATTCCTCAAATAGGATGCGCTTGTGAAAAACCAGGCTCCAATTATACTGAATACAGAAGCTCAGAATTAGGTATAGATCGTACTAACGGAAGATATGGAGAAGTAACCATTCAGCAGTGTAAGTTGTGCCAAAGAATATGGATTCATTATTTTGTGGAATATGAAAGCTTTTCCAAATCCGGAAGATGGTACAAAGGAATTGTTTCGAAAAAAGACCGTCCTCAAATAACTCCTGAAAATGCAGTTGAATATATTGAAAGCCTTGACTGGTATGTGTATGGTGGTTCTTTTTTTGAAAGCACAGGTACATTTGGTCAAGGAAAAATGAATGTGGATTAATGAGTTCTCTAAAATAAATAAAATAAAAAACTACTTTCCCAATTAATCACATTTTTTAACCATGAATGAAGATTTAAAAAGAGAAATATTCAACAAGTATAAAAAATTTCTGGCCGAAAATTACAGTGAAAAATATATTTATCGATTAATAATTCAGGAAAGCTACAATCAGGAAGATGTAGATGAGGTAATGAAAGGCATCCATGCTGATAAACAGGAGATATTAAAGGAAAAAAATAAATACCGTACTATTGTCAGCATCTTATTATATATAGGCGGGTTTATTGTTATTATTGCTGGATTAATATTGATGGTTTCAGGAGGAATTAAAATTGGAATGGCTTTGATATTTTTTGCAGTAATTATCTGGATAAATGCCAATCGGTAAAAGCTCCTTTTTTAAGGCTAAAATTCAATAAATTTGATAAATCTCACTTTCTCACGTGGTAATTTATACGTAAATTTGTAAGAATTAAGTTAGATAATAATAAACAAATTCATAAAATAACATGAGTCAATTCGATGTTACCGTAATAGGTTCTGGTCCTGGGGGTTATGTAGCTGCGATCCGTGCAGCACAGTTAGGTTTCAAAACAGCAATTATTGAAAAATATTCAACTTTAGGCGGAACTTGTCTTAACGTTGGATGTATTCCGTCAAAAGCACTTCTTGACAGCTCTGAGCATTTCGAGAATGCAAAACACAATTTTGCAAGCCACGGAATTATTATCAATGAGCCGAAAGCAGATATTGCAAGAATCATTGAACGTAAGAACGAAGTTGTAGATCAAACAACCAAGGGGATCAACTTTTTGATGGACAAAAACAAAATTACCGTTTTTGAAGGATTGGGAAGTTTTGAATCTACTACTCAGATTAAAATCACTAAAAACGACGGTTCTTCTGAAACGATCGAATCTAAATATACCATTATTGCAACAGGTTCTAAGCCGTCTTCACTTCCTTTTATCTCTCTTGATAAAGAAAGAGTGATCACTTCTACAGAAGCTTTAAACCTTAAAGAAATTCCTAAGCACCTGGTAGTAATTGGTGGTGGAGTTATTGGTCTTGAATTAGGTTCTGTATACTTAAGACTAGGCGCTCAGGTAACAGTTGTTGAATTCATGGATAAAATTATCCCTGGAATGGATGGAGCTTTAAGCAAGGAATTAACTAAGGTTCTTAAAAAGCAAGGGATGAAGTTTATGCTTTCTACTGCGGTTTCTGCAGTTGAGAGAAACGGAGATACAGTAAAAATTACGGCTAAAGATAAAAAAGGAGAAGAGGTAGTTGTAGAAGGAGATTATTGTTTAGTGTCTGTAGGTAGAAAACCTTATACAGATGGTCTTGGTCTTGAAAAGGCTGGTGTAGAGCTTGACGAAAGAGGAAGAGTAAAAACAAATGATCACCTACAGACTAATGTTGCAAATATTTACGCAATTGGTGACGTTATCAAAGGAGCCATGCTTGCTCACAAAGCAGAGGAAGAAGGAGTTCTTGTTGCTGAAATATTAGCAGGTCAAAAACCTCACATCAACTATAACCTTATTCCAGGTGTTGTATATACTTGGCCGGAAGTTGCAGGAGTAGGTAAAACTGAAGAGCAGTTGAAAGAAGAGGGAGTAGCTTACAAAGTAGGTTCTTTCCCAATGAGAGCATTAGGAAGAAGCCGTGCAAGTGGTGATACTGATGGTCTTGTGAAGATTATCGCAGACGAAAAAACTGATGAGATCTTAGGTATGCATATCATTGGAGCAAGAGCTGCTGACCTTATTGCTGAAGGAGTAATTGCTATGGAATTCCGTGCAAGTGCTGAAGATATTGCAAGAAGTTCTCACGCTCACCCAACCTATGCAGAAGCTATTAAAGAAGCTGCATTGGATGCTACTGCAAAAAGATCAATTCATATGTAATACTTGATTAAGAAATTAATCATTTCAATATAAAAGGGGAAATCAACTGATTTCCCCTTTTTTGGCATAAAAATGGAGATTGATTTTGAAAATTAGGAATGAAGAAAATTTTTATAAGTTCAATGCTTTTGATAGGTATCAGTTCATTTGCCCAGGAAGCAGGAAAAGCAGGAGAACTGCTAAGAAATGAAGCTTCTACCACAGAAATGCAGGCTCCAAACGGTATGAATGCAAGAAATAAAACATTTGAACGCAATTCAGACTGCCCCAATAATAAGATAAAAAGCCCCAATTATCAATGGAATAAAAACTATGGATATGCAGAGGTTTTTCTGCGAATTCCTGAACAAGGTTTTTTTACGGTTGAGGTGGGAGATCAGATGATAGCAAATGGCTCAGGAAAATATCGCTTCTTTGATCTACAATCCGGGAGAGTGCCTGTCTCTATTTATGAAAATGGGGTTTTAATATATAAAACTATTTTAATGCTTCGCAATAATGGCAGAATGGTGCTGGACTTTTTTACAAATGAAGGATTATATCTTTTAGATTCATATCCTGTTCAGGGACAATACGGATTTAATAATTGGAATGATGTCTGGAATAATCCCTACGGTAGTAACTCCGGAAATTGGAATAATGCGGGAAATGTCATGGATAATGCTACTTTCCGTCAGTTTTTTGATATGTTGAAGAGAAATGAAAGTTTTGACGATGGTAAAGTTGCAATGATTAATCAACAGATGCGTAATACCATGTTTACCGCTGTACAGATAAGAGACTTGGTGAAATCGCTTAGTTTTGATAAGAATAAACTGGCTTTAGCGAAATCTATGTATCGTAATTGTGCTGATAAGAACAAGTATTTTGTAGTCTACGATGCATTTGATTTTGAAAACAGCAAAAGAGAACTCATGGATTACATTTCCAGGTTATAGTACACACAGAGAGACATTCTTTAGCTCTTAGTATATGTTAATGATATAAAAATTTGCAAAATCAGACAGATCCGCGAGAGAAAATTTAGTTGATACAATTATCCGGATAAATTTACATGATCTTCATTTTGTCATAAAACTTCGAGTGATTGGGAGCAATATTGAACTGGACTCCAAAGGTAACCCCCTTAAAGTATTTCTCTTTGTGTATGGGAAAAGCGTATCCGGTATTGAGAAATAACATGTTGAACAATGAGATTCCAATTCTAGGCTCCAAGGAGTATGGGTTTACCGAAACGCCGTATAGTTGTCCATTATTAGTGTAATAGGCATGGGCTTCTGGAAGAAATTTATCGGTTTGATTGATGCGTGTATAAAGGATGGATGGACCAAGAATGACAGATTGATAACGAGAATCACCCAGTCTGAATTCAAGTCCGGCTTGCAAAACATTTCTTCCAGTGTATCTATAAGCTACATTGATGGCTGTTTTTTCCAGTAGTTGTGCGTTTGCAGTGGTCATTGAAATAAGAAATAGTATAGCGAAATATTTTTTCATGTTTTTTCGGTATTTTTATTCAAATGTAGAGGTTTTAAAGGCTTTTGGAAAGATAAAATAATTCTTAAAAGTATTCACTAGGTTAAAATCTTCAAATTTCCGTACCTTTGTCAGCTAATTTATCATCAATGCAACTCGGAAAAACTCAGAATTTAGAAATTTTAGATAAAAATAATTCAGGATGGATCTTAACGGACGAATCCGGTGAAAAGGCTTTTCTTCCTAAAATCTTCATTCGTGAAGATCAGGAAATAGGAGAGTATGTTGAGGTTTTTGTTTATCAGGACGATGATAAATTAAAGGCTACCACTGAGATTCCATTGGCAGAAGTAGGTGAATTTGCAGTAATGAGCTGTGTGCAGAGTCTTCCTAGTGGAGCGTTTATGGACTGGGGAATTATTAAGGATCTTTTTATTCCTTACAAACAACAGAAAACTAAGATCATTGAGGGAAAAAGATACTTGGTCTATATTTATGTAGACGAAGATATGCAACTAATCACAGGAACTACAAAATTCAAAAGAAATCCACAATATCAGGATCTTCCATTCAAAAAAGGAGATAAAGTAGATCTTATCATGATGAATGAAAGTGAACTGGGCTGGAATGTGGTAATCAATAAACAATACATAGGTTTAATATATACTTCGGATGTTTTCAAAAAACTATATCCTTTGTCGGAGGAGAAAGGTTATATCAAGGTTATTCGTGAAGATGGTAAAATTGATGTTTCCCTACAATCTGATGGTTTTGAAAACATTGATGAATTCAAACAAAAGATTTTGGATAAACTGGAAGAAAATTATGGACTTCTATATGTTTCGGATAAATCTTCCCCTGAAGAGATCAAGGATAAACTTCAGATGAGTAAAAAGAATTTTAAAAAAGCAATCGGAGGACTCTATAAAGATAAGATCATCGATATTACGGAAGACAAAATCAAATTATTATAAAACAAAAAGAGCAGATAATTCTGCTCTTTTTATTTAATCTCTATTCTTAATCAATAGCCATCCGTTATAATTTCTTCCATCAGAAACCTGTATCGTGTACCAATAGCTTCCGGTAGGAATGGGTTGTAGGTCATATTTTCCGTTCCACTGAAAAGGAGCTTTCTTTATTACTTCCTTAAAAATAAGCATTCCCTTTCTGTCGTATAGGAGAACTTCAGTTCCGGGATAATTTTCTAATCCTGCTATTCTCCAGGTATCATTGATTCCGTCACCGTTAGGCGTGATTACATTTGGAATATTGAAAATGGAGAATTTTTTCTGCCCAATAGTACAACCTGCTTTTGTTCTTACATACACGATGTATTCTCCCATACTTAGATTAGTAAAGATATTGGAATCCTGCCAGGTGGAATTATCCAAAGAGTATTCAAAGCTGCCCGTTTCGGAAAGAATAACGGTAGCAGTAGTGTTTGTAATATTTATTGATACAATATAAGGTAAAACAGTATGAGTAACTTGGGTGGAAGCTGTATTCTCACATCCGAAATTGTTGGTTACCTTTACAGAATAAGTTCCTGGAGTAGATACTGTAATGGTTTGAGTGGTGGCTCCTGTGCTCCATAAATAAGATTTAAATCCTGGCCCAGGATCCAGAATTGCAGACTTACCTGCACAAAAATCCAACTTTGCAGGAAGAGTAACAATAGGTTTAGGATTTAAAGTTAAGCTTAATCTCACTACTTTAAAACATCCGGCTGCAGTGGATACTTTCACACGAATAACTGTTGTTCCAATATTTAAAACATAAGTTGAAGGGCTGGCAATAGGATTTCCAGCTGTATCTGTATAAGTGAAAATATAGTTGCCGGGATTATTAATGATACTTCCTTCATAAGAATGAAGGTTTACAGTCATTGTATTTCCTGTATTATTGTTACATAGTGTCTCTGAATAGTCTTTAGCAGGAACATTATCCTGAGTAAGCGTTACAGAAATAGCTAGCTTTTCAGATTCACAGTTGTTTAATGTTTGGGTTACGTAGTAAGTTTGCCCATGTACAAGAGGTGTTGTAATGGGTAATATATTTCCGGCTGCATTATAGAATATCAATGATGCTCCCGTTACTATCAACTTATCTAGTGCTGGATTTGCTGATTCACAGAACTCTTGATTAACATTAGCTGTGGGTTTAGGAGTGGTGTTTACGGTTACCTGAATGGCTCCTTTGCTACTTTCACAACCATTAATAGTTTGAGTTACATAATAAGTTTGCCCATTTACAAGAGGTGTTGTTATTGGCAAAATACCACCTGCAGCATCATACCACTTTATATTTTGGCCTGTGATCTGAATGTCTGAAATTTTCGGATTGTTTTTCGCACAAAAGATTAGTGATGTACTTGCACTCATAGGAATTGCAATAGGGCTAACAATTACATTTTGGCTTTGTGTTCTTATATTTCCATGGCCATCATTATAAGTCCAATGAATAACATAGTTTCCTGGAATGGAGTATGATAGTGGGTCTGTTGTAGTTGCAGTAAGTATCCCAGCGCAGTTGTCTGTAGCAGTAGGGAAGTTGGTGACTATTGTATTGCAGTCCCCTGTAATATCGGGTAGGTTAATAATATCTGGAACCGGTAGTACACTATCACCAATAGTAACATCCATTGTGAAAACGCCATCACAGGATGATCCTGTAACCTGGCAAAAATAGGTGCCTGCATTTATAGGAGTAGCGTTAGGAATGGTCGGGTTTTGTAGGGTAGAAGTAAATCCATTAGGACCAGTCCATTTGTAAGTTGTTCCTCCATTGGCATTAAGTTGAATGGTAGAATTAGGACAGACTGGAGAATTGGACGTTAATGTTGTTGTAGATTTACAATCTTTAAACTTAGCAATAAAAATGTCATTAGAAGGATGCCCTCCCTGCTGTTGAAAAGTTCCGGGAGTGGCAATTCCTGTCGTATTGTTGCTAGACATTCCTGTTAAATAAATGAACCCATCACTGTCTTTTGTAATGCGACCCAATTGAGTACCTCCATTACCTCCATAAAATGTACCCCATTCTTTATTATTATTGAGGTCATATTTTATCATTGAGGTCTTCATATATGGGCCGGTGGATGTCATATAACCATCAGAAGTAGCTATATCGGTTTGGCCTACATTGGATAGTGCACTGAAAAATACATTACTTTCAGAATCAATATACGCTGTAAGCTGAGTAGTATAATGAAAAGGTAGAGTAACTTTGGTGATAGCATTGGTAGCCAGATCTACCCTCCAAATTCCTGCTGGGCCATAGATTGGCCCATTTAGATTAGGAAACTCACCTGCAAGTATTAAAATATTATTTACGATTCTTGCCTCCCATACAAATTCCTGAATAGAATATCCATAATAGCTAGATCTTAATAATGTTCCTGTTTTTGAGAACTTTAAGTATAATCCATCTGATACCCCTCCAAAAGTTGGTTGAAAGGGATTAACCATTGGGATTAATGGTGATTGGGTCGCTCCAATAATTTCTAAGTCCCCTGAAGAAGAGAATATGTTAAAAATAGCAGTTGAGTGATCTGAAGCTCCAAAAAATGAAGACCATATCATATTGCCGGTTAATGCATCTAGTGCAGTCAGATAAGCATCAGCATAACCATTGGGACTTAGTTTTGTTGGCTGCGATGCATTTAAAACTGGGAAATTAGGACTCATTGTTTGTCCGCCTAGAAATACCTGTCCACTGTTGTAAGAGACAGTATATAGTTCATCAGGTGAGTTGCCTATAAAATTTTTTTCGTAGATTAAACCTCCATTATTGTTAAACTTAACTAATGTAGCATCTGTGTTACTTCCTAATCTATACGTTTTGCCTCCTGCATAAATATTGAAATTTCCATCAAAATCAACATCCTCAAACGAATCATTTAGCGGTGTTCCATAATAAGTACCCCATAGCTTTTGTCCATCTTTGGTTATTTTTGTTAAAAAAGAATCAAAGGTTCCTATTATAATTTGTTGGTAAGTCCCAGAAGTTGCCAAGTTGGTTGTGCTATTGGTAGAGCCAAACAAATAAGCATTATTTTGACTATCCGTTTCTATTCTTCCGTATTCTTCGCCATACCCTCCGGCATAGCTTCCCCAAACTCTTGTAGGAACAGGATCAATAACAAGGGTGTTTTTATAAGTGTCATTCTGAGAGTTGAACCCAAAAGTCTGGTTTCCCAGATCATTAAAAGAAATGTTTATATTTTCCTTTTTATCAGCGATGATCCAGCTATTAGGAATATTTTCATGAATTTCCCCAAAGCGAACATTCATAGTAAGTTTGTCATTTTTAATGGATGTAGGTGCTCCATTAAATTTCATTTTTATATCCGAGACCTTTCCTCCTGGATTGATAATGAAATTGTATTCAATTGGTTTTATAGTATCGTTAGGCTTGAAGAATATAAGGTCAATGTTTGGATAGATATCCTTATATCGAATCTTTTGGAAACGATGGACATTTGTTACACTTTTAGAGTTATTAGGAAGATTGAAATAGTTGTCATAATCAGGAGACTTTCCCTCTGTAGTAATAATTGGATTTCTATTAGAATTTACAAACTCAATATCAATTCTATGAATCAGTTTTTCATAGATGAATTCATCAATATTATAATGTCTGGGATTGGGAATAAGTTTGTCAGATTTTTTTGAAAAATTAGGATTTGCTGTTTTTTTTGTTTCATAAATATCATAAGAAAACCCATTAGTATGTAATTGTACATTTAATCCCTTAGAATGAAATAGATATTTTACATTCTTGTTTTCTTTTCCATCCTGGTCAAGGATCTGGCCCTTGTTTTCATAAAAATAATAAGAATGATTTGCTGATATTTTTTTTTGAGAAAATATAAATATCCCACTCAAAAATGAGAGGAGAAATAAAATTTTTGGCATCGGTTATTAATTTTTACAGTAAAGATATGAAAATACCCTTTTGGTTAAGTATTAAATAATAAATCACTGAATTTTATTTTTTTTTTTGAAACCTGACGAATGTCATGACAATTTTGTTTAATTTTTTTGTTTAACAATTTTGTCAAAAATAAATTTTGATATAAATTTGCACAAATTTGTTTAACAAAAATGTCAAATCAAGCAAAAAAAGACCAAACACAGGAATTGATCAAGGAGACAGCGAAGAATTTATTCTTTGTGAAAGGAAAATTTGATGCTACTACGCAGGAAATAGCTGATGAAGCGGGAGTAAACAGAACCCTTATTAACTATTATTTTAGATCAAGAGACAAGCTGATTCAGATCATATTTGATGAAGCTCAAAAAGTAGAACAGGAAAAATCTAAGATTATCCAGAACTCAGATCTTCCATTCAAGGAAAAGATCAGTGAATTTATAGAGAGTAGCCTTTCTACCAGTCTTCAGTACCCCTATCTGGAAAGTTATATTGTTTCCCAGATCAATAAGGGAACCTGCCATCAAAGAGAAATAGAAGAAGATATCCTACAAAAAATGTACAGCGATATCGAGAAAGAAATGGAATTGGGAAATATTGAAACAATGGATCCGGTGCAGTTTATACTGAATATGGTTTCATTATTGGTTTTTCCAAGTGCAATTAGACCTCTTTTTATGGAGAATCTAATGATTAGTGATGAGGATTATGATAAGATTATTTCAGCACGAAAAGAAATCATTATCAATATGTTATTTAAAAACTAAAAAAATATAAAGTATTTCTAAAAATGATTCGTCATTTAGAAAGAAAATAATAACAAGTGTATAAAAAAATAAACGAAGTATAAAATTATGAACAGAAAACGTATAACTGCTAGAAAGCTAAAAATAGGGATAGCTGCAGCATTTATGATTTTCGGCTTTTCATCAGTGTCTGCTCAGCAGCAGGTTTCTCTGCAGGAGGCAATCAAACAGGCACTTCAAAATAAAGCAGAGGCTAAGAAAGCTGCTTTACAGATAAAGAAAGCCGAATATAAGATTGATGAGGCCAGAGCCGGTGCTCTTCCGCAGATCAGTGCAACAGCCGGACTTACATACAATCCAGTTATTCAAGAATCTTTGCTTGAATTTGGGGGAGAGAGAATCAGAGCTCAGTTGGGCCAGCCTTGGAGCTCCAGTGCTGTTGTTCAGCTTCAGCAGGCGTTGTTTGACCAGAGAGTTTTCACAGGTCTTAAGGCAGCAAAATCTACAAGAGAGTTTTACGTACTGAATGCTGAATTGACCAATGAACAGATCATTGAAAATGTAGCAACAGCTTATTATCAGGTGTTTGTACAGGAAGAAAACCTTAAAACGGTAAAAGCTAGTTATGCCAATACTGAGAAAGTAAGAAATGTTATTAAAAGCTTGGTAGATAATGGGCTTGCAAAAAGCATAGACTTAGATCGTACCAATGTACAGCTTACTAATATTGGTTCAAACAAACAACAGCTAATCAACTCTGTTGAGCTTTCAAAAAATGCTCTGAAATTTTATATGGGAGTTCCTATCAGTACAGATATTGAGCTTGAAGAAAAAACTATTGAGCCAAAACCTGAATTGATAGCAAGTAACGTTAACCTTGATAATCGTACAGAAATCAGAGTTTTAAATAAAAATAGAGAGCTTCTTCAGTTTAACAAAAAAGCTACAGAAGCATATCTTTACCCTACTGTTAACCTTACAGCAAACTATGGTTGGGCTGGAATGGGAAAGAAATTTCCTTTAACCAATGGTCTTAATAATGGAGTGCTTTGGAGTGATTATTCAGCAATCGGTCTGAATGTTAATATTCCTATTTTCACAGGTGGGGCTACAAAAGCTAAAATTCAGCAGGCAGAAATTGATCTTCAGGATTTGGATCAGGATATCCAAAAAACGCAGCTGAGTTTGGATCTGGATTATAAAAATTCCATAACCAATATGGAAAATGCAATCATCAATATCCAGAGTATGAAAGATAACGTAGATCTTGCAGAAAGAGTACAGAAAAATACCCAATCCAATTATCAGTATGGTTTAGCAACACTTACAGAAGTACTGGATTCTGAAAATGCTTTAACACAGGCAAAACAGAATTATTCTAATGCGTTGTTAGATTACAAGCAAGCGGAGATCAAGCTAATAAAAGCTAAGGGTGAACTAAACACACTACAAAACTTATAATAAACTAAAATGAAAAAAACTTTAATATATATCATCGTAGCAGCTGTACTTGTAGGGTTGGCCGCATATAAGATTGCCGGTAACAAAGAAAAGCAGACTCAGGAAGTAAAGGAGGTTGCCAAGCAGGTAGATAAAATCAATGTAAACATTGTAACGGTTGCAAGAGAAAATATAGATACAGACTATTCTGCAAACGGAACATTTCTTCCTAAGCAGGAGATGAATCAATCTTCTGAAATTTCAGGACGTATTGTAAGCGTTTTGGTGAAAGAAGGATCAAGAGTAGGGGCAGGCCAGGTTTTAGCAACAATAAAAAGAGATGCTATCGAAGTTGACGTTACACAGGCTCAAAACAATCTACAGAATGCTATTATCGATAACCAACGTTACGAAAGTGCATATAAGACAGGTGGAGTTACAAAACAACAGCTTGATAACTCAAGGTTACAGCTGAAAAATATGCAGGCAGCTGTGAAAGCACAGGGAGTACGAGTAAATGATACCAGTATTCGTGCAGGTATCAGTGGTACAATCAATAAAAAAATGGTTGAGCCGGGTACCGTTGTTTCTGTAGGAACTTCTATGTTTGAAATCGTTAATATCAACAGCCTGAAGCTTTCTGTATTGGTAGACGAAAGCCAGATCGGAAAAATTCAGTTAGGTCAGGAGGTTCCAATCAAGGTTAACGTTTTACCTGAGGATTCTTTTGTAGGTAGAATTACATTTATCGCTCCAAAAAGTGATGCTTCTTTGAATTTCCCTGTTGAAATTGAAGTTCAGAACAGAGGAAACCTAAAAGCAGGGATGTATGCAACAGCTAAGTTTAGTACAAACAACGGTGCAGAAACTCAGAATATGCTGACAGTTCCTGCTGAAGCGTTTGTAAACGGAGTAAGTTCAGGACAATTATTTGTTGTTCAGAATGGTGTTGCTAAATTAATTAAAGTAACCATTGGAAAAGTTTACGGAGATAAAGTACAGGTGCTAAGCGGATTGAACGGAGGTGAGCAAGTGGTAACCAGCGGACAGATCAACCTGGACAACGGATCTAAAGTAAACATTATAAAGTAAACGATATATGAAGTTAGCAGAAATATCGATTAAAAGACCCTCGTTGGTAATTGTATTATTTACAATTCTGACGCTGGGAGGTATCCTGAGTTATACGCTCATGGGATACGAATTGATTCCGAAGTTTGAAACCAACATGGTAACTATTTCCACGGTATATCCGGGAGCTTCACCGGCCGAGGTGGAGACCTCCGTCACCCGAAAGATTGAGGATGCCGTAGGTTCTTTGGAAAACGTGAAAAAAGTAGAATCTTCTTCATACGAAAGTTTATCCGTTATCATGGTTCAGCTGAACGATGGAGCAGATGTTGACTATGCTTTGAATGATGCTCAGAGAAAGGTAAATGCTATTTTGGCAGACCTTCCGGATGATGTAAAAGCACCGTCACTGAATAAATTCTCCTTAGATGATCTACCTATTATCACCATGAGTATTTCATCTGATAAACTAAATAGTAAGGACCTTTATGACTTATTAGATAAAAAGATAGAACCTATTTTCTCTCGTGTAAACGGTGTGGCTCAGGTTGATCTTGTAGGTGGACAGGAAAGAGAAATTCAGGTGAACCTTGATGAGAAAAAATTACAGGGGTACGGACTTTCTATAGCAGATGTACAACAATCAATTCTTTCCTCAAACCTTGACTTCCCTACAGGTAGTTTGAAAACGAGAACTTCAAAATCTACGATTAGATTATCAGGGAAATATAAGTCGATTGAGGAAATGAACAACCTTGTTGTTTCCAATAAAAATGGTGCACAGGTTCGTTTATCTGATATTGCAACAGTTTTTGACTCTCAGAAAGATGCTGAAAAAGTAGCGAGATTCAATCAGTCTTCTACAATTTTGATGCAGGTGAAAAAACAGTCTGACGCAAATGCGGTGGCTGTATCTGAAAGTGTTCAGAAAACCATTAAAACAGTAGAAGAAGCGTATAAAGTTCAGGGAGTAAAAGTAAAAATTGTAAACGATACAACAGAATTTACCCTAGAATCTGCAAACCACGTTATTTTCGACTTATTCTTAGCGATTATTCTTGTGGCAATTGTAATGTTATTGTTCCTTCACAGTATCAGAAATGCATTTATCGTAATGGTTTCTATCCCGGCTTCATTGGTAGCAGCATTCATTGGGATGAACCTAATGGGGTATACCTTGAACTTGATGAGTTTACTAGGACTTTCGCTTGTGGTAGGTATCCTTGTGGATGATGCAATTGTTGTACTTGAGAACATTTACCGTCACATGGAGATGGGCAAAAGCAAGATCAGAGCAGCCTATGACGGAGCTTCAGAAATCGGATTTACCGTTGCTGCCATTACATTGGTAATTGTGGTGGTATTCTTACCGATTGCAATGAGTTCAGGTCTTGTGGCAAACATTTTGGCTCAGTTCTGCGTCACGGTGGTTATTGCGACCTTATTATCATTGTTGGCTTCATTTACCATCATTCCTTGGTTGTCATCAAGATTTGGTAAACTAGAGCATTTAACAGGTAAAAACTGGTTCGAGAAATTCATTCTTTGGTTTGAAGGATTAATTGACAGCTTCACGCACTGGATCACAGGAATTCTTGAATGGTGTCTGAAAACAACATTGAGAAGAATTTCTACCGTGATTATTACATTTATTGTCTTGATCAGTTCATTCATGCTGGTAGCATTTGGTTTCATTGGAGGAGAATTCTTCCCACCAATTGACCGTGGTCAGTTCTTGGTACAGATGGAGCTTTCAAAAGATGCAACCGTTGAGAAAACAAACCAATTAACATTAGATGTTGAGAAGTTTTTAAGAAACGATAAAGATGTTGTAGACCTTATTACAACAGTAGGGCAGCAGTCTACAGGTTTTGGGGGTGCTCAGGCAACAACGTATCAGTCTGAGGTTCAGGTAAACTTAACAGATAAATCTGAACGTTCTGAAAGCACCAATATCAAAGCCGCAAAAATAAAAAGAGAGCTAGAGGAGAAGTTTACAGGAGTTGAGTTCAAAACTGCTCCAATCGGGATTATGGGGGCTGAAAATGCTCCAATCGAAATGGTAGTAACAGCTCCGGATAATGCAATAGCTGTAAAAGAAGCAACAAGAATCTTAGAATTATTGAAAAAAGTTCCTGGAGCAGTAGATGCAGAATTATCTACAGATTCAGGTAACCCTGAAGTACAGGTATCTATTGACAGAGATAAAATGGCTTCTTTAGGCCTGAACCTTTCAAGTGTAGGACAGACGATGCAGACTGCATTCAACGGAAATACAGACGGAAAATTCAGAGCCGGAGAATATGAATACGATATTAATATCCGTTTTGGAGATGTGAACAGACAATCCATTGATGATGTTAAAAACCTAATGTTTACAAACCCTCAGGGACAACAAATTCGTTTGAGCCAGTTTGCAGATGTAAAGATGGGTTCAGGACCAAGTTTGCTTGAGCGTAGAGATAAATCTCCATCAGTAAAAGTAAGAGCAAAAGCAGTAGGTAGACCAGTGGGTGACGTTGCCAATGAATGGGCAAATCAGTTCATGGATAGCAAGAAAAAACCTATTGGTGTAGATTACATCTGGAGTGGTGATATGGAGAACCAGCAGGAAGGTTTCGGTACTTTAGGGATTGCGCTATTAGCGGCTATCGTATTGGTATACCTGGTAATGGTTTCACTATATGATAGTTTTGTATATCCTTTCGTGGTATTGTTCTCTATTCCATTGGCGATGATCGGGGTAATGGTTATCCTAGCCTTGACAGCCAATTCATTGAATATTTTCACCATGTTGGGTATGATCATGTTGATTGGTCTTGTAGCGAAGAACGCAATTCTAATCGTTGACTTTACAAATGCTAGAAAAGCAGCCGGTGCCAGTACACATGATGCTTTGGTACAAGCCAACCATGCACGTCTTCGTCCGATCCTGATGACAACCATTGCGATGATCTTCGGGATGTTACCGATTGCATTGGCAAGTGGAGCAGGAGCAGAAATGAACAAAGGTCTTGCATGGGTAGTTATTGGTGGTTTAACATCATCTCTATTCCTTACCTTGATCATTGTACCGGTAGTATACTCCCTATTTGACTCCGTTCTAAGACGAATGGGTAAGGATACTAAAGTAGACTACGAAGCGGAAATGAAAGCAGAATACGTACACAGAGAACTAAATGAAGACGGATTTACTCCTAAGCATTTAGATAAATAAATTAAACCTTTAATTAACCGAAAGCGCCTCAGAATTTCTGAGGCGCTTTTTTGTTTCAACATCATCACTCTTTTTTATTATAATGAAAGCATTCTACTTTATAATTTTTTTGAGAGGGTTACCAGGCTACTTCAAATCCATCACTGAAAAATTTTCCAGAAGGTCCATTTTCATCAATTGTAGCAAATTGTATGATAGCTTTAGTTCCTTGCTCAGGAGTTTGATATCCGGTAAATCCATTAAGATCAGTAGCGGTGAATCCGGGGTTGACACTATTGATTTTAAAATTTGTGTCTTTAAGCTCATAAGCAAGCATTACTGTAAAAGTGTTGACTGCTGTTTTTGAGCTGGAGTAGGCGATAGGTTTAACCTCATAAAATTCATAATTGGGATCGCTATGATTAGTTAAGGAACCAAGATCACTGGAAACATTTACTATTCTAGGATGTTCGGATTTTTTCATTACATCCAAAAAGTGTTGGGTTACCTGGATTACTCCAAAAAAATTGGTCTCGTAAACGGTTCTGATATTATCTAAAGAAATTTAAGATGCATTTTGAGGCATTTCTCCTATTATTCCTGCATTGTTGATCAGAACATCCAGTTTGGAAATTTTAGATTCCAGTTCAGTTTTGGCTTTTTGCACAGAGAGTAGATTGGTGACATCAATTTGTAAAATATCAACATCCGTATAACCCAAATCCTTTAAGGTTTCAAGAGCTTTTAAACCCCTGTTAAGATCTCTGCTTCCAATGAAGACGAAATACCCAAGTTGTAAAAGTTGTTTTGCTGTTTCAAAACCGATTCCTTTATTTGCTCCTGTAATCAGAGCTGTCTTTTTGCTTGTCATAATTTTACCATTAAATAATAGTGTAAAATTAAAAAGCGTATGACAGACAAAATAGTAACCTTTTCTGTTTAAATGGTAACCTTTTCTGTTTTTAGATCAGGACGGTTGTCATTTCTGTATTTTTTTGGTGTTTTGCCAGTAAATCGTTTGAAGAACTTCGTAAAATTAGAAGGATCGTAGTCTAATATTCTTGCGATCTCATTAATAGGCTTGTTGGTATTAATGATCATATCTTTAGAAATAACAATCAGTTTCTCTTCATACACGGCACATGGTGATTTTCCTATAACTTCTTTGACAGTATCACTTAAGTGATTCGGATTGATAAATAAAAGCTCTGCAAATTGATTAACTTCATACGCTGTTTCAACTTGCCCTGACTGAAGATCAGCCAAGTGTTGGTCTAATTCAGCCAGAAATTGGTTTACTATTTCTACCTGTCTGAAAGAAATATTTTTATCCTGTTTTTTCATTCTTGTTCATTTACAGATCTAGCAGCAGCAAACTCCTCATAATATTTCTGAAGAATGAGGAATATCCGAGCTTTTTATATTACTATCAAATTCAAAACCAACTCCGTGTTTTTTATGATCAATAATAACTTAAAATAATTAGTTAAACTCCGAATACAGATTTTGATTCAGCTTAAAATAAATATACTGGTTCTTAAAATCAATAATGGTATTGAATCTTTTTAAAAATCCATTTCCAAAAAATCCAGCCATTTTTTCTGAGGCATCAATTCCTTCCGTAGAGCTGGAAAGCGTGATAGGGACATTATAAAGATGCTTCTGTGCAAATTGAATGGATGGACAAAGTACAACAGGCATTTCATAAACAGAACCATCAGAACCCTGTGCTGTAGCCTTTCCCATAGTTCTCATAGTACTACTAAAGGCATTTTTTTTAGCATAGGGAGAGGCTATAGTTAAAGCATCATCTGCTCCCGAATCAAGACCAAAAAATCCCGAGTATTGCTTATCGTTTACCGTGATAATACTCTCTACGGCAGGGTAGTTGTCAATCATATGAAGCTTCATTTTTTCATATCCTGAATAATCAATGGAGGTGTCATTTTCATCATAAAAGCGGATTACATTTTTGTGATAATCAATCTCTATGACATTCCCTTTCATCATATCTGTACCGAAAACACCATCAAAATTCACTGTACCATAAGGAATTAGGGTAAAAGTAATATTGTCTTTCCGTATACCTCCGAACTGTACCATATTGTGGCTGCTATAACTAACTGTATTTACCCCATTGGAACCTCTGTTTTCAGACTTGCCATCAATTTTCAAAGCTACTTTTTTCTTTGAATTGATATTGATGACAGAACCATCTGCTCCCGTGTCAAATAAGAATTTAATACTGTCCGTTTTGTTTACTTTACATTGTAGATAAACAGAATTGTTCTCCAGAGAAAAAGGAATGATGACGGGTCCCTTTTGTGCCGAAACGGTCAGACTGATAAACGCCGTTAAAAAAAGGTAAATAAAATCCATGTGAGTATTGTTTTTAAGCGAAAATAGGCCTAATTATAATTGAGGCAAAGAAATAGAATGTTATTAACCTTCCCTTAACCTAGCTGCTATTAAATAAAAAAAGCAGTACCCAAAATGAGTACTGCCATTATAAAATTTAAATTTTTAATTTTCTTTACGGCTCATCACAATTCCTTTTCAGCTTTGTAAAGATTTTGTCAAAGCTTTTATAAACCGTTCCCTCATCATCACGTTTCTGCCTGAAGCTGCTGTTGGCACAGTTATGAAAACTAAGGCCAATCAGATCTATAAGAGCATAATCTTCCTTTTGAGGATCTTCCATTTTAGCATTGAACCTCTTCATTACCCCTTGCGGATCAGCATTATTTTTACTTTTAAGCTCAGTATACATCTTCCATGAGGCAAACATTTTCTCTCTGTCAGGAGAAGATATAGCATCAATAGGTTCCTTGCAGGTGGCGTAGAACTTGCTGTCCTTAAGAGTGGTAGGATCAGAAAAAGCCAGAATTTCTTCCTTGTTCAGTTCATATTCGTTTTCAAAGGTTTTTATTGCCTCTTCATACAAATTTTGCCATACAGGCAGATTGATTACCTTAAGGTTGTAAAGCTCCTTTTTCTTTTCCTGATATTGTTTTTCCAGATTTTCTAAATGAATATCTTTATTTTTACGAACATCTTCAAGGCTCGAAAGCTTAAAGATAGGATTGGTATCAAAATGAACCCCGTTAAATTTATATAGAAGTTTGTTAACCCCGTCTATTTCTTCCTTTTCATATTTGGTGGCATCAAAATATCCCTTGTTATCACAATTGAATGTCTGATAGCTGTATAGTGTCAGATTGTTTGTTTTTGTGGGGCCTTTTTGTCCCCAAATAGGAGCAGATAAGGCTATGGAAAGCCCAATCATCATATTTTTCATGCGCATAGTTGTAGAAAGAATCCGAATTTTCTAAAATTTCAGTGCAAAATTAAGGCTTTAAATTTGAAAATTAAAGAATTAGATCAATTTTATCTATCGATTTTTGTAATTTAATGTGAATTTTAATTTTTTGCTTTAAACAAGCGGGTTTATGGCTCGTCGCAATCCCTTTTCAGTTGTACAAAAACCTTTTCAAAAGCCTTAAATAAAGTACCCTCCTCATCTACCTTAGTTCTGAAACTGTGATTAGCACAATTACTGAAAGCATTAATGAGGTCTATGACTGCAAAATCATCTTTTCGTTGATCGTTCCATTTAACATTAAAGGCGTCCTTTGTACCGGAATAAGTTTCTTCATTATTTTTTTGCTCAAACAAACTTTTCCATACCGAATACATTTTTTGCTTATCATTGGTGGTGATGGCATCAATATATTTTTTACAGGTATTATAAAATTTACTGTTTTTAAGAGACTGAGGATCAGAATAGGCCATAAGAAGCTCTTTTCTGAGTTGATATTCGTTTTCCAAAAGCTTCATAGCCTCTTCTTGCTGTTTTTTCCAAATAGGAAGATCCATTGTTTTAAGGTCCAAAAGCTCTTTTTTTCTCTTCAGATAGTCTTTTTCAGCTTGTTGTAAAAGGTGGTTGCTGTTATTGCGAATATCATCAAATTTTGAAGTGCTAAAAACAATAAGAGAAGAAAACGGAGACCAGTCTAAAGGATATAAAAGTTTGTAAGTACCATCTATTTCCTCCTTTTTATATTTTGAAGGATCAAAATATCCCTTGTTGTCACAACCAAAAGTTTGATAACTGTAAAGTACCAGTTTATTACTCTGAGCAGGCTTTTTTTGTCCCCAAGCAGCAACAGATAGAACCAGTAAAAAACCTATCATCATTTTTTTCATATGCATAGTGCCCGAGTTTTCTGAATTTTGGGTTTAAAAATACTCATTTAAACCCAAAATCTAAAGAATTAAACCTGTTTTTATTGAATGCCTTTCCTTATTTTATAAGCTTTGGCATTTGTTTTTCACTTTGTTTTTTATATTTTGCATAGAATATAAAGAACGTGCAGAATTTATCTGGGCGTGCAGCAAATGAAATGATAAAATTATTAGAACAAAATATTAATAATGTATAATAAATTAGAGCAACTGTTTTATCAGGGAGACCTGGAACAGTGTATTGCAGAGGGAGAACAATATTTATTGTCTAATCCTGAGGATGAAGAAGTATTATTCTTAATGGCAGTAGCCTATCATGACAGGGTTTACTATGAGGGGCATGAAGAAGCCTACAATGCTATTCATGACAAGGTAATTCCTTATCTACGCAGGATCCTAAATGTGAATCCCAACAACATAAGAGCACTTTATAATATCCTGAATTATCCTTTAAGCAACGAATATACACTCATGCAGATAGGCAGAGTGAAAAAACATATTACAGAGGAAAATAAAGCAGAATTTATAGCCTATGCAGAGCGTTTACTGGACGATTCTGAAAATGAAGTGTATGGCTACGATTTTTTAGTCAAAATATATGAATCTCTAGGTGAGAATAAACCTCTTTTAAACAGTCTTGAAGCAGGGATGTACTATTTCCAGAGAGAATTTGCGGACAATCGTGAGCTTAGAGATAAGAACAGGTCACTGTTTTGGATCAAAAAGATCTATCTGCTAGACCGTGAAAAGATGATCTCAGGGGAAGAACTTACCGCTCTTATTGATCGGGAACATTCCACATTTGTAAGCAGAGAGGATTCTGACTTTATAAACCTTGCAGATATTGCCTATGAAAATAATGCACCGGATCTTTCATTGAAGATGATGCTAAAGGCTATTCAGGGGAGTAACAGTGCCATGTTTATACAGGAAAAGCTGGTAGAATGGCATCAGCATTTTGCAGAATTGATTCAAAACGGATTCAATAATCCTGATGTTTTCTATTACCAGCTGATCATTGAACGGAATTACGCTGATATGCTGAAAATTGCAGATGATTTTTACAAACAACACGCCCTTGAGGTTATCAATAGCTATCCGCAGATTTTCTCCGGCTATCATTTTGCAGGAACTTATTTCTATGATGCAGAACAATATTCTGAAGCAATTCCTTTACTGGAAAAAGCTTTGGAACGAACTTCCAATGCAGCAGCATGGAGACGTAAGGTAGAATCAGAATATCATTTACATAGAACTATCCCCTCTGAAATTCCGGCTTTCACAGATTTACCTACTGATATTTATAACGAAGGAGTTTATCTCAATGAATTTATAGAGGAAATAGAGAGTGAGGAAGACCAGATCAAATGGATTGAAGTGCATACTTTGGTTTATCAACAGGCTTATGAAGCATTTCAAAGGTATTACGAGGCAGAACAGTTTGAAAGCAATTATTACAACGATATGTACACCAGAGCGATGTGTTGTAATAATCTGGCCATTAAGCATTCTTTACTGGGTGATCATCTTTCTGCAATACAAGTAGCTTCTGAAGGGTTGAAATATTCAGAATTCAGGGAGCTTCATCTTGTGTTGATTGATGCATTGCTATTTGAAGAAAATCATGAGAAAGCAGAAGAAGCACTGAATAATTACTTCGGGTTGTATGATGATGAGGATGAAGATTATCTCTATAAAAATCTGTACTACAGAGCACGCCAGATAGAAGTACTAGGGTTGCAGGGATCTCCTGAAGTGTATTCTGATGCCGAAGAAGCCCTTAATTATTTTTACCAGTACACAATGGATAATCCTGAGATTAGTGATTATGACTACAGAGATTTGGAAGCAGGCAAAAATGTTTTGGAAGGAATCCTTTATCAACGCCTGGAAAGTGAAGATCATGATACCAGATTAACTTATTATAATGATCTGGCGGAACGTTTTCCTCAGGAACCCAATCCACGGTATGCATTGATGCAGATCTATAATGAAGAAGAAAACTACAAAGAGACAGCAAAAGCAGCCCAAAAATATCTGGAGAATAAAAAAGACTTCCTTTTAGACGATTTTGATAAGGCCAAAACAATTTATATGATTACTAAAAGTAATTTTCTTCAGGGCAATTATACAGAAGCAGCCTCAATATTCAGTCAATACGATTCTGAAAATGATGATGCCATGGATTCAGAGGACTATGTGCTTTGGCTAAGCTACGGAATCCGAATCTATGAAAAACTGAATAATAAAGACCAGACTTTAATGCTTGCAGAAAGATTTACTAAAATCTATAATGATGAAGAATGGGGATATGATGATCTTATGGAAAGCGTAGAATTGGCAAAAGCTCTTATACTGTACCAAGCAGGAAATCTTAAGGATGCTCACACTCTATTGGACCATGTACGATCATTTTCAGAGTATGATTCTGTTGCAGATGAATATAAGGCTGCATGGAAAAAACCGGGACTGTTTTCTAAGTTTGGATTTTAACTATTTGAAATATAAAATATATGGCACATCGTATTTATATATATAATATTGATTCAAATACCGAAGAAGTATATCCATATTATCTGGGAGAATGGAACTATGAAATTCCTGAGCTGTTTATGCCTTTATTTGGCGGAAACCCCAGATCGAAAGGGAAAGGACTTTTTTTTGATAAAATAGAGGGTGTTTCAAGATTAAAACGCTTCTATCAGCTGTTGGCAGACCATTATCAGCTCCATTATAAGAAAGCATATTACGAGCCGGTAAACAAAATGTTTGAATTTCTGGACGCACTTCCTTATGACACCTTTTCAATGAATGCAACGGATGTATTCAACATGAATGAAGAAAGCCATAAAGATCAGGCCAAAGACTGGGTATTGGAAATCACGGAAAAGAATAAACTCTATGAGAAAGCAATGCGAAATCAGAACCTTACCGGGCTGGAAAAGGAAATTTTTGCAAGACATGGTTATGATACCTTTTTAGAATTGCTGGAAACAGACTGGATAGAATATGGACTGGGATACTGGAATGATGAACTGTATAAAAATCCATCAGAACCTTTTGAAGAAAATGCACTTTGGGGACTGAAGGATATTAAAGGGAATATAGTAGTACCTCCAGTTTATAATGAAATCTTTGCATTTAATACTGAAGGTATTGCCGTAGCACAAAAAAATGGCAAGTTTGGATATCTGAGAAATGACGGAAAAGTTCTCATTGAATGTATTTATGATGATGCTATTGATACTTTTCCTATCGAAGAAAAAAATTACGGAAATGTAGAAGTTGATGGTAAATGGGGAATGATTGACATTGATTCCAGAGAACTTACCATTCCTTGTGAATACGAAGAACTGGATATTCTTTGGTACAATGGGCTTTTTAATGCAAAAAAAGATGGAAACTACCGTGTGATCAATCTATTCAACAAACAGATGATTGCAGACCTTTCGGAAACCCCTTTTGAGTATGATTATAATGATCTGATCTATAGTAAAAAGACAGGAACTTCCAAGAGATCTTATTATACAATGAATGGAGTTTACTTCGGAGAACATCCTGAAGATTCACTGGTTCATATCTCAAATGGATATTACAGAGTCAATCCTAATAAGTTTCAGAAAAAGACCAGCATTATAAAGCCGGATGGAAGCCTTTTGGATTCAGAAATAGATGTAATGATGGTTTTGGGAGACTACAGCTATACAGCTTTTGCTTACAAAAAAGAGAAGGTATGGTATATTTACGACACAAGCCATGAACAGTTTAGGCTGGCAGGTAATACCATTGAAAATATTCATAGAGACTGGTACTCCCAGTTTATGGAAAATGTATTTCTGCTTTCTGACCAAAATGGGATAGGATTGTATGATGCATCAGAAGACCGTTGGATGATTCCGTCATCCAAAGAGTATAAAAAAATTGAAGCCTGTAAACAGGAGGTCTTTCGTATCACTGTTTCCGGGGGAATGTTTTATTATGATCAAAAGACAGATGTGAAAAGTGATATTTACGATTATATCTGTGAAGGAATAGAATATGATGAACAGCTGCTTTGCCTTTTTAAGGGGAGTGAAATGTTTATATTAAATTCCGAAAGAGAATTATACAAGGTTTCCAACTCTCAAATGGGAGCTTTTTATGACAAAAGATATAATCTTCGTGGAAAAGATCAGCAGTATTTTCTTAATTTCTATAATACATGGAAAGAAAAGACAGGTTCCGGATATGAAGCCTATTTTGATAATGAAACCTTGGCATCCCGTGCCGAAGAATATGCTCAAGAAGGAAACATTAAAGACGCCATCAGGCTTTATAAAATAGGAGTAGATAGAGGTGATGCCAATATGATGGTAGAACTAGGCTATATTTATACGGATGACAGTACGCCTCCTAAGTTCTATGATCTTCAGAAAGGGCTTGCTCTGTACGAAAAAGCAGCATTACAGGACCAAACCTACGCATTGAATAATCTTGGCTATCATTATCAAAATGGTATAGGATACCCGCAAAACATTAAAAAAGCTTTAAAATATTTCCGTAGGTCTGCTGAGCTTGGCAATGGATTGGCAATGCAAAACCTGGGACTTTTATACTTCTATGGTGATTATGTATTGCAGGACTATGATATTGCGTTGGATTATTATAAGCAGGCAGAAAAGAAGTTCCAGTTCAATGAGGATAAGATATCTGAGATCTATTATCAAAAAAGAGATTATGCCAATCTTCAACGCTATTTAAGAAAAGACAGTGAAAATACCTATTCCAATATCTATTACGGAATTCTATATGATGATGGGTTAGGCGTAAAGCAGAACACGAAAAAAGCAATTACTCACTATGAAAAAGCGTTGGGATATTCCACTTATACCCATGCTTTGAATAGACTTCTATATTTTTATAAGGAAGATCCAGCTTTTGCCAACCCGGATAAATATAACTATTGGAAGGCATTTGGAGAAGAGAATGATATGGATGTATAATATGAAATTTTTAAACCATTAAGATTTAATAATGTGATCATCTTAATGGTTTAAATTGATCATTTAATAATAATTGCTTACTTCAATGAGATTCTCGTCCGGATCACGGAAATAAACTGATTTTATCTTCCCCACAGCGCCGGTTCTATCTACAATTCCCTCAATAATTTTAATCTTTTTCTGTTTCAGTTCTTCCACTACCTCCTGAATATCCGTTTCTGAAATGAAACAAAGATCTGCAGAACCACAGGTTGGGCTGTCAGCCTTAGGTTCAAACTCATGGCCTTTTTGATGCAGGTTGATCTTTTGATTTCCAAAGATGTGTGCCTTTCGGTTATCTCCGAATGTTACTACTTCAAATCCCATAATCTGAGTATAAAATTCAATCGTCTTTTCTATGCTGGCAACCGTGAATACAATGTGGTCTATATTTTTTATTATCATTTTTTTCTGTTTATTATAAATGTTTCATAAAAATACCTGAAATCAGTGATATTTAGAGCTATTTTGGTGTCTTTCAAAAAAAAATATTATATTGGATTAAAATAACTTTATGGGCTGGGAGCTTACTGATATAAACTGGGATTTTCTTTATCTGGTAATTATTTTGGCAATTTTTACGGTAATGGCTTATCTCATGATGCGTTTCTGTAAAAGATGGACAATGAAGAGTAATTATGCCATATTTTTAAACTTACTGGTTTTCCTTGTTTCATTTTTATTAATACTGTTTACTGCCGTCGTTATTTTCCTGGCGAATGTCTCTTTTGAGCGGTAATAAAGGACGATTTCTTCTAAGAATTAAATAAGCAATCAACAGGTTTATAACAAGGGCCAGCCAAACATTAAGACCATAGAAAAGCTCATAATGATACTTTTCATTATAGAATAAATTTTTAACGATTCTGAATGTAATGGCAGTCGTGGTAATGGCATAGCTTAGAATCATATAACTTTTATGGTCAGTTACATTTCCTTTTTTGATGAAAAGCACTGCCCTAATGGTAAAATAAGCCCAAAGAATATCCTGAATTAAAAATCCTGTGATCCCGATTAATCCACCATTTGAAAATAGTCCCAATACAAAGCAGGCAGGAACGTTGATGACAAGAATATTATAAACATAGACCTTTCCGATGATTCTATGCAGCTTTTTATTCTCCTCTAAAAACAGATTGGAAAATTGGGTCAAACCAGCCAAAAGGCAAAGTGTTATCGAAAAAATATGGATATAAAAAAAAGTCATCCAGTAAGGATTATCAATCACATTTTGTTTAAATGCGAGAAAGCCTACATTTTTATCAAAAGAAGTATACTGGGAAATCGTTTTCAGCATCAGAATACTGAAAATAAAAACTAAGCATAAAGCTGTTATTTTAAAGATTTTTATCCCCAAGGTCTTTAGCATTTGTTGGCTGATATAAGAATATGTACACTAATCTTTCAAAATTTCCCTGATCTGACTTTCCAGGTCCTCCATATTTTTGAATTTTCTCAGTTCCAGAGATTTTCCAGTAGCTCTAAGCTCTTCAATACTATCCATAATAACCTCTAGAGGCTCAGCTTCATAGCCGAAAAGATGGCTGTCAAAATTAGTTCCTACGATAAGACCGTCATTGTTCATCCCTAAGCACCAGTTTTCTAAAAATTCTCTGAGAGGAATAGGAGAGATCTCATAATGACTCCATTCCTGATCTACACAGGATTTTGCCCTCGCAGCATCTGACCAGAAACAAACGATCTGCACTGGTTCACCATCTTCGTCTTCTATTTCGTTAGAATAGGAGGTTGCATATCCTTTTTCATCCTTTAAGGTGTACACGGTTTCGGTCTCATTGATTTTTTTTATGAAATCTTTATAACGGTTTTGAACGGTAATATGATCCTGTATCATTTTAAAAGTAATTATAATAAGCTATTTTTTACGACTCTTTGTATATATTATTTCAGGTTTTTTTCCGTCAAGATTTCTTTTTGTTCTGCCAAATAATCTAATTTCGATATCATTGGGTATTTTATTTTCAATCTCTGATGGGTTTACGTAGGTATATATTCCGTAGCCGTGTCTTGGAATTTAGGCTTTTATTGTGAGCTTTACATGTTTAATAATTTCTGAGCTATCCATTATTCTGATATTTGAATTTGTTACTTTTTTGGTCTTTATTAACCTGATTGCAACTTGTTAAAGATAGAATAAAAGCTGTAATGAAGACTTGGTTTTTCTTCATACATGAATTGCTTTAATGTAGAGGTTATTAAATTATATAATATTTTTAAGCCTCAGATATTGCAGCAGCATAATCGTCTTGGCATCCATGATCTCCCCTTTATCGATCATAGAAAGTGCTTGATTAAAAGAGATTTCCAATACTTCAATGTTTTCGCCTTCTTCTTCCAGTCCACCTCCCTCTGTAATTTTCATTTCATTTGAATATTCAGCAATAAAGAAGTGAAGAATTTCCGTTACAGAACCAGGGGACATATAGGCTTCAAATACTTTTTCCACTTTTGAAATCTTATAGCCTGTTTCTTCTTCTGTTTCCCGTTTAATACAGTCTTCAGGATTATCATTGTCTAAAAGTCCTGCACAGGCTTCAATAAGCATTCCTGTAGGATTTCCATTGATATAAGTAGGTAACCTGAACTGTCTGGTCAGGATGACGGTATTGGAAACTTTATTGTAAAGAAGAATAACCGCTCCGTTTCCACGGTCATAAGCTTCTCTACTTTGGGTTTCTGTTGTTCCGTCATTTTTTAAAACAGCATAGGTCACTTTATTTAAAGTGTACCAGTTATCTGATAGAATTTCTGTTTTTAAGATTTTTATTCTGCTGTTCTGTATAATAGTTTTTTCCATAATATATTTCAATTGTTTGGAGCAATTTTTAAATTTTGGTATTTATTGATGATAACTTTTAGAATTTGAAAGATTAATTATTCTTCAGGATAAACGTAAGCTTAGAATTTTTAATGAAGTCTTCCATAGAAGTTGCAGCTGTTGCATTTTTATTGGTAAGTTCAATAAGATAATTGGATGTTCCTGGTGATCTTCCGTCTTTAGAAGTGATATTAAATACCTTTACTTCGGGATTTGAACTGAGAAAACTCAGATGATGGGTGTCAATTATTTTCATATTGGACATATCAAAAGAAGCGTGGGGATCTTTCTGAAGTTTGTAAAATTTCCTCTGCATCTTGTCGGTAGTTTCTGTAAGGAATTTTTCTATCAGATAATCTGTTAAAAGCTGTGGATAGATAATGCCTTCCTGTAGCAGTATTTTTGTTTCCTTATCATTTTTATCGTAATTAATAATTTTATCATCAAACATGACCAGATTATCTTGTACGGTTATTTTACCTGAAAATTTTTTATAATTTTTCTTTTTGTATCCATTTTTGAATTGTTCGGTAAGCGCTTTTTCCTTTGTATTCAGAGCCTCGTTTTTTTGTCCAACAACGGAGATGGAAAACAGTAGGAAAAGCATAAATATGTGTTGTCTTTTCATAATACCAAATTATTTTTCATGATTTAATAAATTATCAAGTGCTTCTTTCAAATCTGAAAACTGAAATTGAAACCCTGCCTCCTGAATTTTCTGTGAAGAAGCCCTTGAACCCTCCAGTATAGCCATTGCCAGTTCTCCGAACATTAGTTTTAAAATAAACCCGGGAACATTAGGCATCCATAGAGGTTTGCCCAGTATCCCAGCGATTTTTTCAGTTAAATCTTTATTGGTAGTGTGTTGTGATGAAACTGCATTATAAGCACCCTTTACAGCATGATTTTTTAAAGCAAATTCATAGATAGAACAAATATCCTCAACATGAATCCATGGCATATATTGCTTTCCGCTGCCTAGAGGTGATCCAATATAAGACTTGATAGGTGGAATCATTTTCTTTAAGGCCCCATCTTTTTCAGAAAGTACAACAGCTGTACGTACTTTGACAACCCTTTCAGCGATATTCTGCTCTTTAAATTGATCTGCGGCTTTTTCCCAAAGAACAACCACCTCACTTAGAAAATCATTGCCTGCAGGATCATTTTCTGTATAAATCTTTTCTGTAGTTTCTGTGCCATAATAGTTAATGCCTGAAGCTGAAATAAAAGACTTAAGTCGTCTATTTTTTTTCTTTAAGGTATTCAAAAGCAATCCCGCCGAATCAATTCTGCTGGATATCAATTCCTTTTTCCTTTCGGCTGTCCAGCGTTTTTCCGAGATATTGGCACCTGCCAAGTGAATGATATGAGAAACATTTTCCAGTGCTGATTCGTCAATGGTTCCCTTTTTTAAGTCCCATTCATACTCATTACTCTGCATTTTTTTTCGGGTAAGCAATCGTATATCATATTCATTACCTATCTTTTTAACCAGTTCTTTTGCAATCATACCGCTGGCTCCTGTAATCAAGACAATTTCTTTCATAATACTATATTTAAGAGAGGTGTAGATAATTTAGACTTGGCTTTTTACAATCAGAACAAAGTCATCCTCTAGAATTTTGTAGCCATAATCGTAGATAAATCTATATTCTGATCCATTTTTATAGACTTTCAGGTTGGTGAAATAGTCAGAATCAAAACCTAAGCCATCTAGCCTAGATTTTGCAACCTTTGTTTTACCATCGGTATTTATTTCTTTCAGAATGCGATAGTTTTTGCGAAGCTTGTTGTTCACATTTCGCATCAAGTTAGTAGAATCCTTATTCTGCTTATTATTGTAGGCATTTCGGCAGGCATCGTTGCAGAATTTTTTATCAGACCTTCCGATTATTTTTTCACCACATTCCAGACAATTCATAATTTTTATTTTTTCACTTTGTGTGCATGTGCATGTTTTTTTCTCAATAACCTTATAAACCTGCTATGAGTAGGGTAACTTCTGTTGGATGTTATATTATTAAAAAGTAAAGCCACAAGCAGAAGAATAATACACCCTGAAAGAACAGGAGAGATGACGTACCAGTATCCTAATTCCGGAATTTTTCCCGTAGAGCTCACTGCTATCAATGCTGTGGCTCCACCTGGAGGATGTAAGGTTTTTGTATACTGCATCAATACAATAGAAAAAGCTACGGCCAAAGGTGCAGAAAGCCATATGATGTCCGGAACGATCTGATAAACTGTAACTCCCACCAATGCTGAAAGAACGTGTCCACCAACCAGATTTCTCGGTTGGGCCAAAGGACTCTGAATTGCTCCATAAATAAGAACACTTGAGGCTCCAAAAGAACCGATCAGAAAAATATTTTCAGTCTGTGCTAAAGAGTGGGATTGGATAAATGCAATCAATCCAATTCCGAAAAAAGCACCCAGAAATGACCAAAAATGCTCTTTGTAATCAACCAGAGTTTCCTTATAGATTACATATTTTGAAACTCTGAACGTTCTTTTTATTGTCTTCTTCATGTACTTGTCTTCTTTACTTTTTATAATTGATTGTATGCAAAATGCATAGGCTTTATCCAAGTTAGAACAAAGATACAGAATTATCCGTTTGTAAATGGATAGTATTGAGGAGCTAAGCGTTTTTTACATAGAAAGTAGAATAGATTAAACTTTTTATGAATAATTTATTTTGTGTTGGTTATTTGTTGATTGGATTGATGAGGAATGTATTTATATTTTAAAAATATGCAATGCCGAAAGGGGCAAAACTTTTGGATATTGTGATGATGGATTGCTTAACCAGAAAGGAAAGAACGTTAACTGAATTTAAAATTCAGACTTCACATTTACCCGTATCATTCAGATAGGAACAGAACTTAGCAGTATTATAGAATGTGAAAAAGTATAATCTTGAATGCCTTTTTAGTTGAATAGCAAAAGCAGGAACCATTTTGGGCTCCTGCTTTTTTGGTGCTAAAATTTAAATATTATCCTAAAACCAATTCCTCACTATAAACAAGACCTTCATAACAAGCATTATAAATAGCCTTTAATTCATCTAAAGAAGGAACTCTCGGATTGAAACCGGTACAAGGATCTGCCAGTGCATTGGCAGTAATATAATCAATGTTTTTATCCCAATCCTCTCTTGAAATTCCAAATTCTTTGATTGCTGATTGATTATTAACCTCAGAACGTAACTTCTCAATTGCCTGAGCAAGTTCTTCAGCTGTTTCTTTGCCAATTACTCTTGCTAAATCAGGGTAACGTTCTGTAGCCTGTACATTGTAACGGATAACATTCGGAAGGAAAATGGCATTGGAAGCTCCGTGAGGAATCCCATACAATGCTCCAACCTGGTGAGATAATGAGTGAACAATTCCCAACCATGCATTATTGAATGCTAATCCTGCCATAAAAGAAGCATCGTGCATATTCTGACGTGCTGTAATATTGTTTGGGTTTTCTACTGCTTCTTTTAAGTTATTGAAAACAATCTCAAGACCACCTTTAGAAAGAGCATCTGCAATATTATTATCAATATTAGAAACGAAAGCTTCCACACAGTGTGTTAATGCATCTAGACCTGTATTTGATGTCACATGTGCAGGCATTGAAGCACAGATCTCTCCATCTACAATGGCAATATCCGGTGTTAATTCATAAGAAACAATAGGATATTTTACCCCTTTTTCTCTGTCTGTAATCACTGCAAGACCCGTTGTTTCAGTTCCTGTTCCGCTTGTAGAAGGAATAGCGATAAACTTCGCCTTATTTCTTAAAACCGGAACCGTGAAAGGTTTAATCATTGCATCAAAATCAGCATCAGGATACTCATAAAATACCCACATAATTTTGGCTGCATCAATAGCAGAACAACCTCCTAATCCAATAATCCAATCAGGCTCAAATGTTTTCATCATTTCAGCTCCTTTCAGACATGTTGCTGATGATGGATCTTCCTCTACACCCTCGAAAATTTTAGTTTCGATTCCAGCTTCTGTAAGGTAAGCAACTGCTTTATCAAGAGCTCCGCTTTTTCTCATAGAGCTTCCTCCCGTTACAATTACGGCTTTTTTACCTTTAATATTTGCTAATTCTGAAAGACTTCCGGCACCATGGAATACCTCTCCTGCAATAAATAATTTGCTCATTTTTTTGTTTGATTTTAATGAAACAAAATTAGATAAGCCCAAACAGAGGATGTTATACAAACAGGATTATGTGTTATACATTTGCGCCAATTCCTGCTGAAGAGCTGTAGGAGTTTCCTTCAATTTTGATTTTACGAATTTGTTGAGTGCAGATGGAGAGTTGAAACCGAGATCAAAAGCAATTTCCTTATGAGAAAGGTCTGAAAACATCAATTGTCGCTTAATCTCTATTAAAATCCGGTTGTGAATGGCCTGGATTGCCGTTTCTCCACAATGCTTTTTTGTAATTGAATTTAATTTTTTTGTTGTAATAGCCAGTTCATCAGCATAATATTGAACCGTTCTGTATTGTTTATAATGCTCATTCAGTAATTTTTTAAAACGGACATAAACTGGTTTATCAGGAGTTTCTTTATGCAAAATAGGATGCAGTCCGTGAACAGATTCAATTAAACCTAACAGAAAAATTTTGATATGAAACCTTGCCTGTTCCTTTTTGATAAGACTTGGCTGCTGATAAATCCCCTGAATGATGGAAATCAAATATAAGCTTTGTTGAAAGTCTTCAGGAGATAAAACAGTACAATGAAGCTGTGTGGAAAGATTGACATTATAAGTACTAAGTTCATTCTTCAAGATATCTGAACAAAACAGTATTTCTTCAAACAGAATGATTTTTCCTTTCAGATCATCGCTTGTCTCAGAAATAAAATGAACCTGATCAGGAAATACCACAGAGATTTTTCCCGGTTTCAAAAAATGAATTTTATCCTCAATATGGAGTTGTAGCGTTCCACTTTCTATGATAATAATAAAAAAATGATTCTTTTTGTGAGGCTTTCCATAATTTTTCAAATAGTCATTGGTTAAATCAAAAACCCGAAAAGAAAGATTCTTATCCTCTTCTTTCTGAATATTCTTTTTAATTTCTAACGTCCTCATATATTCATTTCTTTATATTCAAAAATCATTAAAGTTCCTTCTTAGTAAGAAACAGAAGACAAAATTAATTTAAATCTCAATAAAATGGCCACAAATGCACGAATAAAAAGAATTCGTGTATTTGTGGCTAAAAAAAATTAGAATAGAAGATAATCGCTGCTGATTTATATTAAGGTTGAAGAAAATAGGTTACTGTTTATTTTTCTGTTTATTGATTTCTTCTTTAAGTAAACTGATGTATTCCTGTAGGTTTTTAATGATTTCTAGGCTTAATTCATTATTAATAGTAGCATTAATGTTCCCCAGATTGCCTTATGCATTATCGTTGAAAACAGGATTTTCAATACTTATTTTTGCTTCTTTCTCTTCATAAATTTTCTCAACTGGCACCTCAAGAAACTTTGCTAGTTTATCCCATTCAGACTGTATAATTTTTTACAGTTCCGCTTTCTTTTCTACTATAATTTGAAACATCTGTAGCAATAGCATCAGCAACTTGCTGTTGGGTATAACCTTTTCTCTTTCTTACTGTACGTAGTTTTGTTAGACGTTTTTACAAGTTTGCAAAAAAATAACTTATAAAATAGAGAGGTTTTCAAAATTTTTATCTACAAAAATACAATCGATTATTCCTTAGTAAGTTCATATCATTTCCTTTAAAGCAAGTATTCCTAAACACTTTTAATTTTCATTATCCGATAACAAACGACTACAAACGAATTTAAATAGTTTATAACCGACTGACTTTTGGCGATATCGCAAACTTTGCAATAGAGATTTGAGAAAACAGTGAACGTCTCTTATCTGAAAATATTAATCTTTAAAATCTAAAAGTTATGTCACTAAGAAACAAAGTAACATTAATTGGTTACACAGGTAAGGAAGTTGAAATGGTAAACTTCGACAACGGAAATGTAAAAGCGAGTATATCTTTAGCTACCAGCGATCATTACACGAATGCTAAAGGCGAAAAAGTAGAAGAAACACAATGGCACAATCTGATTGCTTTTGGAAAGACAGCAGAAATTTTTGAAAAATATGTTCCGAAAGGAAAGGAGATTGCCATAGAGGGAAAGCTTACGTACAGATCATATGATGATAAAGACGGCGTTAAGCGATATATTACAGAGATTCGTGTAGACGAAATCTTATTGTTGGGCGGTAAATAATTCTAAAAACACAAATGATGAAAGTAAAAGTTTTTAAAATCAGACTTCCTGAAGAATTACTCTACAAGGATCAAAAGATGCTGGATGATTTTCTGGAAGCAAATGAGATTATAAAAGTAGAAACAGCTTTTGTACATGATGAATGCTATTGGTCTGTAATATTGTATTTCGAAGAATTAAAACTGACGAAAAATACAGTGAAAGAACCAAAGGTAGTTAAATACTCTGCAGAGAATGATTCCTTAAATACAGATGAGGAAAAGATTCTGGATGCTTTGAAACTCTGGAGATCAGAGAAGGCAAGGGAACAAAATCTGCCCACATACTTTATTGCAAGTAACAAGGAACTTGTATCTGTAGCCAAGTATAAGCCTGCTAGAAAGGAAGAATTGCTTGATATTAAGGGATTTGGAAAACATAAGATTGAAAATTATGGGGAAGAAATCCTGGAAATCTTGGAAAGTGTCTGATTTTTCAGAATAAATGATCATATAATGACAAAAGCTGAGGAAGATTATTTCTTCGGCTTTTTTATACTGTGTAAATTCCTTGCAATTCCGTACTTTTGCGTATATCAAAATGACATATAAGAAATGAAGCCAAGTTTAGCAAAAGGAACGAGAGATTTTACGGCACAGGAAGTTTCCAGAAGAAAATATATCATCAATATTCTACAGAATAATTTTGAATTATTCGGATTTCAACCATTGGAAACGCCAAGTTTTGAAAATCTTTCTACGTTGACAGGAAAGTACGGGGAAGAAGGAGATCGTTTAATTTTTAAGATTTTGAACTCAAGTATTAATGAAGCAAAGGAAGATAAAAAGACTCAAATGCTTCATGATTTTCAAAGAGCGTTAGAGAAACCTTTCAGTTCAGATAATCTTACTGATAAAGCACTTCGTTATGACCTTACTGTACCTTTTGCAAGATTTGTAGCGATGAATCATGGGAAATTAACATTCCCATTCAAAAGATTTCAGATACAGCCGGTATGGAGAGCAGACAGACCTCAAAAGGGAAGATATAGAGAATTTTACCAATGTGATGCCGATGTGGTAGGGAGCGAAAGCTTATTACAAGAAGTGGATTTGGTTCAATTATACCTGAAGTCATTCTCTGATTTGAAAGTTCCTGTAACGATTCATATGAACAATAGAAAGATTCTTTCCGGATTGGCTGAATATGCAGGGATTACAGACAAACTGATTGATTTTACCGTTGCTTTGGACAAGTTGGATAAAATTGGTAAAGACGGAGTTGTTAAGGAATTACAGGAAAGAGAAATCTCTCAGGAGTCTATTGATAAATTAGATTTCTTATTTGAACAATCTGATGATGCTTTAGAAAATCTTCTTCAACTGAAAGACAAATTTGTTGGTAACGCAATTGGATTACAGGGAGTGGAGGAATTAGAGTTTGTTCTTACTCAATCCTTAAACTTAGGGGTTGATATGCAGAATCTGGTATTCAATATTACGTTGGCAAGAGGACTTGATTATTATACCGGAGCAATCTTTGAGGTGAAAGCTGATGAAGTAGCAATGGGATCCATCGGTGGTGGAGGTAGATACGATAACCTGACAGAGGTTTTCGGGGTAAAGAACATTCCGGGAATAGGAATTTCATTTGGACTGGATAGAATCTATTTAGTAATGGAAGAATTAAATCTTTTCCCAGAAGAAGCAGCTTCTAAAATAGAATATTTATTTGCTAATTTCGGAGGAGAAGAAACAACTGAAGCACTAAGGTTGATTATGCAGCTAAGAGAAAAAGGAATTTCTGCAGAACTATATCCTGAAAGTGCGAAAATAAACAAGCAATTTACTTACGCTGAAAAAAAAGGAATTAAGAACCTTGTCTTCCTTGGCGAAGAGGAAATAAAAAATGGAACAGTAACCTTTAAAAACCTTGAAGCCGGGGAGCAGAAAACTGTTTCTTTGGAAGAGTTTTTAGGATAAAAAAATAATTTTATAGACAAAGGAACAGCTCAAGGCTTTTTATAAAGAATAACCTTGGGCTGTTTTTATTACAACTTAAACTGATTAAGGGTTAGAAAACTATCTTACTTTTTTATTTTTAATATGAAACTGATGCAAAATATAAGATATCAAGTTCAATATATTAATCCAGGCTTGCTTGTATGGGCAGTAGAGTCTATTGATCAACTTCCGGATATTTTGATGGAAAGTGAAAAAGTAATTCATATTATTGACGGACTGTATAATGAAAAGGCAACGTTGCTATTGTCAACGGAAACTAGACTAATTTTTAAAGGATTGGGAGCCGATGATATCGAAGTCATTCCTCATGAAAGGATAATAGATTTACAGTATCTGGAACCTATTCTTAAAATAAATACTGAAGAAAATATTTTTCAATTTGAAAATAAAGATCCAAGTCTTGCCTTAGGATTTTGTAAAGCGGTTAATATTACTCTTGGATATCAGGAAGTAGAAGAAGATCAAGTACCTGTTCTTGAACTTTTAGAGCAATTGGGAAAACTTAGAGAAAACGGAATACTTACAGATGAAGAATTTGCACAACAAAAGCAAAGACTTCTAGAAAAACTATAAGCCATTTATGTATTAATCGAATCAGAATTTGTATTTTGGATCGATAATAGGAAAAATAGAGTAGAAGAGATACTCTGTTTTAATGAAAAACTTTTAAACATAAAACCAGATGAATACTATTTGTGCACTATGCGGAACACCGTTAACGTCTACGGATATGCTTGTAGGAAAAAATAAACTTGCTGATGGCGGCTACCTCTGTGTTGAATGCTTTAATAAAGCAATTACAATCAATAGAGACCTAATCAATAATCTTGATCAATTTTATTTCGCTGAAATTACAGGAATGTTCCTTAAAAGTAAAATTGATGCCAGCCAGAATCCCGGAAACTCCCCATATACAGGATCTAATAATTTTGAATACGATGCACCAACCCGACTGGACGAAATCAAGGACCAGATTGTTACCCTTAATGCCAGATTAAGTGTCTTAGCCAATGAAGAGGTGAATGAACTGGATAAAGTTCTGGATGGAGATGAAAGGTTGGTTGCTATTGCAGAATGTATAGATCTTCATAGTAAAAGAGAAGGAATTATCTTTTCAACACAAAAGAGAGTGATTTTCATGGATAAAAAATTCTTGGGCGGAATTGTGAAGAGAGAATTCACTCATCAAGACATTATATCATTAGAACAGGTTGAAAATCTTTTGTATTCAATATTGAAAATAAATACAAGAGGAGGTGCTGCAGAATTTAAGTTGCATAATAAAAGTGACGGAAGAGCATTTTGTACTATTGCTAACGGGCGTATTAACGAGCCAGCAAAACCACTCAATCAACAACTAAGACAACCGCAATCATTGTATCAAAATACACCTGTTCAGACGCCACAAAGTTCATTCAATACTCAAAAAGAATCTCCGGAAGTGATTTTTTCACAGCTGGAAAAACTTGGGAAACTAAGAGAAATGGGAGTTTTAAGTGAAGAAGAGTTTACTGCTCAAAAAGCAAAATTATTAGAAAGACTTTAATAACCTTTTCAAGAAAAAAGAAAAACTCAATGATTAACATCTCGATTGAAAATAAATCATTATTTGTAATTTGAGTTGATACAAATTGGAACGAGTTGTTTTATCTCTGTTTTGAGTTAAAAATTTTTTAAACATAAAATTTAGAATGAACACAAATTGTGCTCTATGTGGGATTCCATTAACATCCATGGATACCGTTCTGGGAGAAAATAAACTTTCAGACGGAGGTATTCTATGTAATAAATGTCTGAATAAAGCAACTAATATTAATAAAGACCTGGTATATGACCTTGGCAATTATAGCTTGGTACAGGTAAGGGACATTGTGTTGGGAGAAAGCATAGAAAAGGAAGAGGAAATAACGCTAGAACCTGTAGTAGAATCTTCGGTATCACGAACTGTAGTGACATTTTCCCATTCTTTTCAGGTCAATGTTGGAAAAAAAGAGCCTGAAAAACCTACAAGACTTGACGAAATTAAGGATCAGATTATTGCCTTAAATACCCAGATCAGTATTTTTGCAAATGTTGAGGTTAATGAACTTGCCAATGTTCTGGATAGAGATGAAAGGCTTATCGCTATTACCGAAGGGAAATATCTGAATAATAATCTGGATGGAATTTTGATTTCAACGGAGCGCAGAGTGATCTTTATAGATAGAAATTTTTTCAGTAATACTGTAGAAAATGATTTTCCTCATCACAAAATTGTCTCGGTACAGCATAGTTATGGGTTGGTTTCTTCCGAATTGAAATTATATACAAACGAAGGAATAAAAGCCGAATTTAAGCTTAATAATCGAAATGCTGCAAAGATTTTTTATGAAGCTATACAAAACTATATACATAGTCCTCAAAATCCGTTGAGACAACAGCATCAGAAATCAATAAGAGAAGAAGATGCAGAGGCTGTCTTTGAAAAGCTGGAGAAGCTTGGAAAACTTAGAGAAAAGGGTATTTTAACCAATGAAGAATTTGAAATGCAGAAGAAAAAACTGCTGGATAAATTATAAAAAATAAGAAAATGAGTAATAACTGTTCATTGTGTACAACAGAATTAACGTCTATGGATACGCTTCTGGGAGAAAACAAGCTTGCAGATGGTGGTGTTTTATGCAATAAATGTTTAGATAAAATAAGTTATATCAATCAGGAACTACTGTACAACCTTAATAAGTTTGGTATTAATGATATTAACAACATGATAGAAAACAAAAAAGCAGAACAGAATCAACCTATAGTTGTAGAAGAAAATCTTCCGGTAGTTATGGATTCTGAACCTCAAAGTATTTCCCGGGAAGTTTATAAACGTAGAAAGCAAAAAATAAAGTCTGAACTTGAAAATCTGAATGTAAACCTTTCTGTATTCACAAAAGGTGAGATTAAGGAACTTCCTAACCTTATTTCTGAAGATGAGAAGATTATTGCTGTCACAGATGCACAGTTTGTAAAGACATTAGATGCCGGAATCCTGGTGGCAACACAGAAAAGAATGCTTTCAGTATCAAAATCAATGTTTGGGTCTGCAAAGATCATTGACTATTCCAATGATAGCATTAAGTCTGTAAGTTTTGTTACAGATCCAAGATCACCAATCATTAAACTCCATTTGGATGAAAGAGTAATAGAGTTTGAGTGCTATCTTGATAGAGAAGATGCCGAAAAATTTTATGATACCATAAAGGGAATCTATAATCAGCCTCAGAAAACACAAACCAATCCTGCAGTACCAACTAAAGTACAACCTAAAAATCTAAAATCATTATCAACAGAAGAAGTTTTTGAACAGTTGGAAAAATTAGGAAGGCTGAGAGAAAATGGAGTTCTGACAGATGCAGAATTTGCAGAACAAAAAAAGAAACTTCTGGAACAACTTCAATAATATTAGTGGAATGAAAGATAAAGTCTCTGTAGATCTATTGAGAAAATGGTTGACGGCATGGTCTTTATCCAGAAAATTACCATTGCCTATTCAGTTTATATCAGGTTTTAAAGTTGAGGTTAGTGAGGAAAAACAAAAGCAGCGGTATGTATTTTCTGAGCCTAATGAGGATTTTTTCGAGCTTTCCCATACTATTGATGAAGCGTGGGTTTACCTTAAGGTTTGTACAGGCTTGGACCATTTTATAAAAAATATCTCTGAAAAATGGCAAATTCAGCCGCAGGGATACATGATGTGCTGCTTTCATCCTATGAATATTCCAGATTCAAAACTTGCCGATGGTTATAATTTAGAATACAGTGATGACGGCTCCGTATTTACAGTGCAAATTATTGCAGAAAACGGAGAGCTGGCATCCATTGGGCGTATTGTTTTAGTGGATGATCTGGCAGTATATGACAGAATTGTTACAGATGAAAAGCACAGAAGAAAAAGGCTTGCTTCTTGCGTTATTAAAGAATTAGAGAAAATAGCTTTATCAAAAGAGGTTTTCAATAATTTTTTGGTTGCCACAGAAGAGGGTAGGCTTTTGTATGAAAATCTGGGATGGAAAGTCTATAGCCTGTATACCTCCTTTGTCATACCCTCTAAAATCTAATATTTTTATTGAATTAAATTATTTTCTTGCCAATAAATAGTAATTTAGACCCATAAACTATTGCTATGAGTAAAAAATCAAGATTGGACGAAATAAAAGAAGAACTTGAACAACTGGATATTAATCCCACTTTTTTTGCAAGAAAAGAAATTCGAGAATTACCCAATATATTGTCAGAAGAGGAGAAGATTGTCTATCTTGTTGAGGGCAGAAATAAAATTACAACGCATCATATTATTTTAGTAGCAACAGACAGGAGATTGATCTTTGTAGATAAAGAATTCATGTATGGGCTAAAAGTTGAAGACTTCTCTTACAGTAAAGTAAGCTCCATACAATATGAAACTGAATTGATGCTGGCATCCATAGATATTCATGTATCGGATGACATTGTAGAAATTGATGGAGTAGGAAAATATGACGCTGAATTATTTTGTGAAAAAGTAAGAGACTTTATGTCTCGTCCCGAAGAATATTTTCAAAATAAGTCAGAACCAAGTACCCTGGATCAGTTGGAACAGTTAGGAAGATTGAAAGGGAATGGAGTGTTAAGTGAAGAAGAATTTAACGAGCAAAAGAAAAAATTGCTTGATTAATGAGCTAAATCACAGATTGAATAATTATTTTTCAGTAGAAAAAAAGTGGTTCTAAGAAATTAAAGAATCAAAAAAGTCATCGCACAATTACGATGACTTTTTCTATATATGAATGTTAAAAAAAACTACTTTCTGTTTTTTAATTTAAAGAATCTTCAGCCTTTGTTTTAGCTTCATCTACTTTAGTCTGAACTTGAGAAGCAACGTCATTAGCTTTATTTTTAAGGTCATTTCCCCATTTGTTAAGATTATCTTTTGCTGTATTAAGTTTATCCTTTACAGCCTGTTGATCTTCAGGAGTTGAATTCTTATATTTCCAATAAGCTAAAGCACCTAATCCTAGTAAAGCTAATAAGCCTTTTGTTTTGTTTCCCATGATTTCTATTTTTAAGATTTAATATTAAAATTTGTTATTAGTAAACATGTAAAATACGTGCCAAAAAATTAAGTAGAATGATAAAAAAATGTTAAAATTAAGAAAAGGTCTCAAAATTTTCACCATCAAAACTAGCAAAGACCATAGTAGGGTATGAATCCTGATGATAAACATTGCCGTCTTTATCAATAGCGATGGCCCCTGCAAATCCGTCAATGGTTTTAAGTTCGTCAAAGGTTTTACTGAAAGCATTTTCTAAGCTCATTCCGTCTGTAACTCTTGTTACAATCTTTGTGGCGGTCGCATTGCTTACAATATCTTCACCCACACCCGTACAACTTACAGCACAGAAAGCATTGGCGTAATTTCCAGCCACCGTGGCAGAATCTGAGATCCGTCCCGGAATCTCAAAGCCTTTTCCACCTGTAGAAGTAGCAACAGCCAGTTTTCCATCCTTATCAATGGCTACACAGCCTACCGTACCTTTTCCGCCATTATTAAGTTTAGCTTCATATTCTTTTCTTCTTTGAGGAATTTCCGTAGAAAAATTCTCAAACCCATGTTCTATAGCATATTTTTTTGCTCCTTTCCCACCTAAAACTCTGTCATCTTCTCCCATCAGATCTTTTGCCACAAAAATAGGATTCTTCACATCCTGAATATTAATGACACCACTTAGCTTTTGGGTTTCTCCATTCATAATGGCTGCACTCATACGAATTATCCCGTCACTTTGAATTTGTGAACCGATTCCGGCATTATACAAAGGATCGTCTTCCAATAGAGAAACTGCATAGGCAGCAGCATCAAAGGCATTATGAGTCCGAAGATATTCGAAAGCTTTTTGGGCTATTTTTTTTAAAGAATCTTGTTTTGCTGTTTTTACCTCATGGCTTTGATCGCTTTCTGAAAAAAAACCGCCGTGGATGATGATTTTCATAAAATAGAAATGATAGTTAATAAATATTTTTACGAAGTTAATTTATAAATAATAGAATAAAGAATAAACTTTGGATGAGTTCTTAACAGGTAATATTAAACAAAAAACGGAGCTTCAGCTCCGTTTTTATATTTTATTCAACTATTTATCCTGAGGAATTGGATTAAATTGAGAGTTCTCAATAGTAAGCATTTTTGTTGTAAGATCATAATGATCATTCATAGACATGACATGAACCGTCAAATTATCAATGGAAATGGGTTCTCCCAGATTGATGTTTGTAAGGTTGGTATCCTTAATGAATCTTCCATCTACTAGAATAACAAGACCTGAACCTACAGCAGTCATCACATCATTATGGATGAAAAGTCCTGTATCTTCCCCAAGCCCTATTCCCAGGGTTCTTGGGTTGTTAACCACAGCCTGAAAAAGACGTCCGATTCTGCCTCTTTGTACAAAGTGAGTATCAATAATTACATTGTCTATTAAACCTAATCCCTGTGTAGTTTTAATCTCTCCTTTTAGAAGTGCTTCAGAACTGCTTCCCTGATATATCATATTTTCAGAGGCAGCAGCAGCACCTGCAGAAGTTCCTGAGTAGATAAAATCCTGTTCCTGATATTTTAGTAAAATAGTATCATGAAATCTTGTACCACCCAAAATAGAGGTCAGTCTCAGCTGATCACCTCCGGTAAACATCATTACATCAGCAGCATTGGCCCTTGCTACCATAGCATCAGAATTGGCTTCTTCACGATTATGAATATCGAGAACATTTACATTTTTAGCCCCCAGAAATTCAAATGCTTTTTTGTATTCAGAACCTACGATCTGAGGAATTTGAGAGGCTGTTGTGACAATTTCAATGACAGAATCTTCTTTGTGCTTTGATTCATTGATAATCTTTCGTAGGATCCCACGCTCAAAAAAGTTAAGATTCTTTTCGATATTCTGATCATAATCGGTTTCTGAAAAACTTCCCTTGTTTACAGCTCCTCCGATTACTATTAATTTTCCAACAGGTTTCATCATGGTACAAAAATAAAAAATAATTAGCATTCTTTGGCGAAATTCGTGCCATCTTTAGCTGATTTTTAATGTTTTAGAAATGTTAATTAAATTTAATTATTTTTTAGTAAATCTTCAAGCCTCCTGTAGTTTTGTTTAGGGTTTTATATTATATTTGATTTTGAAAAGAGTTATTATTAACTGATAAAATGCCAATAGACTATGAAAATCGAAAAGATTCAGGCACTACGTGGTCCTAATATCTGGAGTATCAGAAGAAAGAAGCTGATACAGATGAGGTTAGACCTTGAGGAAATGGAGAATTATCCTACCAATAAAATAGAAGGATTTAGGGAGAGAATTGAAAAATTGCTCCCATCATTGATCACCCATAGGTGTTCAGAAGGAGTGGAGGGTGGTTTTTTCCATAGAGTGGAAACAGGAACCTGGATGGGACATGTCATTGAGCATATCGCCTTAGAAATACAGACCCTTGCGGGAATGGATGTTGGCTTTGGAAGAACCCGGGAAACAAAAACTCCGGGAGTGTATAATGTTGTATTCAATTATCTTGAAGAAAATGTAGGAATTTATGCTGCTGAGGAAGCAGTAAAGATTGCACAATCATTAATTGATGGAACAGATTATGATGTGAATGCCTGTATTCACAAATTAAAGGAAATAAGGGAACGTGTTCGCCTCGGACCCTCTACCGGAAGTATTGTAGAAGAAGCTGTATCCCGAAAAATACCATGGATCAGATTGGGAACAAATTCCCTGGTACAGCTTGGATATGGGGTGAACCAGCAACGCTTTCAGGCTACGATTACCGGAAAAACAAGTTCCATTGCTGTAGATATCGCCTGCAACAAAGAATTAACCAAAAGAATGCTCCATGATGCCGCCATTCCGGTTCCTATCGGGGATCTGGTGGTAGATGAGGATGATTTGACAAATGTTATCAAAAAAATAGGATACCCGATTGTTTTAAAACCTTTGGATGGAAATCATGGAAAAGGTTCCTCCATTAATGTCAACGATTGGGATTCTGCTAAAATAGGATTGGAACATGCTCAAAAATATTCAAGAAAGGTAATTGTTGAAAAATATATTACCGGATATGATTTCAGGGTATTGGTGATTGATAATAAAATGGTTGCTGCGGCAAGAAGAGTTCCTGCTCATATTGTGGGGGATGGAGATCATAATATTCAGAAGCTTATTGAAAAAGAGAATACGGACCCAAGACGTGGTTATGGGCATGAGAATGTTCTTACTGAGATTGAGGTAGATAAAGATACTTTAGAATTGCTTGAAAAACTTCAGTATACTCTTGAGACCATTCCACAAAGAGGAGAAGTGGTTTACTTGAAGTCTACAGCTAATCTCTCCACAGGAGGTACATCAATTGACGTCACCGATATGGTACATCCTGAAAATATTACGATGGCAGAGAGAATTTCCAAGATTATTGGATTGGATGTTTGTGGTATTGATATTATGGCTGAAAACCTGACACAACCTTTAAAGGAAAGTGGTGGGGCTATTATAGAAGTTAATGCAGCACCGGGATTCAGAATGCACCTGGCACCAAGCGAAGGACTTCCGAGAAATGTTGCAGCTCCGGTGGTAGATATGCTTTATCCGCAAGGGAAACCATTCACAATTCCGATCATTGCAGTAACGGGGACGAATGGAAAGACAACAACAACAAGGCTTATTTCACATATTGTAAAGAGTAATGGTTATAGAGTAGGATTTACAACTTCTGACGGCATTTATATCCAGAATACAATGCTGTCAAAGGGAGATACTACCGGACCCATTTCAGCAGAATTCATATTAAAGGATCCTACTGTGGAATTTGCTGTTCTTGAAACCGCAAGAGGAGGAATTCTACGTTCCGGATTAGGGTTTTCACAATGTGATATCGGGGTACTGACCAATATTGAGGAAGATCATTTGGGTATGAATGATATCCATAGCTTGAAAGATCTTGCCAAGGTGAAGAGAGTGGTACTGGACAGTGTAAAGAAAACCGGTTGGAGTGTATTGAATGCAGACAATGTGTATTCCATGAAGATTGTGAATGATCTTGACTGTAACGTTGCTATTTTCAGTATGGATGAAAATAACCCCCATATTGTAAAATTTGCTAAGGAAGGAAGAATAACCTGCGTTTATGAAGAGGGATTTGTAACCATTAAAAAAGGAGACTGGAAGATTAGAATTGGTAAAGCAAAAGATTTCCCAATTACAATGGAAGGAAAAGCCCGATTTATGATCGAAAATGTATTGGCTGCCAGTTTGGCAAGTTATCTTCATGGATTTGGTATTGAAGATATTTCCAATTCACTGAGAACCTTTATTCCAAGTGCACAGCTTACTCCGGGAAGATTAAATGTCTTTAAATTTAAAAACTTTAAAGTTTTGATTGACTTCGCCCATAATCCGTCAGGTTATGAAGCCATTGAAGATTATCTGAAAAACGTTGAATCTACAAAGAAAATAGGTATTATTTCCGGTGTTGGAGACAGACGTGATAGTGATATTAAAGAATGCGGAAAAATTGCCGGCAGAATGTTCGATTATATTATCATCCGAAATGAAAAACACCTTCGTGGAAGAACAGAGGAAGAAATCAACGGATTGATTATCGATGGGATTAATGAAGCTGGTAAAGATGTGAGTTATGAGATTATTCCTAAAGAGATTGAAGCTTTAAAACATGCCATGGGAATGGCAGAGGAGGGAACTTTTATCACAGCTTTAAGTGATGTTATTTCTAATGCGATTGATTTGGTACAGGAATATCAGGCAAGAGAATTGCTGGAAGACAATAAAAATCTTTAAACAACAAAAAGTTTATCATAAAGAAAACGGCTGTACCAGAATGTACGGCCGTTTTTTGTAAGTGAAAATTATTTTAAATCTCTATTTTTTAAATTTTCAACAGAAGTTTAGCCTGCTGTTGCATCTTATCACTCTCCTGTGAAAGCTCCAGAAAATATTGGGTTTGCCATTCCTGTGTTTTTTGAGCCTGTTTACTTTTTACTTCATCCCAGCTCGGGTACACTCTTATGCCTCTTTTTCCCATCTTTTTCTCATCAGATAAAATACCTTTTTCCAACAATATGTTTCTCGGGAAAATAAATATTCCGGAAAAATTATCCTTAAAGGATGCTATGAAGTAAAAATCAATAGCATCACCGGCTTCAAAAGGAGTAGTTTCTCCCTTTTCATTCCGTTTCCAGATGGTTACGAACTGCCCTGTTTTGGTAGGGGTTATTTTTGATATTCGAAATTTTATTTTAAAATGGTTTAGTGTGAAATTAAAACCTGAATACTCTTTACATTCATGGTCTTCTTCAGCATTAGAATACTCCAGTCCAAGCGGCTGAAATACTCTTTCTTCAATGATTTTTATAGACATTGTATTCAAATTATTTTAGAAGGTCCCACTTTTTTCAATTTTAAGCATATCTATTACGTGAAAATATGGAGGAATCACTTCCAGTCTGAATGGTAGTTTATAATCAGTCGAGAAAACAATCATTACCATCATACAGATAATTATTCCTAAAACAGCTTCAATTATTGAGGCTTTTGATGTCCATTGATATTCAACCCAAAGTTCGAACGCAACAAAACCTTTGGAAATGAACCTGCATCGTAAAACAATCCTGAGTAAAGGAAAAATTTATTACCCTTATGGATTAGATTTTTCATCTGGATATTTTTATTTGCAGTAATAATAGGATGCTTTTTTTTGTTATGATCGCTTTATTTTATAGACTTTCTGCAAAAAAAGCATTGGAGCTCCCAATCCAGATAGCATCTTTTTTATTGAAGTCCACATTCACCATCGCTGCTTTTGTCATTCTTCCCAGGTTTTCCAATAGAATAGGGCGTTCATCATTTTCTTTCCATATATACAATAATCGGATTTCTGCTTTTGAAAATTCTCCGTTAATATCTTCAAAAATAGGTTCATAGGTTACTTTTCTCTGCAAAATATAGTTTTCTTTATCCTCAATGGCATCTGTGATTTCTTTGGTGGGATTTAAATTAACCCCGCTTCCTGCAAATGAAAATAATGGTTTCAATACAAAATCTTCAAGATTCTCTGCTTCCGGAAACTCATGCAGAAAATAGCTTTTAGGAACAAATTGATGTTGTAATAAAGGCAAAAGGAACTTTGATATTTTAAAGAACCAGTTTGGATGGGTAATCCATTTTACATCAACCTCTTCACGGAAATCGAATTCAGTGACAAGATTAGGAATTCTGTCCAGTTCATCAAATATTACTCGATTGTATATTCTTTTGATCTCGGTCAGTTGTCCATTGTTTTCATAGTACAGTTTTTTACCCTCTTTTTTTACTTTTGTCAGGCAGACTGTTTTTATCCCTAATAATTTTTCTGTCAAAGCAAAATCAATGGCCGTTTTCTGTCTTTCAGGGAAAATTTCAAGCAGAATTACATGTTCAGGATTTTCGTCACCAACAATTAATTCTTTTAAATGCTGTTGAAAGGTGCTTTGAGACATTGTATTCCGGATGTCTGCGAGAAAAGGATAGACCTCACAGAATGTGTCTTCAAAGGTTTTTTGAAAGGCATATAATGACGGAAAGGCCTGAAGTTCTATCAGCTGAGGTTCTATTTCTCCATTTTCACTTTTGCAGATACCAAAATCAATGGTGAAAAAATGAGGTTGGTTCGTATCATTGGGCACCCTGCAGTTTTCGGGGATTGCTTTTTGAAAGGTTTCAGATGAAATGGCCTTAATTTGGGTAATAATACTTTCACTTGCATTCAGCAATTTATCCTCAAATTCTTTAGTAAGAAAAATTGGACTTTCTGATGTTCTAAAGCCTGGTTCTACACCGCTTTTTTGTTTTAGGATACCCTTGAGGTGGTTGTATTTCTCTCCTGAAAACTCTTGGTTAAACTGTTTTCTATATTTGGGGATCATATTTTTTCTTTTGTGATGTTAAAAAATCGAACAAAAATGCTCGATTTAATATTTTGTAACTATTTAATGTAAACTTGAAATCCAAGATTAAATTTAAATAGAAGTTAACCATAAAAGTCACAAAAACTTAATTGTATTGCTCAAACAGTTTAGTAACTTAAAACGACTAGGGTTTTAAAAAACTTTTTGCAACTTTTATAGTTAATATTAATTCATCTTTTAAGCCAAAGACTCAACTTCTTTCAAAATGTTTTTTTTTGCGAACTGAAGAAATCTTGGAAGAATTTGGTTTCTGGTCAGGATGATTTTATCATCATCATCTATTCTGTCCATGGTTTCAAGATATTTTTCCATTCCGAAATTTTCAATCATGGCTTCTCTGTTTTTGTCATCTTTCAGGTTTTCAATCAATGCCTGTGGGCTTGCTTCCGGATGAAACTGAGTTCCAAATATTTCATCTGAGAAACGGACAGCCATTACCGCTCTTTCCAGATTGATATGAGGACGGAATTTTTCAATAGCCATAACGGTCATTCCCAATTTTTCAAAACGTTCATGATCTGGTTCAATGAATTGATAGGCTCTGGAATCTACTGCATAAAAAGGATCCTGTAGATTTTTAAACAAAAATTCCTCTTTTCCTTCTCTTGTTTTGTGAACAGGCATTACTCCAAATGAATAGGATTTTCTTTTGCAGATGTTTCCCAATTTCCAATGGATGCTTGCCAGTTGGAATGAATGACAAATCAGGAAAAGGTATTTTTTATCTTCGTTGTATTTATTATGTTCAAAAACGGTGTCTAAAAAATGAGCAAATCTTTCCTCCCACTCAAACCCTTCTCGATGTGGAGTTCCCGGTCCGCCTGAAGAAATAAAAATATCAAAGTCTCCAATCTCCGGCATTTCATCTTTAAATCTTACATCAAAGGTTTTGATGATTACATTTTCTTCAGAATTCTGTTGAAATGCTTCGGAAATCTCTTTAATATTTCTAAAACCTTGATTTACATGATTGTTATTCATGTCCAGCAAAGCAATTCGAATATCTTTCATTACATCATATTTTTTGTAAAGTTACCAAAAATATTACGAAGCGGGTTCGCCATGTGTTATCCCATACTCAGTTTCGGAGATCATATAATCTACCACCTTTGTAAGGTCTCCTGTTTCTTTGAAGATCTGGAGCTGCCTGTCTGCACCTGTTCCATTTTCTAGAATTTTCCATGCATATTCTACTTCATGACGACATCCTAGATCATCTACAACATCATCAATAAATTCTAAAAGTTCCTTTAATAAAATAGGGTAAGGAACAGATTCTTCTTTTCCGAAGTCTATCAGGTGGGCTTCAATCCCACTTTTGGAAGCACGCCATTTATTTTCGTTCAACAGCAGTCTTCTGTAGCTTCTGAAACTTAGATTTTGCTGATGCAGCTTATAAATTTTAGCAACCAAACTTTGCATGATAGCAGCAAGACATACGGTTTCATCAATTCTTAATGGCATATCACAAATTCTGAATTCAATGGTAGGGTAGAAAGGATGAACTCTTAAATCCCACCAGATTTTTTTGGCATTGTCTATGGTACCCGTTTTTATCAAAAGATCAACATAGCTGTCAAATTCTCCTAATGAATTGAAGTAGCTTGGAATACCAGTTCTCGGGAATTTTACAAAAATTTCCTGTCTGTAGGATTTAAAGCCTGTATATCTTCCGATCCAAAATGGTGAATTGGTAGAAAGAGCATAGACGTGAGGCAGAAAATAACGCATCACATTTTGAATTCTTACTCCTTCCTCTCGGTTGGGAATTCCAATGTGTACGTGAAGTCCGAAAATAAGGTTTTCTCGGGCTACATCTCCCATATCATCTACAATTTTGATATATCTTTCTCCTTGTGTGATGTTATTGTCAGACCAGTGAGAGAAGGGATGAGTGCCCCCTCCAGAAACACGCAGCCCCTGTTCATGAGCTGTGTTAATCAGGTGTCTTCTTAAATTGGTCAGTTCAGCTCTGGCTTCTTGAATATTCTGACAGATTCCCGTTTCCATTTCAATCATGGATTCGTGCATCTCGTGTTTTAGGTTTTCACTTAATACCGCTTTTCCACCTTCAATGATTTTTGAAACATGGGAAATAAGATCTCTGCTTTCCACATCGATAATCTGATATTCTTCTTCGATTCCAATAGTAAATTGATGCATTTTGTTGTGTTTTTTTTATTCTTTTGAATGTTATTTTATGGAATCTTTCACAAAAGTTCCCCAAGCGATATTGGGTTTTCCCGGAACATATTCCTTGGCTTTTTCAATGGCCAGTTTTGCCGCGTGTTCTACGATCCATGCGAAATTTTCTTCTCCTACAGAGTTTCTGTCTGCATCAGGTGCCGGGTTACAGAAATCGATGGCATAAGGAATGCCGTCTCTTATGGCAAATTCTACCGTATTGAAGTCATATCCCAAGGCTTTATTCATTTTGATGGTATAATCATGAATGGTTTTCAAAAGTTTTTCAAGCGCTTCACCTTGGGTCTGATGTGTTGTTGCATACCTCAGATGATGTGGGTTTCTAGGTTCATATGGCATGATGTGAACATATTTTTGGCCCAAACAATACACTCTGTAATAGTCATCAAAGACAATCTCTTCCTGAACCATCATAACCAGTTGCTCTGTTTCTCCCAGTTTGTTCCAAAGATCATCCGGATTCTCTACTCTGTAAACATTTTTCCAGCCTCCGCCGTCATGAGGTTTCATATAGGCAGGAAATCCAACATAGTCAAAAATATATTCCCAGTCATGCGGGAACTTCAGGTTCCTGAATGAAGTTTCTGAAGTATCTGTTGGTCTTTCATGTGATGGCAGCAATACTGTTTTTGGAAGTGGAATTCCGAGCTTGCTCATCAATGCATTATTGAAAAACTTTTCGTCAGCACTCCACCAGAACGGATTATTGATTACATAAGTACCGTTAAGTGCTGCGTTTTTCAGATAAGCCCTGTAAAAAGGAACATCTTGCGAAATTCTGTCGATGATCACTGCATAACCATAATCTGCCCCTTGTTCCAGTTTATCAATGGTAACAGGTTCAGCTACAATATCTCCGGCACCCAGTTCATTTACCTTATCTATAAATGCCCAGGGAAACGTGTCTTCCATGCCGAATAGAATTCCTACTTTTTTTGTCATAATTTCTGTTTTTAAATGGGTGTATATTTTTTTTCTGTTCTATATTTCCTATAGTGAAGTATCTGAGTGTTTTAGCTTGCTAAATTTAGTTTTTTTCTTTATAACCACCTCGGCAAATTGAAGATTTGCCGCCTTTCTAAATGGAGCGAAATACGATATTTTGGAAAATTGAAAATCATAGATTTTTCAAAAAAACTCAAGTGTATTCTCAAACGGTTCGTTGAAGCTTAAAAACTTTTGTAACTTTTGTGGTTACATGGTATCTAAGAGAAATATGTTCCTATAAATGTTGGAAATACCATTCTCCACAACGGCCAGTCATGACCAATCCATTTTCTTTCATCATACCAAAAATCAATACCTTTTACCCTTAATATTTCAGCCATTTCAACATTTTTATCTTTGCATATGTCCTGATCGGAGGTACTCAATACAATGTGCATGTGCTTGTACTTCCAGGCATCATCATTTCTTACAAATTCCCTTGGGCAGTTGAAATAAACCAGATCATCTGAATAGCCATCCATAAAATTCCTTATACTGAAAGCTCCTGAAAGACAAAACAGGTGGGATACTACATCCGGAAACCTCAACGCAAAGTTGGCGGCATGGTATCCTCCAAAACTGGCTCCGGCCACTGCTACACGATGGGTTTTATGAAGCTTTTGAATATAAGGAACAAACTCATTGATCAGGAATTGTACATACCGTTCATAATTTCTGATTCTCTGTTGTGGCGATATTTTTTCATCATAAAAGCTCCAGCTGTCAATAGTTTGGATATTATAAAGCTTTACTTTTCCCTGTTCTATAAACCAGTTGATACTTCCATTAAGATGAAAATCGTGATTCTGGGTATACTGGCCCTGAGAAGTAGGAAACATAATGATGGGATGCCCGTACTGTCCGGTTACTTCAACCTTAAGGCTCATTCCCAGTATATTTGAATAATACTCTGTATGTTCTATATGAGGCATTGAAATTTCTTTACTTTTAATGGTTATATATTCTAACTTCTCAGTTTGCTGCTTTTGGGAGGTAGGATGTTAAGCATTTCTGCATTGATCATTTCAGCAGCACCATCCAATCTCTGTTCTATTATTGAAGCATCGCTGGATTTGTAAACAATACCGACATGGTAGTCTATGGGAAGAAACCTTACAACTTCTTCACTTTCAAATTTACTATAATCCGGCTCTTTTTCTTTGATTAAAGCAACTATCAATCCTGAATAATATCCTGTAGGAGGTAAGACGCTATAACTTTTGTTTCTTAAAAGTGCATCCTCAATCTTGGCCCATTCTCTCCAGATATTGATATTGCTTGAAGCTTCTACCAAATCGGGAATATGGGCACCACCAACCCTTGAAGAGGTTTCAAGGAAATACCATTTTCCGTCTTCCTTACCTCGGATAAACTCTGTGTGGGTTGCGCCATTGAGAAGTCCAAAGTTGAAAAGTACCCTGGCATTGATTTCTTCCAACGCTTTAAATTCTTCAGAATATCTTCCTAATGTTTTGGATCTGAAAACGCCACCCTCATGAGAAACCTGCATAGGCGGGGCCAGATATTTCGATGCAGAAGTAAATACAATCTCTTTATTGAATGTAAGGCTGTCTACATGATACACATCTCCGGGCTTAAAGCTTTCCAGTAAGAAAAGGTGACGTTCTTCTCCAAGAATTTCCAGAGCTTCATGAAGTTGTTCCTTTGTTGTGATCTTCTTGATTCCTGATGCAGAAGCCTCTGAGCGGGGTTTCAATACCCATGGTGCCGGAACTTTATCAACAAAATCATTAACGATATCGTCATTGAAAATTGCTGTGAATTCCGGAACATTAATTCCTGAATCCTTTGCCTTTTGTCGCATAGCAAGTTTATCCCTGAAGTAGCGGTGGGTAGTTTGCCCCATTCCGGGAATACGGAAAGTCTCCCGGATTAAGGCTGCTTTTTCTACATCGAAGTCATCAAGAGCTACAACGGCGTCTACTTTTCTGGTTTTCATTAGGTGTGAAAACCCCTGAATAAGATGTTCAAGGTTCCATACAGATGGCTTGAGTTCGGGCATATAAAATACCTCGTCAATGGCGTGCCATGGCCAATTTTTTTCTTTAAGATTTTCTGATGTTACTAATATGATTTTATTACCGAGCCTCTTCATTTCATCCATAAAGTCATAGCCCTTGTAATAGCACGAAATACATACTATAATTTTCTCCTCCATATAATGTTTTTTATGTTTTAGTAAATTTTCAAAAATAAAACTATATTTTTATTATTTTATCAATATCAAAAATTGAAATATGGTGCGCTTTTGAAAAACTACTAATCAAGTATACAGAGATTTTTTGTAATAAACTAATTTTTACTGATAATTTTCGATTAAATCCACCAATAATTGAACCCCAAAACCGGTTGCCGCTTTTTCCTTGGCATACCCCACATTTCCAAAGGCTACCCCTGCTATATCCAAATGCGCCCATTTAGGGTGATTCTCAATGAAATGCTCTAAGAACTTTGCGGCAATAATGCAGTCGCCAATAGGTTTCATAGAGAGGTTTTTTAGATCTGCCACATCGGATTGAATATCATCTTTCCAGACGTCCCACAAAGGAAGGTTCCAAAGTCTCTGGTTGGTTTGGTCTCCGGTTTTAATTAGCATATTTTTAAGCTCCTCATCATTGGAAAACAAAGCTCCGCAGGTATCTCCAAACATTCTTACAGAACTTCCTGTTAAGGTAGCAAGATCAATAAGGAAATCTGTTTTGTAATTTTTGGATAGATAAGAAAGGCTGTCGGCAAGAATTAATCTGCCTTCAGCGTCCGTATCAAGGACCTCAATTGTTTTTCCATTGTATGCGGTAATCACATCGCTTGGAAGGAGTGCGTTTTCAGAAATGGCATTATCTGTGACGGGAAGAATAGCGGTGATATTAACCGGAAGTTTCATTTCTGCAGCGTAGATCAATGTTCCAAGAACTGCCGTAGCACCGCCCATATCCGATTTCATGTAATGCAGATTAGCTGAATTTTTTAATGAGATTCCTCCTGTATCAAATAATACACACTTTCCGACCAAACCGAATGTTTTGGCATTTTTAACGGTAGTTTTATATTCTAAAATAGTAAACGCAGCGTCATAGGCGCTTCCCTGATTAACGGCAAGATAAGCTCCCAAGCCAAGTTCTTCACATTTTTTTCTGTTGAAGACGGTGTATTTTAGTTCATGTTTTTTTGCCAGATTCTTAAGATATAAACTGAAGATATCAGGTTTCTTAAAATTGGCAGGCTTGTTTAGCCAATCCTGGCAAGCGATCTGTCCATTACTTAACGATTCAGCTTTTTGACCGATATAATCCAGTTTTTTCTGGCTTAAATTTTCGAAATGAAGCTCGAATTTTGTATTCCAGAAAGGGTGATTCTTTTCAAAAGGATAGTTGTAAGTTCCAATAAGTAGCCCTTTTACAAATTCCTCGAACTGTTTTTCATTAAGGAAATCAGCAAGCATTAAAGTAGGAGCGGACTGTAGTTTTTCTTTTTGGGTTTGCGAAAACTTTAGAGCAACCTTCTGAATCTCAAAATTTTGTAAGGTAGATTTCCCCAGACCAATGAAATAAGTTATTCCCTCTTCATGGGCATTTACAAATATTTCATGTTTTTTTCCTGTGAAGAAAGTGGCAATGTTTTTATTGAAGTTCTTACCCGTTTTTGCCCATTCTTCTTCAGTGAATAAATGGAAAACCTGAGTGTAGTTTTTATTTTTTTTGTTGATTAATTTCATACGTAGATATTATTTTTAGATCAAATGAAATTTCTTCTGTCTGTAAACAAATTTCATTTCTGCGATTGATAAACTTAGTTTTTAATGCTTTGTTGTTGTGGTTTTACCTCCACCGGATTTTCTGTATTGTCATAAAACAGCCACTCAATGGCTCTTGGAAATTCCTGCGACCAGTAAAATTCATTGTGAGTTCCTTCCGGATTGATATTAGTTTTGAATTCGAAGTCAAAAAGATTTTTTTTCTCCCATCTTTTCAGATACTCCTCAAAAATATAGATTCTTTTTACCATTTTGGAACCTTCCTGGGCACCCCCGTATAAATATATTTTGGTTTTAAAAGGAACCCGGAAGTTCATCATTGGAAAGTTATTGTTGGGTTCCACCCAAAGAGAGGGAGAGAATATCAATAATTTTGAATAGACCTCCGGATAAAGAAAACCACTGTAAATACTGATAAGTGCACCTAATGAGCTGCCTCCGATTCCTGTATTGTCACGATCTTTCTTGGTACGATAATTCTCATCTACAAAAGGCTTTAGGGTGTCTGTAATGAACCGGATGTATTTTTTACCCTCAGAACCGTTAGCGATATTATCATTATCGAAAATATATTCCTTGATTCTGTCTTCACTTCCATGTTCTATAGCAATGATGATAACATCTCCTCGTCCATATTCCGCAAGGATAGACAGCTTTTTATCTATTTCCCAGTTTCCGAAGCCACTTCCTTCATTGAACAGGTTCTGGGCATCCTGAAGATATAAGACAGGGTAGTGTTTATCGGACGTATGGTAGTCATACGGAAGTACTGCCCAAATCTTACGATAACGATCAAGCTGTGGGATATAGAATTTTTCAGAAATGACTTCTGCAACAGGAAAGAATTCTTTCTTGAATGGTCCCCAGTTCAATCTCCATTTTTTTACAGTATCGGAGGTCTTTTCTATGGATTTTTTAGCCTTTCTGTTAGGGGTAATGTTTCCGTATTTATCCAGTTCAACGTTTTCCCAGCCTCCTTTGGTGAATTTATACTCAACTTCTTCCGTAAGTGTTTGATTATCAATTTCTATAAAGTAATTGCATGGGTCTGCTTGTGTAAGTTGGTAAGTATAGTCCTTGGGATTCCAATTATTGAAATTTCCCGTAATAAATACTGGTCTGTCGTCTTTTTCATCAGTATAAAGTTCAAACCTCATTATGTGTGTTTAATAATATTAGTTTGCTAAATTTATAAAAAAGATTGTTTTGGAATCATAAAAAAGTGAATTAAAAAATGATATATTTGATAGATAGACGAAAGAAGAAAACTAACTTGATAATTATTTGAAGAATAATTAATCACGGTTGTTAGTATTTTTCGTAGTTTCAGGGAAAATATAAATACAAACTGATCTTGATGAATTCTGTTAAAACCTATACGCTTTTCACTGATCATGATGTGTATCTTTTTAAGGAAGGTAGACACTATAAGCTATATGGTAAATTTGGAGCACATTCTGTAGAAAAGGATGGCGTAAAAGGAGTTTATTTTTCAGTTTGGGCACCTCATGCAAAAAAGGTTTCTGTAATAGGTAATTTCAATAACTGGAATCATAAGGATCATATTTTATTCCCAAGATGGGACGGATCGGGGATTTGGGAAGGGTTCATTGACGGATTAACCTGGGGTACCTTATATAAATATGCTGTTGAAACGGAAAGAGGTGAGATTTTAGAGAAAAGTGACCCTTATGCATTAAGCTGGGAACAAAATATTCAGGCAGCATCATTGGTTTCTACAACCTGGTATGATTGGAATGATAAGGAATGGATGGAAAATCGCCATGAAAGAAATAGTCTGGAAGCTCCAATTTCTGTTTATGAACTGCATTTAGGTTCATGGGTAAGAGAAGAAGATCATCCTGACCGCTTTTTGAATTACCGTGACATAGCAAAAAAACTCGTACCTTATATAACAGAAATGGGTTTCACTCATGTAGAATTTATGCCGATTATGGAGTTTCCATATGATCCAAGTTGGGGATATCAGATTACAGGGTTTTATGCGGCAACTTCGCGTTTTGGATCACCACAGGATCTGATGTTCCTTATTGATGAACTTCATAACAATGATATAGGCGTTATTCTGGATTGGGTACCCGCTCATTTTCCGGGAGATGCCAATGGACTTTATCGTTTTGATGGCTCGTATCTCTATGAACATGAAGACCCTAGAAAAGGCTTTCACCCTGACTGGAAATCACATATTTTCAATTATGGAAGAAATGAAGTCAAATCTTTTCTGATTTCGAATGCAATGTTCTGGTTGGACCGTTATCATGCTGATGGATTGCGTGTAGATGCGGTCACCTCTATGCTTCATCTGGATTATTCAAGGAACGAAGGAGAGTGGGAACCTAATATATATGGTGAAAATGTAAACCTAGAGGCGAAAGCTTTTCTACAAGAATTTAATACAGCTGTTTATAAGGAATTTGGAAATAGTATTATGACTATTGCCGAAGAAAGTTCAGATTTTCCATTGCTTACCAAGCCTGTACATGATGGAGGTGTTGGTTTCGGGATGAAATGGATGATGGGATGGATGCATGATACGTTGGATTATTTTAAGGAAGACTTTACCAACAGGAAGTTTCATCATCATAAGCTTACATTTGCTTCTATGTATATGTATAATGAAAATTATATGATGCCTTTATCACATGATGAAGTGGTACACGGAAAAGCAAGTTTGATCTATAAAATGAAAGGTGATGAATGGCAGAAATTTGCCAATCTTCGTGCCTTGTATGTATATATGTATACCCATCCGGGAGCGAAGCTTCTTTTCATGGGGGATGAGTTTGGACAAACCAGCGAGTGGAACTTTACCCAAAGTTTGGATTGGCATTTATTAAAATATCCTGTTCATAAAGGATTACAGGATCTTGTTAAGGAGCTTAATCATTTATACAGATCAGAATCTGCTCTCTATGAAAATCAGTTTGATAAAACAGGCTTTGAGTGGGTAGAAGCAGATGATCTGGAAAATTCGGTTTATGTATATCTTAGAAAAGGAAAAAAAATAAACGATGTGGTGATGGTAGTTCTGAATTTGTCTCCAAAAGTAATGGATTACAGAATAGGAATTCCTGCAGGCACACATTGGGAGGTTGTTTTAAACTCAGACGATGAACAATATAGTGGAAGCGGAGTTCATCCTGAAATAATGGATGAAAAACATGAAGAAAAGTCCATCATGGTAAGGTTACCTCCATTGGCCGGCATTATCCTTAGGCAGAAGAAAGATAAAAAGTATAAATTACATAGAATTAAACACAAAAGGTAAAAATGGTTGTTTATCACTTAAGTACAGAATGTTATCCTGTAGCAAAAGTCGGTGGTCTGGCGGATGTAGTCGGAGCATTGCCAAAGTATCAGAATAAGATAAAAGGAGTAGACGCTAAGGTGGTGATGCCTTGGTATAACAAAGCCTTTGTCTATGATCATGAATTTGAAAAGGTTTTTGATGGATTTATTCATCAGGGATCCAATATGCTGCAAGTTCAGGTCATGAAAGAAATATCCAATGTTTTGGGGTTCGAGCTCTATATGGTGAAAATTCCAGGATTACTGGATAGAGATAATCCTTATGGTTATCAGGATGAGAGTTTTCAATTTCTCGCTTTTCAGCAGGGAATTCTGCACTGGCTATGTGCTATGGAAATCAGACCGGATGTTTTGCATTGCCATGACTATCACACCGGACTAATCCCTTTTATGGTTGAACATTGTCCTGAATTTGAATTCCTGCAAGGCGTAAAAACCATAGGAACTATTCATAATGGAGAATATCAGGGAATGATGAGCTGGAACATGGCGAACTATATGCCGCCCTTTGATGCTTACAAATGGGGGTTGATGGACTGGAATGGGTTCATGAATCCGCTGGCAAGTATGATTAAATGCTCTCATGCCTTTACGACAGTTTCTGAAGGATATCTGGAAGAACTTTTCATAAGCTTTCGTGGACTTGAAAGCTTGGTTCGCCAGGAATTCGGGAAAGCGTATGGGATTATCAACGGGATTGATACAGAAGTTTGGAATCCCGAAACAGATCCGATGCTGGATTTTAACTTTAATATAAAAAATGCAGTTGCTCAAAAGAAGAAAAATAAAGAAAAACTGTGTAAAGAATATGGCCTGAAGCCCGAACTTCCCTTGTTTGCTTTCATAGGAAGATTTGCTACAGAAAAAGGAGCAGACCTGCTTCCGGATGTGGTATGGCGAAGCATTAAGCAAAACTATGGAGCTTTAAACATGATGATTTTAGGCTCAGGAAATACTTACGTTGAAAATAAATTAAAGGAATACGATTATACCTATACCAATTTTGCTCTGGATTTGGGATATAAAGAGCATCTTTCCCATAAGATCTATGCATCGGCAGACTTCTTACTGATGCCATCAAGGGTAGAGCCATGTGGCCTGAACCAGATGTATTCCATGCGATACGGAACAGTTCCGGTGGTAAGATATACCGGTGGGTTAAAAGATACCGTGGAAGATATTTCAACGGGTGGAGCAGGATTAAACTTTACCTATCCGGGAGTGGACGATATTGTTCATGCAATGAATAGAGCACTTGAAATCTATCATCAAAAAGGAGTAATGAAAGATCTTATTCATGCCAATATGAATTTTGATTTTGCATGGGAGAAATCTGCAGAAAAATATTTAGCTTTATATAATAGCTGATTAGGAACTGATTTCAAAATCAAGCAAAAAATAACACTATTGAAATAAACGATGTAGATTAGGAGCTAAAAGCACTGAATACAAAGTGAAATATGAAAATAATATCTGTTTTTAAAGGAAATGTAGACCCAAAACAGAATAATAAAATTAATAAAAAACGCAAGATAATTATGAATCGAAATGTAATCTCTATTGTATTGGGTGGCGGCAGAGGAACAAGATTATTCCCGTTAACGTTTTCAAGATCCAAACCGGCCGTGCCCATCGCGGGTAAATACAGACTGGTGGATATTCCCATTTCAAACTGTCTGAATTCAGGATTGAATAAAATTTTGGTATTGACCCAGTTTAATTCAGCTTCCCTAAACTCGCATATCAAGAACTCTTACCACTTTGATATCTTCAGTAAGGGTTTTGTTGATATTCTGGCTGCTGAGCAGAATGTAGAAAACGAAAGTTGGTATCAGGGAACAGCAGATGCGGTGCGTCAATCTATGAAGCATCTTGAAAAATATGACTATGACTATATTTTAATTCTGTCAGGAGATCAGTTGTATCAGATGGACTTCAGAGAAATGCTGGATTTTCATATCGAAAACGGAGGAGACCTCACCATTGCAACAATTCCTGTAAATGCTAAAGATGCCACTGGTTTTGGGATCTTAAAATCGGATGATGAAGGAAATATCACCTCTTTTTATGAAAAGCCTGGTTATGATACGCTGGAAGGCTTAAAATCTGAAGTTTCAGATGAAAATAAGCATAAAGGAAAAGAATTTTTAGCGTCTATGGGAATTTATATTTTCACCAAGAATATCCTAAAAAAGATGTTTGAAGAAGGAGCCGGTGATGATTTCGGAAAAGACATTATCCCAAGTTCAATCGGAAAGTATAAAACCTTAAGTTATCAGTACGAAGGATACTGGACAGATATCGGGACGATAGAATCATTCTACGAAGCCAATCTGGATCTTTGTCTGGATCTTCCGCAATTTAACCTGTTTTCTTCCTCACCTATCTATACAAGGGCAAGAATGCTTCCACCATCAAAAATCAATGGATCCTATGTTAGTAAAGCGGTTTTTGGAGATGGATGTATCATCATGGCAGATAAAATTGAAAACTCCGTGATTGGAAACAGAACAAGAATAGATAAAGGAAGTACTATTGTTAATTCCTATGTGATGGGTGCCGATTTCTATCAAAATACAACAGAAATTGTAATGAATGACAGAAGCGGACGCCCGAATATGGGAATAGGGAAATACTGTTATATTGAAAAAGCAATCCTTGATAAAAACTGCTATATTGGTGATAATGTAAAGATCATTGGTGGAAAGCATATTCCGGATGGAGATTATGGAACCCATTCTGTACAGGACGGAATTGTGGTAGTGAAAAAAGGGGCAGTACTTCCTCCGGGAACTCATATAGGTTAATTATTGTTAAACATAAAACAAGAGTGAACAGCATATTGTTCACTTTTTTTATTTGTATTACTTTTGTGCGATGCGTATTTTTAAAATAGTAACTGTAATTCTTCTTCTTTTGGGTGGAGCTTATGCTGCTTCCATGTATTATTTTGTGGATGAAAACAAAAATTTCACCATTGAAAAAGAAATTGATTATCCGGTAGATAAAGTCTTTTCACAGTTTAATAACCTGCAGAGTTTTACGAGGTGGAATAATTTTTTTACCAGTTCACAGTCTATGGATATAGATTATTATATGCCTTATGAAGGGCAGGGAAGTGCCATCAGCTATGTGGATTCTAAAAATGATACCGATGGCGAAATGTTCATCAGATATGAAAATCTCAATAAGACCTTAAAATACCAACTTTTTGAGGATAAAAATGAAAATCCAACGCTGGTTGACGTTAAATTTAAGCCCGTTTCTGCTGAAAAAACGAAAATAACCTGGTACGTACATACTCCAAAGCTATCTGTTTGGAGAAGGGTAGAAAACTTCTGGACTGAGGATCGTTTTGCAGAAAATATCACCAAAAGTATGGTGAATCTTAAAAATGCACTAGGAAATAAGGTTGAAAAGGACAATCAAATGGCTGCCATTAAGTATGACAGTCTGATGGTAGAAAAGGAAGAAGATAAGCTATTGCTGGGAATCAATGTAAGTACTTCCAACAAGAAAGATGCTCTTTACAAAAATATCGTAATGAATTACAACAAGGTCTATAATTTTGTGACAATGGACCTTGGAAAAAGAGACGATGAATTCGGGTATCCAATCCTGATGACCGATGCTGATAATTACAAAGACAAGGAGGTTTCTTACTTCCTGGGAATTCCACTTTCCAAGAAAATTGGGGTGTCTGACAATAACTTCAATTTTAGATCCATAAATCCGTCTCAAAACTACGTGATGTACTACAAAGGAAACTACGAAGGACGAATTAAGGCCATTCAGCAGCTGATTCAGAAAGCCAAAAAAGATGAGATGCGCTTCGGAGATATCCATCAGACCTTTATCGAACGTCCGATGGAAGGGCAGGTGGTGAACATGAAGCTCTCATTATCAGTGTATAAGTAATTTTTTTTCAATAATTTTTTTCTTAATTTTTTTTAACGGTTTCAGACTGTTCTAACTCGGTTTTTTTTATTAAATTTGAAGATTAATTCTACAAATAAATTTTAATAAATAGATAAACTGTAATAATGGACAGATTTTCATTCCTAAACGCAGCTCATTCTCAGTTAATTGAGGATTTATACCAACAGTACTTAAAATTCCCAGATTCTTTAGAACCATCATGGAAAGCTTTCTTTCAAGGCTTCGATTTTGCTTTAGAGAATTATGGAGATGACGATAACATCCAATTTATTCAGGCTCCGGCCAACGCTGCTCCTGCAGTACAACAAATTTCTCAGGCAGTAACAAACGGAGAAGTTCCTGAACATATCAAGAAAGAATTTAAAGTAGTAAACCTTATTGAGGCTTACAGAACAAGAGGGCACTTGTTTACAAAAACAAATCCAGTTAGAGAAAGAAGACACTATACACCTACTTTAGACATTGAGAACTTCGGTCTTTCTAAAGAAGATTTAAATACAAAGTTCAACTGTGCAGTTGAAACAGGAATGAAAGAGCCTGCTACTTTGGCAGACCTTATCAAGCACCTGGAAAATATCTACTGTGATTCTATCGGAGTAGAATATACCTACATCAACAATGTTGAAGAAAAAGATTTCATTAAGAAATGGCTTCAGGTAAACGAAAACCACGCAAGCCTTTCTGCAAATGAAAAAACAGAAATCTTATTGAAATTAAACCAGGCCGTTGCTTTTGAAAACTATCTTCATACAAAATTTGTAGGTCAGAAAAGATTCTCATTAGAAGGAGGAGAATCATTAATTCCAGCTTTAGATCAGTTGATCTCAAGATCTTCTCAATTGGGAGTGGATGAAGTGGTATTAGGAATGGCACACAGAGGAAGATTAAATGTATTATCAAACATCTTCGGAAAATCTTACAAGCAGATCTTCTCAGAATTTGAAGGAAAAGAATTTGAAGAGGATGTATTCTCAGGTGACGTTAAATATCACTTAGGATCGTCTAAAAAGATCAAAACAGCTTCTGGAGAAGAAGTTTGTATTAACCTTACTCCTAACCCGTCTCACCTTGAAACAGTAGCCGCTCTTGTAGAGGGAATCTGCCGTGCAAAAGTAGATGATAAGTACAAAGATTATTCTAAAGTATTACCAATTATCATTCACGGAGATGGAGCTATTGCAGGGCAGGGTATTGCTTACGAAGTAGCGCAGATGATGACTCTTGAAGGATACAAAACAGGAGGTACTGTTCACATCGTTGTCAACAACCAGGTATCTTTCACCACAAACTTCCATGACGCAAGATCTTCAACGTACTGTACAGACATTGCAAAAGTTACAGAATCTCCTGTAATGCACGTAAATGCTGACGATGCTGAAGCTGTAGTTCATGCTATCCATTTTGCTGCTGACTTCAGAGCCAAGTTTGGGAAGGATGTTTACATCGACCTTTTAGGATACAGAAAATATGGACATAACGAAGGAGATGAGCCAAGATTTACACAACCAAATCTATACAAAGCTATTTCCAAGCATCCAAACCCAAGAGAAATCTATAAAGAGAAATTAATCAACGACAGCGTAATTTCTAATGACATCATCAAGAAGATGGAGGTTGACTTCAAGGCTCTTTTAGATAAAGACTTTGATGCTTCCAAGGAGATTGAGAAAAACGTAATGGATTTATTTATGGCTGAAGATTGGGTAAACTATCCAATTGGAAAAAGAGGAGTAGCTCAGTTACCGGTTGATACAAAATATGACTTGGAGAAATTGAAAGAGTTAGCACTTACAATGTCTACCCTTCCTGCAGATAAAAAATTCATCAATAAAATTACAAGACTTTTCGAAAACCGTATCAAGGCTATTAATGGAAATTCATTAGACTGGGCGTTAGGAGAGTGGTTAGCATATGCTACCCTTCTTGTAGAAGGTCATAATGTAAGAATCTCTGGAGAAGATGTAGAAAGAGGTACATTCTCTCACAGACATGCAGTTGTGAAAACAGAAGATACAGAAGAAGAATATATCCCATTAAGACACGTTTCAGAAAGCAGATTTGATGTATTCAATTCTCACCTTTCAGAATATGGTGTTTTAGGTTTCGATTACGGATATGCAATGGCTTCTCCAAATACATTAACAATCTGGGAAGCTCAGTTCGGAGATTTTGTGAACGGTGCTCAGATCATTGTTGACCAGTATTTAGCAGCTGCAGAAGAAAAATGGAAGCTTCAAAATGGTTTGGTAATGTTGTTGCCTCATGGTTCAGAAGGTCAGGGTGCAGAACACTCTTCAGCAAGATTGGAGAGATTCTTAACACTTTGTGCTAATGAAAATATGGTCGTAGCTAACATAACTTCACCGGCGAACTACTTCCACTTATTAAGAAGACAATTGAAGTGGGCATTTAGAAAACCATTGATCGTGATGAGCCCTAAGTCTTTATTGAGACACCCGAAAGTAGTTTCTCCACTTGAAGATTTTGCAACAGGTTCATTCCAGCCAATCTTAGATGATCCAACTGCAGATCCTAAAAAAGTAGAAAAATTAGTTCTTTGTTCAGGTAAATTATACTTCGAATTATTAGCAAAGAAAGAAGAATTGAACTGTGAAAATATTGCATTAGTAAGATTCGAGCAGCTATATCCGCTTCAGGCAGATGCTATTGAAGCCATCTTCAGCAAATATGAGAACAGAACACAATTGGTTTGGGCCCAGGAAGAACCAGAAAATATGGGAGCTTGGTCTTATATCCTAAGAAACTTCAGAGATACAGGAATCCAAGTTGTTTCTCCGGTACCTAGCGGTGCTCCAGCTCCAGGTAGCCACAAAATGTTTGAGAAAAACCAAAATGCAGTGATCAATAGAGTTTTCGACAGAGATGATGCACCTGCAAAAAGACCAGTTACAGCTTAATTAAATAATAATCAATTAAAAAATAAAAAATACTCAATATGTCAGTTTTAGAAATGAAAGTTCCTTCACCGGGAGAATCCATTACGGAAGTTGAAATTGCAACTTGGCTTGTAAAAGATGGTGATTATGTAGAAAAAGATCAACCTATCGCTGAAGTAGATTCAGATAAAGCAACTCTTGAATTGCCTGCAGAACAAAGTGGTATCATTACTTTAAAAGCAGAAGAAGGTGATGTAGTACAAGTAGGTCAGGTAGTTTGTTTAATTGATATGGATGCTGCTAGACCAGAAGGTGGTGCACCTGCTGCTGAAGCTCCAAAGACAGAAGATGCTCCAAAAGCTGCTGAACCAGCTAAGCAGGAAGCTCCAAAACCAGCTGCACCAGTTGCTGCACCACAAACTTATGCAACAGGAGCTCCATCTCCGGCTGCTAAGAAAATCCTTGACGAAAAAGGAATGGCTGCAGGTCAGGTTTCAGGTACTGGAAGAGATGGAAGAATCACTAAGACTGATGCTGAATTAGCTGCTGTTCCTGCATTAGGAGGAAGCCCTATGACAGCTACAGGTGCTAGAACGACTACAACGACTAAACTTTCAGTTTTAAGAAGAAAAATCGCTCAGAGATTAGTTTCTGTAAAGAATGAAACAGCAATGTTAACTACTTTCAACGAAGTTGACATGTCTGAAATCTTCAGATTAAGAAAGTTATATAAAGAAGAATTTGCTCAAAAGCACGGAGTAGGACTTGGTTTCATGTCTTTCTTTACAAAAGCAGTAACAAGAGCATTACAAATGTATCCGGATGTAAACGCATCTATTGACGGAGATTTCAAAATAAACTATGATTTCTGCGATATTTCAATTGCAGTTTCAGGTCCTAAAGGGCTAATGGTTCCTGTATTGAGAAATGCAGAAAACATGTCTTTCAGCGGAGTTGAAGCAAACATTAAGGATCTTGCTACAAAAGTAAGAGACGGTAAGATTACTGTTGACGAAATGACTGGTGGTACTTTCACAATTACAAATGGTGGTACTTTCGGATCTATGTTATCTACACCAATCATCAATCCGCCACAATCTGCAATTCTGGGAATGCACAATATTATCCAGAGACCCGTTGCTGTTGATGGACAGGTTGTAATCAGACCAATGATGTATGTTGCAATGTCTTATGACCACAGAATTATCGATGGTAAAGAGTCCGTAGGATTCCTTGTAGCGGTGAAAGAAGGTATCGACAATCCTGTTGAAATATTAATGGGTGGTGACGAAAGAAAAGGCCTTGGTTTATAGTTTTTAATAAAATTATAATATAAATATATAGTCTCGCCTTAAAAAGGCGAGATTTTTGTATTTAATTAAGAAAATACTACAATGATGTTTTCAAAAATGACTTCCAATATCAAAGTTTCAGTTATACCTGAATATGATAGCAAGAATAGTTATCCATCCGAAAACCGTTATGTTTTTAAATACAATATTACTATAGAAAATGACGGAAGCTTTCCTATAAAAATATTGAAAAGAAAATGGTTAATCTTCGATGTAGGATTTGGATACACAGAGATCATAGGTGATGGAATAATAGGCCTGACCCCGGAGATCGGAACCAGTGAGAATTTCTCTTACTTTTCCAATGTAATGCTTCGTTCCGGAGTAGGAAATATGAGCGGAAAATACCTTGTTAAAAACCTAGAAACACAGGAAACTTTTGAGATTGATATCCCAAAGTTCAACCTGCTGTCTGAAGTTTTAAGTAACTAGTTGTTTTTTGTACAATGTAAAATGTACATTGTATTAATCATGGATTTTGTCGTAAGAAGATTTAGGACAAAAGATAAGTTATAAAATAAGAACCCGGGTTTATTTATATGACTGTTACAACTTTTTGATTTTTGCTTTCATATATTCTTGTACTTCATCATTACTGGTGAGGAAGAGTTTCTCAAATGCCAATAAAGAGATCTTTGCACAAACCTCGGCATCAGCTCCAGCTCTATGATGGTTAAAATCAATTTTATGATATTCAGCAAGAGGTTTTAAGCCATATTTCGGAAGATAATTCCATGATTTTTTAGCAAGTTGAATACTGCAAAGATAGTTTAGATTGGGCGTGAACATTCCGTAATGTTCCAGACACCCTCTTAGTACAGAGGCATCAAAACCTGCGTTATGGGCAATCATTAATGTCCCGTACATCATTTCCTGAGCTTCATGCCATATTTCGTCAAAGGTAGGTGCATCTTTCACATCTTCAGGATGGATGCCGTGTACAGCAATGTTGAATTTGTTAAAGTAAGGAAAACTTGGAGGTTTGATCAGCCAGGTTTTAGTTTCTACAATTTTAGAATCCTGTACGATGCAAATTCCCATTTCACATGCAGAACTTTTCTCATGAGTAGCGGTTTCAAAATCTATAGCACAAAAATCCATTGTTTTAATTATATGTTGTTACTAGTTGCCGGTTCTCTAGTTTAATGTTCAAAGTTTTGGGCTTAAAGTTTAAGGTTAATTGAAGTTATGAATTTTTCTCCTGAAAAGCTCAGTTCTTTTATAGTCTAATATTTATTTTTCCTAATCCCTATTACCTGCAAACTATAACCTGTTATCTTCTATTTTCCTCCCAAAAAATGTTTAAAAATTAACCATTCCGATTGGTAGAATTTGTCTTTCTGATATTTTTGACGAAGTTTCCATGTACCCGGAAGTTGTCCGTAAAAACCAAAATGAGCTCTTACTACAGCCCAAAGGTGAGGGAATCCATTTTTTAAGCCAAAGTAAATCCCAGCAACTCCATCCAGACAAAGCCTGAAAAAAATCAGCCAGATTAGCTTAGGAAAAGGAAGGTTTTTAAGCATCATAGACAGGTTATTCCTGATGTTTAAATAGGTTTTTTGGGCACTTTGTTTGTTTAAAGTTCCACCTCCTACATGATATACCCTAGATTTTCCTGTATAAAAAATCTTTTTCCCTGAATTGATAAGCCTCCAACAAAGGTCAATCTCTTCCTGATGAGCAAAAAATCTTGTATCAAAACCATTCTGGTCCCAAAAATCTTTTGAACGAATAAAAAAACAACATCCCGAAGCCCAGAAAATCTCTGTTTCATCATTGTATTGTCCCTTATCTTCCTCCAGATCATCGAAAATACGACCTCTACAGTATGGATAGCCTAAGTTATCAATCAATCCGCCGGCAGCTCCGGCAAACTCAAAATAATTTTTATTGTTGTAAGATAAAATCTTCGGTTGAACTGCAGAGATTGAGGAGTCTTTTTCCAGGAGTTCCAATACTGGCTCTATCCAGTTTTCTGTAACCTCTACATCGGAATTAAGAAGACAGTAGTACTCGTTCTTAATTTCCTTTAATCCCTCATTATAACCGTCTGCAAAACCGTGATTACTAGTGTTTTTAATGATTTTCACGTCAGGAAATTGACTACTCAGAAATTCTAGTGAATCATCAGTAGAAAGATTATCAATGACATAAATATCTGCATTTTGGGAAAATTGAACTACACTTGGAAGAAATTTCTCAAGCCAGTTTCTTCCGTTCCAGTTTAAGATGGCAACAGCCAGTTTTTTCTGCATGTAAATCTATTTTTTTTCAGAATCATAGGTTTTAATAGAATCCTGATACTTCCACTTTCTGTGTGACCAAAGATAGTTATCCGGATGTTTATGTAAAGTGTTTTCCAGCATTTTGTGGAACTTCTTTACCACTTCATGTTCTGTAAACTTTTCATTGTCCGGATATATTCTATAGTAGTTGACCTGATAATAGCCACGTTTTACTTTCTTCATTTCGCAGTAGATAAAGGCAAGGTCCATTCTTGTTGCCAGTTTATCATAGCCTATGAAAACAGGAGTTCTTTGATTAAGAAATTCCAGCCCGTAATTGACATGGGAAGAGTGTGGAGTTTGATCTGCCACAAACATATAAATAGAATCTCCGTCATTTTTATTCCTGAATATGTTAAGAATCACTTCGTTAGCTTCCAAAGCCTCATTTCCGAATTTATTACGGACCTTCTTCATTTGATTCTCCCAAAAATCACTGTTTACTTTTCTGTAGACTGGGTGGCAGTGCTTTTGAGGGACAATTCTTGCCAGGGCATTAATCCATTCCCAATTAAAAACATGTCCTGCCAGCAAAATAATATTTTTACCTTCCTTTTGAATATCATGAAATACATCCTGGTTGATGTGCTGCATTCTTACCCTGGATTCAGTTTCAGAAATACTGAATGATTTTATTGTTTCTACCAGATAATCAGAAAAATTACGATAGAATGCCTTTCGTATTTTTCGGATTTCCTCCTCAGACTTTTCAGGAAAGGAGTTTCTCAGGTTTTGGGTAATAACTGTCTTTCTGTAACCTACCAGATAGTAGTTTAGAAAGAACATAACGTCCGAGAAAATATATAATATTCTAAGCGGAAGTTTTGAGATGAAATACAATATTTTAATTAAGAAGCTCATAAAACAGGCAAATTTAGTAATAATAAAATTATGGTTCTATTTTTGCAGAGGGATAAGTATTATTTTTTTATTTTTATGTTATGAAAAAATTGACATTGATCGCTTTTCTGGGACTAAGTACTTTTGCTTTTTCACAGGATGTAAAGAATTCACCGGATAAAGGAAAGCAAAAAACAGCTCTTATTGTTCCAACTGAACAGAAAGAATTAGATGCAAAGAAGAAAGCAGCTGAAGAAAAAGCTAAACTTCCTAAGCCTTATAATCCAAAAGCAGATGCTCAGGCAGATATTAAGAAATTAGTTGCCCAAGCTAAGAAAGAGGGAAAAAATATTATCATTCAGGCTGGAGGAAACTGGTGTATCTGGTGTCTTCGTTTTAATAATTTTGTGCAGGAAACCCCTGAATTAAAAGAATTTGTAGATAAAAACTTTTTATACTATCATCTAAATTATTCTCCGGATAATAAAAATGAAAAAGTTTTTGCTCAATATGATAACCCTGGTGAAAAATATGGGTACCCTGTATTTATCGTGTTGGACCAAAATGGTAAAATGATAAAGGTTCAGCAGAGTGATGTATTTGAAGAAGGAAAAGGATACAGTTCGGAAAAGGTAAAAGAGTTCTTTAATACTTGGAAACCTAAAGGATAAATAAAAAAGGTTGTTTCAAATAGAGACAACCTTTTTTTATTACTTGAAACCCCGATTGATTTAAATGAGGTATATAATATCAGTAAAATCTATTATTCTTGTCAGAAAATTAGGATTATCATAGCAGCTTTTTGATCCAGTTTAGTTTTTTCTCAGAATAAGGCGGGTATTTAATACTCGGTTCTCCCCATGTTGCTTTTTCCAGAATAGATTTTTGATGAGAAAAGGCTTCAAAACCGTATTTTCCATGATAATTTCCAATTCCTGAACTTCCTACACCTCCGAATGGGAGGTTATCATTGCTTAAGTGCATCACTGTATCATTAATACACCCGCCGCCAAAGGAAAGCTTTTTGGTAAACTGTTCTTTTTCTTCGTTGTTATTGGTGAAAAGATAGGCTGCAAGAGGTTTTTCCAACTCTAAAACAGCATTCAGGGCAATGTTGTAATTTTTAAAACTGATCACAGGGAGGATCGGTCCAAAGATTTCTTCCTGCATGACGTTATCACTCCAATCAACATTACTGAGGATTGTAGGTTCTATATATCGTTTTTCTTCATTGAGATTCCCTCCAAAATATATTTTATCTTTATCAATAAGATTCACCAATCTCTGAAAATTTCTTTGATTGATGATTTTGGTGTACTGCTCTGAATCAGCATTATATTTAAACTCCTGAATATATTTCCTCAGCATCTCCAGAAACTGTTCCTGAACGGTTTCTTCAATCAGCAGGTAATCGGGGGCTACACAAGTTTGTCCGGCATTTAAAAACTTTCCCCAAACAATTCTTTTGGCTGCAATATCTAGATTGGCATTCTTGGTTACGATGACAGGAGACTTCCCACCCAGCTCAAGAATAACAGGGGTTAAATTTTCTGCAGCTGCTTTGTATATGATCTTTCCGACTTTGGTACTTCCGGTAAAGAATATTTTATCAAACTTCAATTTTAGCAATTCTGTAGTTTCATCAATACCGCCCTCATATACGTATAGATATTCGGATGGGAAGTTTTCATTGATGATGTTAGCCATTGCTTTCATGGTATTCTCTGCAATTTCACTGGGCTTCAGAATGCAGCAGTTTCCAGCAGTAATGGCAGCAATAATGGGAGATAGGGACAATTGATAAGGATAATTCCAGGCTCCTATAACCAGAACACAGCCTAGCGGTTCCGCATAGATTTTACTGCTTCCCAATTGATTGACCAGATTGGTGCTTACTTTTTTTGGTTTTGAAAGAGATTTTAAATTCTTCAGATAATAATCAATATCATTTAAAATAAAGGAAATTTCTGTAGTGAAGGTGTCAAATTTTGACTTGCCAAAATCCTTGTAGATAGCTTCATAGAGAAGATGTTCATTGGAAATGATAAGATTTCGGAGTTTTTCTAGGTACATTTTTCTGAATGCGAGACTTTTGGTTTGTTGTGTTTTAAAAAAATCCCTTTGATCCTGTACTATTCTTTCAATTTCCATACGTAAGTTTTTCTGTATTAAACGAAGATGCCTTGTGCGATATTGTCGTTTAAAGTTACATAATATTTCTCACTGCAATTTTTACAGGATGATAAAGGAGTAACAGAAAGGCCGTAATTAATGCCAGCCAAAATAATCCTGTAAAGATCTCCATATTGGAAAGTAATATGGATTGGGCTGTTATTTTCGCTTTAAAAGCTCCTGCAGTCATAGAAAGAGATTCGTTGACCGGTAGTTTTGAAATATTGGATCCAAAAATCTGATTCCATTGGCTGTAGAAGATTGGATTGGTATCTGTAAGATTGAAGCTTAGGGTATCAGCGTGTTTTAATGTTAGGAAGAGCATCAGATTTTGCATTAAAGCATATCCAATTGCTGTGGTCCAGAAACGGGTAGTAGTTCCGAGGGCCGTGGCATTGGCAACATATTCTTCCGGCATTCCTGAAATTAAGAAAAATACAAGTGGAGTAAACAATAATCCCTGTGCTACTCCTTGTAAGAATAAGGGAGGACAAATAGTGGAAAGGGTGGTGTCCGGATAAAAAGTATAGGTAAACCAAGCACAATCCACTGCCAGTAAAAGAAATCCTGTAAAGAATACAATTCTTGATGAAACTCCCTTAATAAGACATATTCCTGATAAAAGAACACCTAAAAGTGTTCCTGCAACATTCCAATATTGAATGTTTACAATATAATCCCAAGGCCATTTCCAGACTGTTGCCATAATACTGTAGACGTTATTAAGCCCTGATCGAATCAAGTAAAAGATGAAAAATAGGATCATTCCTGCGATTACATTTTTAGAACTGAAAACTTCAAAATGGAACAATGGTCTTTTTGAGTTTCTCTGTTTAAGCATGAATAATCCTCCGGAAAGTAAAAATATGAAGAGACACATGATGATGGTATCAGATTCAAACCACATCAGTCTTTTTCCGTAAATAATAGCATAACCACCGGCCTGCAGACATACCCAAAGCAAGAACCAGCTGGAAATATCCAATTGATACAACGGCTTTTTAGGGAAAAATCTGTTCGTATTAAAAATGGCTATCCCTATGATAAGTACAAAAACATGAAAATAAACCATCATCAGAACCATATGCTGGAAGTCATAGTTTTCAATACTGGATTTCAGTAAAGAGGTCGTTACTGTACCTCCCGTCAGCATAATGGAATACATGAATAAGTAGGCAAGTACTTTGGCGTGTCTTGTTTTTAGTTCTGCAATAATCAAAGGAAGGAAAATAGCTCCTTCAAGCAATCCGAAAATCCCTTCCAGAAACCTGATGACTAAAATAACGTGATAATCATTGGTGACGGATAAGACATAAAGAATGATTACTGATATGGAAGACATGAGCAGAACGTAGTATTTCACACTGAAATAAGCCATAAATCGTTGTAAAACTAAAAGGGTAACCACAAATGTCCCATACATCAAAATCATTAAGTATTGGATGTCGTCTGAATCTACATCCATAAAGGAAGATGTGAAAGCACTGTTGGAGTGTAGCAGTGACAATAACATCAGGTGGGGGAATAAAGCCAGCACAAGAAGTGGCAGTTTTAACCATTGTGGTACCCATTTATGATAGACAGTATTATGTTGCATAGTTCTTAAAAGATGAGAAAAGAGGGACTCTAACGAATTATAAAATTGTGAACAGAGAATTAGTCTTCTCTTTTCTGAATATAAAATGCGAAAAGACAAAAGGGCAAAGGTGTAAAAGTAAAAGGTAAAATGGCAAATATGCTAAAAGAAAAAATTTGCAGATTCGCTATTTTGCGGTTTTGCCTTTTCGCTAAAAAAAATAATTTAATTATTAAGTCTGAAACGTGTTGGGTTGGAGATAATTTTGCACTCTAATACTCTCCCGCACTCAAACTCATATCTTCTTCGCGCTTACCAGAACATTCATTCCAGAAAGCAGTTTTTCGTTTTCTTTATTGTTATCAAGAATAATTTTTACAGGAAACCTTTGTTCAATCTTTACGAAGTTTCCGGTTGCATTATCCGGTTTTACCAGAGAAAACTGTGATCCTGATGCCGGGGAAACAGAAAGTATCTTTCCCTTGAATTCAATGCCGGGATAAGCGTCTGCTGTAATGATAACTTCTTGTTTTTGGTCGATTTGTCCAAGCTGTGTTTCCTTGTAGTTGGCAATGATCCATTTTTCCTTGCTCACCATTTGTACCAAGGCCTGTCCTTCTTTAATCAGTTGTCCTTCCTGAATCGTTTTTTTACCCACCCAGCCATCATAAGGAGCCGTGATTACAGTGTATGAAAGGAAGAGTTTGGCATTATTCAGACTGGCAGAACTTTGTTGAATCTGGCTTTTCGCAGGAGCAACTTTTGTTTGTTGTTCGCTGGCTCCGGCTCTTATTGCATTTTTTTGTTGTTCCAATGCTAGCATGTTGGCTTTTGATTGTTCATAGGATGCTTTTACATTTTCAAAATCCTGCTCTGTAGCAGCATCTTCAGCCAGTAGATTTTTATATCTTTTATAGTCCTGTTCAGTTCTCCAGATGTCAATTTTTGCAGAGGCAATCTTCGCATCAATTATTTTGGTATCACTCTCCTTGGTATTCACACCACTTTGAATGGTTGTAATATTTTCAGTGTTCGCATGAAGATTGGCTTCAGCCATATGCACCTGATTCACAAATTCTCTGTTGTCTATGATCAATAAGGTATCTCCCTTATGCACAAATTGATTTTCATTAAACTTTATGTTTTTGATAAATCCTGAAACCTTACTGGATACAGGAGTGATATATTGTTCTATCTGTGCATCATTGGTTGTAATATTCTTCCTTGTAAAAAGATAAAAACTTACCATTCCTGTAACTCCACTGATGATTAGGATCCAGGCCAGTAAAGTAATCGTCTTGTTGATTCTTTTCTCCTTTTGTGTCAGTTGTTTCTGTGCCATAGTTTTTATAAGTTTCCAATCGTATATTGGAGTTGATAGTATTTTAGTTGTCTGTTAATTTTTACGGAGATAAGGTTAGATTCAGCTTCCAGATAGGTGTTGTCTGCGTCGATAAGTTCAGTGATAAGGCTTAATTTGTTCGCATATTTTGTTCTTACAATACGATAATTTTCTTTGGCCTGATCAATGGCTTCTTCAGCAATTTTTACCTTTTGATCCGTTTCTTCAAACTTTTTGTAAGCTTCATACACATTATGTCTTATTTTTTCCTCATTCTCTTCAATTTGAAGTTTTGCCAGGTCAATATTTTCTCTTGCTTCCTGCATTTTATATTTATTTTTATACAGGTTTTCGATAGGATAGGTCAAGTTCACCCCAAGCATTCCTAAACGATAGGCATAAGGTTCAGGCGGGAAAAACATCATATTCGGATACTTTAAGAAATATTCTCCGCCAGCAGTTATCTTGGGTAAATAATTTGCCTTAGTGATTTTTTGGTCAAGTTCCTTTAACGAAAGGTTTTTGTGGGTGATTTCGACGGATTCGTTTTTGTTTAATGCCGTTTCTGTAAGATCATTGATGTAAGGAATTGCTACATTATCTGAGATTAAATCCTCTGTATCTACATGCATCTCCTGAGGTTCCGGAAGAGAAAGAATAGTCTTCAGTTTATGCTCTGCAATCTGTATATCGTTATTCAGTTCTGTCCAGCTCATTTTGTGATTAGAAAGCTGCAGGGATGTTCTTAAAACTTCATTTACTGTTACCACACCGTTTGCTTTCAGAGCCTTTACCTGCTTGATGTTTACTGAATCTTCCTTCATCTTGTCATTAATAAGAATCTGTTGTTCCTTTAGGTGATGAATTTGTAAAAAGGCAGTAATGATCTCCATTTTTAGAAGCCTTTCATCAAGATGAGTTCTTAAGGTTGAAATTTCAGTGTCAATAGCCGCTTTTTTCTCTGTGTTTTTAATCTTTCCACCCATGTATACCGGAATGGAGGCGGATAAGGTGAAATCATACATCCCGTTGATGGCATCATATTTTGTAGGTTTACTAAATACGCCATCCTGATACTGAAAAAGATTGGTAACTTGTGTATAGCTCGTATGAAACTCAATGTCCGGAAGCTTTTCCATTGTAAGGTCTTTCTCTTTGGTTGCAGACATTTCTTGCTTTAGATGGCTGATCTGAATATTCTTGTTATTCTTTAGACCAATCTCTATAGCCTGTTGTAGGCCGAGGTGTTGGTAGTCTATCATCTGTGCGTTAAAAAAATTGCTTAATAGTAGGCACAACGCTATGCACTGATATCGGCACGCGTTAAATATCATATTCATAAATTAATTAAAGGATTTTTGCTAAAATGATTTTGATAGGGCAAAGGTACGACGGACACTATCAGACAGTATTTGTGAAACAAGAAAAAGATTTGTTCATTTACGCCATTTTGAAATTTATTCATACCTTTATTTCATGAATAACAGCCATTTTAAAGAAGTAGAAGAGGAAGATGCTGAATTTTATGTCTATCATGTTCTTACCGGTAACATTACAACAGATATTCATTATCACAGTTCTGCGCAGTTAGTCTATGCAGAGGGGGGAATTGTGCATGTTTTTACAGATCTGAAGCATTGGTATCTTCCGGCAAGGTGCTTTATGTGGATTCCTGCAGGAACACCGCATTATCTTTTCTCAACCAGTCCTAAAGTAGATTTATATAATTTTTACTTTAAAAAAGAGGAAGAAGAAAGTGGCTTTTTTGATGAAATTAATATTTATTCAGTCAATGAACTACTTCGGGAGATGATTTTATATACTAAAGACTGGGATGGAAAAATCACAAAAAATGATGGTTCAAAATATTATTTCCTTAAAGCCTTAAAAGGTATTTTACCTGAAAAAAGAGATAAAAAACTGGCATTTCCTGTTCAACATCCCTTTCCAAAGGATGAGACCTTATTGAAGATTGCAAGATATATTCATGCTAACCTGGAAAAGCCTCTTACCATTGAGTCTACGGCCAAGGAATTCGGAATGAGTACAAGGACCCTTTCCAGAAAATTCAAGGAAATTTTGGGGATGAATTACGTTCGTTTTTTAAGAGCCTTGAGAATTACCCGTTCCCTTGAGCTGATGCTTGAAAGTAAATATAATATGTACGAGATCGCCATGATGGTCGGCTACAATAGCCTGTCTTCATTTAGCAATATTTTTAAAAAGGTAATTGGAGTAGCACCTACAGAATATCAACAGAAATTAAGAGGGGATAGGTGATTGATTCAGGCGGTCGTGTTGGAGGGTTTTTAGAGTAGGAGATTGATTTATAAGTAATAAGGAGGTATTGGTAGGCTTGAGTGCGGGAGAGCTAGAGTATTTATTGGCTCTCCAATCTTCTTTCTTTCCATATTAAACAAAAAACCACTTCAAATTGAATTGAAGTGGCCTTGTATTGTGAAAAATTTTCAGTCGCTTAATTAAGCTTCCTCAGATTTAACTTCTTCTTTCTTAGCAGCAGGAGCAGCTACAACTGGAGCGTCAGATACGATATCGAATTCGAAATTGTACTCAACGTTTCTGTGTAATCTAATGTTTGCTGTTACTTTACCAGTTCTCTTAATAGTGTTCCCTGGAATTTTGATGTATTTCTTCTCTACAGAAACTCCAGCTTTAGCAAGAGCAGCAGAAAGATCTGCATTGTTGATAGATCCGAATAATTTATCACCAGAACCTACTTTTGCAGGAATAGTGATAGAAGTTTTCTTTAATTGCTCAACTACAGCGTTAGCAGCAGCGATTAATTTAGCTTCTTCTTCTTTTCTAGCTTCTAAAGTAGCTTCTAGAGCAGCTTTGTTTTTAGGGGTAGCTAAAAGTGCAATTCCTTGAGGTAGTAAGAAGTTTCTTGCATAACCTGGCTTTACACTTACTGTATCAAACTCAAGTCCTAAGTTTTCTACGTCTTGTTTTAGGATGATATCCATTGTTGTTGTCCTTTTTTGAGATTTTAGAGTGATCTAAAATCAAGTTAGAATTAATTATTTATTCAGCAACAAAAGAAGAGAGTAATCTCTTCTTTTATTTATTTTTTTGTCTTATTTCAATAAGTCAGCTACGTAAGGTAGTAAAGAAAGGTGTCTTGCTCTTTTGATAGCAGCAGAAACTTTTCTTTGGTATTTTAAAGAAGTTCCAGTGTATCTTCTTGGTAAGATTTTACCTTGCTCGTTTACAAATTGTAATAAGAAATCAGCATCTTTGTAATCAACGTGCTTAATTCCGTATTTTTTGAATCTACAATATTTCTTTTCAGATTTTGTATTGATATCAAGTGGAGTAAGGAATTTTACTTCTGATTCTCCTCCTGCAGAGGCTTGTTTAGCCATTTCATCTATTGCCATGTCTTGTCTTTTTTAAAAAATAGGGTTAATAATTAAGCTTTAGCTGCTTTTACTTTAGCTCTTCTTGTTACAGCGTATTCAACAGCGTGTTTGTCAAGTTTTGTAGTAAGGTAACGGATTACTCTCTCGTCACGCTTAAATGCTAATTCTAAATCAGCAACTACAGTACCTTCACCTTTAAACTCGATTAAAGTGTAGAACCCATTCTTTTTCAATTGGATAGGGTAAGCTAGCTTTTTCAAGCCCCAATTTTCTTTAGCAACGATTTCGCAGTTCTTTTCTTTGATAAGATCTACATACTTGTTCACTGCTTCCTCTACCTGTGCCTCAGATAGAACGGGAGTTAAAATGAAAACAGTTTCGTAATTGTTCATAATGTTAAATGAATTTGTTAATTATTTCGAGGTGCAAAATTAGAGAATATATTTGTAATATACAATACTATTGGTGAAATAGTTGAAAGTTATATAGTGATGAGATTGAAGATTTAATGGCATTGTAGGAGTAAGTCTTCTTTTATTTCCAATTAATCCTTTGACCTGATTTCCGTTAAAAAGTTCACTTTCAATACGTCATATAAAGAATGTCTGCTTACTAATAGGGACGCAATGGAAGAGACCATTCCGGCAAGCATCAGATGGAATATTAATGAATGCCTGTCGGTCATTTCCAATACAATAATGGCTGATGTGAATGGCGCACGGGTAATTCCTGTAAGAAAAGCAACCATTCCGCCAAGGATTACTACATTGGTTTCATTGGGGGTTAAATGAATGACTCCTGAAATAACAGACCCGATGCTTGCCCCCGCAGTAAGAGCCGGAGCAAAGATGCCTCCCGCACCTCCGGAAGTAAAGGATAGGGCAGGACCCAGCATTCTTAAGATAGGAACATACCAATCTTCATGTTTATCCTTCGTAAAAAGAACCCGTTCCATAATTTCTTTTCCAGAACCAAGAACTTCCCGATTGATAAAATAGGCAATGGAAGCAATAATTAAAGCACAGATCACTAAAAATATAACATTGGCTTTATCTGTTTTCAGTTTTTTCTTTTTCCATCCATTGATCTTAAGCATAATAACAGAGAGCTGGCTTGCAAGAATGCCTGCTGTAGCCGCTACAAGAACAATGGGAAACATCACCATTAAAGAAACATCATTTGTTTTAGGGTAACCAAGGTATAAATAAGACCCTGCTAATGTCTGAGCTGTTAAACCGGCAATAATGACGGCTGTAAATAAAGCTGTTTTAAAGTAATTAATATGCGTTTTTGATAATTCTTCTACGGCAAATACAATTCCTCCTAAAGGAGTGTTGAAAGCGGCTGCAAGTCCGGCTGCTGCTCCGGTCATGATCATGTTTTTCTTGGAAATCTTGGGCCACCATTCAGGTAAATATTCATTCACCTTTCTGAAAACGGAACCCGCAATCTGAATGGTGGGACCTTCACGACCCACTGCACCACCTCCAATAACCAATACAACAGAGGAAATGATTTTAAAAATGATGATTTTAAGGCTTAAAAGACTTCTGATCTTTGTGTGTTCTTTCGGATTAGCCAATTCTACTGCTGCCATAACCTGTGGAATGCCACTTCCTTTAGCGTTGGGAGCAAATTCCTTTACCAGCCACCACGAAAGAACAAAGCCAATGGGAGCAATAATAAAGATCATCCATGCATGCCAGTCAAAAATGAAGTTCATGAGATGCTCCCCCCACGCAAATACCTGCGCATATAACACGGCAAAAAAACCTGTAATAACAGACCCTATCCAGAAAGGAATTGCCTGAAGAAGGTTGTACTTCAGTTGTTCGTTCCGAATATTATCAAAGGATTTTTTTAGGGATTTCTGTATAAGGGAGAAGATTTTCAGCATTTATGGTTTTGGAATTTATATTTGAAAAATAGGAAAATTAGATGGGATTTGAAAATATCTTTTGTGAAAATTGCTTGTTTTGTATGCTAAACAAGCATAGTAAAAAGAAAGATAACTATACTTGATTATAGTTAAACGATATGAATCATCTGCCATCCATAGATTTGTATTATCAATTAAAAATTATAAAAATGAATGAAAATATTTTAGTCATTGGAGGAGAGGGTAAAAACGGCCGTCGAGTTGTAGAAAAATTCAGAAATATAGGGTTTAGCGTATTTTCTACAACCAGAACAAAAGAGGAAGTGAAAACAGGTTTAGTTTTTTTTGACTGGAATGATGGGTCAACCTACGAGCCGGCTGTCAGTAATATTGATAAAGTATATATTGTACATCCTGATACTTCTGTTCCTGATGCCTATGAACAAATTAATTTACTGATGAGCTGTATGGAGAAGAAAGGAGTTTCGAAAGCTGTATTGCTTTCCGGGAGAGGGCAGGAATCAGTCCGGAAATGTGAAGGTATTCTCATAAATTCACCATTAAAATGGACGATTATCCGTTCCGCATGGTTTAATCAAAATTTTAGTGAAGGTCATTTTCTGCATGGGATACAGTCGGGATCTGTCACTTTTATGGCGGGTTCTGCGAAAGAACCATTTGTAGATTTGGATGACTTGTCTGATGCTGTGGTAGAATGCTTACTTCATGAAAAGTATAATGGAAAAATCTATGAAGTTACAGGAGATGAACTATTCACTTTTGAGGAAGCTGTTAAAACTATTGGAAATAGACTGGGGCGTGATATAAAGTATCATTTTCTTAATAAAAAAGAATATTCAGATCTGTTGAAAAATATAGGTTTGCCCCATTTCGTTGCAGAGCATATGGCTGTTGCATTTGATGAAATTTTAGATGGAAGAAATGAAAATACAGGCAGTGGTATTCAAGAAATTTTAGGAAGAAGCCCTAAAAAATTCAAAGAGTTTGTGAAATTAAACGCATTTAACTAATTATATTTTTATAGTCAGAGAGGTTTCTTAATTTTATAGATATTTAAAAGACCAATGTATGAAAGAAAAAGTAATTGGAAATACTGAATGTCCATTATATTCCTCAAAAATAATGTTATCTATTGGTGATGCTCTTGAAGCAGTAAACGGTAAATGGAGAATTAAGATCATTGCTGCTCTTCTTGATGAGCCTAAGAGATTTAAGCAAATTTCGATGTTAATTGATGGGATTACAGACAGAATGCTTTCTATTGAACTTAAAAAGCTGGAAATTAACCTTCTGGTACAGAGGACTTCGAAGTATTCCGCTCAGGCAGAATATGAGATTACAGAGCATGGAAGATCATTAAAACCATTAATTGTAGAACTTATGAACTGGGGAGAAATGCATAGAGAAAAAGTCATTGGAAAAGAAGGTAATTGATGAAAATATCTTGTAAATACAGTGCCTAATTCTAAAGAGTCTGCTTCCGTTGAATATTTTAAAGATAAAAACGCTTCCAATTCTGGAAGCGTTTTATGATTTATATTTAAGATTTCTATTAATCCAGGAATATCATAATAGCTGCTATGCCGTAGATTAATAAAAGAATTCCACTGAGAATTAGATTAGCATTCCTGAGTTTCAATTTTTCATTGCTTTGAAGAACTATTGCTTCAATAAGAATGAAAAGAAACCAGACTGAATGAAAAATAACAATATAGATTGCAATACCTAAAATCGCCCATCCACTTGCCAGGCTCATTGCAATAGAAAATGCAATGGTTCCCAAAATAAGCACAGCAAGACGTATTAAAACATGGGTTCCTACGTTTTGACGGGCTGGTGGATTATTTTTTTTCTTCTCTTCTTTTATTTCAAAAAGCGTTCTTAGTTCAGGACTCATTCTTTCTGTTTGCTGTATAATTTAACAAAAAACTGCAGAATTCCTACAAAACCTAAAAGGTTTAAAACTCCAAAAACACGATACATTCCCATGGAATAGACCTCAAAAAAGCTGAGAATAAACTGAATAAGATCAATAAGAATAACTACACTTAATGAAATTATCGCGATTAAGGTTGCATTTTTCATATCTCAGCTTTTTTGGTTATTGGGTAGACTTCCTTTTTGAATTCAATTTAAGAGGAGTAGTCTTCTATTTTATATTTCTGTGTTCAGATCCCAGTTTTCAAGATAATCGTGAACATGCTTCAGCATCATTCCTCCTAAAGAACCGTCTACTACTCTGTGATCGTAAGAGTGAGACATGAACATTAAGTTTCTGATAGCAATTACATCACCATCTGCAGTTTCAAGAACAGCTGGCTTCTTAACAATAGCTCCTATTGCCAGAATAGCAACCTGAGGCTGAGGAATGATTGGAGTTCCCATAAGGTTTCCAAAGCTTCCTACGTTAGAGATGGTATAAGTTGCTCCCTGAGTATCTTCAGGTCTTAATTTCTTGTTTCTTGCTCTGTAAGCTAAGTCATTGATTGCTTTTGCAAGACCGGAAAGTGATAACTGATCAGCATTTTTGATTACAGGAACAATAAGGTTTCCGTCTGGAAGAGCGGTCGCCATACCAATGTTGATGTTTTTCTTTTTGATGATGTTCTCACCACTTATAGAAACATTGATCATTGGGAAATCCTGAATCGCTTTTACAATCGCTTTTACAAAGATTGGCATGAAAGTAAGTTTCTCACCTTCACGTTTTTCGAAGATCGCCTTGTTTTTGTTTCTCCATTTTACAACGTTAGTAACGTCTGTTTCAATGAAAGAAGTTACGTGTGGAGCAATGTGTTTTGCTTTCACCATGTTTTCAGCGATGATCTTTCTCATTCTGTCCATTGGAATGATTTCATCACCAGCGCTTACCGGAATAGTAGCTGTAGGCGCAGAAACTGCCGGTTTTGGCGTAGTTGCTGCCTGTACCGGAGCAGCCTGTTGAGCAGGTTGGCTTCCTCTGTTGACAACATACGCTAATATATCTTCCTTAGTAATTCTTCCTTCTAAACCGTTTCCTTTAATAGTCTTAAGTTCAGTTTCAGAAATATTTTCCTGTTGTGCAATTGATTTTACAAGTGGAGATAAGTAAAGATCTCCTGAGAATTCTACATTTGAAGCAGCAGCAGTTTGTAAAGGCTGTTCAATTGTTGTTAATGTTTCAGTATCCGGAGTAGCAGCCGGAGTTTCAGTTTTTACTTCCTCTGTTGCAGTGCCTTCTCTTTCAATTTCTAAAATAGCAATGGCCTCACCTACTTTTGCAACTTCGTCTTTTTGTTTTAAAATTTTTACGATTTTCCCCGAAACCGGTGTCGGAACGTCTGAATCTACTTTATCTGTTGCAATTTCTACTACAGAGTCATCTTCTTTTACGTTATCACCTTCATTGAATAACCAAGTGATAATTGTCGCTTCCATAACCCCTTCTCCCATGGAAGGAAGCAATAATTTGTATTCTGCCATTTTTGATTTTTAGATTTTGACAAATATATAAAAAAAATCGGTTTTTTTATGAAATATATAATCTTAGCTGAATTCAATGTAGATATTTTCCCCTACATTCAATCCAAACAGGCTTTTCGCGCCGTTTTTCTTACTCCCTTTATAGATCGTAAGCTCCAATAACTGACTGTCATTGAAAATAGCGGCTGACTGCCCGTGAAATTCAGTCTCTCTTTCCCAGTCTGAAACTACTTCCGTATGGCTGGAAAATATCCTCGAAAGACTCAAGTTTCTGAATTTTATGGTGAAACCGTTGTATCCTTTGCTGATATTTTCAAAGAAATCTTTGTTGATATTTGAGATTATATTTCCGAAATTATCAATATAGGTAACCTCGCCAATGATCATTCCCTCAGACTCATTATAAACAGCCCTTGGAAACATTAATTGTTTGGCAGTATCTATTTTTCTTCCGATAACCTCCGGAAGGCCTCCGTTAGCCAGATGTACGGCTGCCGGAACAAAGATATCTGTAGAAGTGAAGTCGATAATATCATCAAAACGATTGTTCAGCGTGAGTTCATAAATCGCTTCAGGTTTAATATCAAAAAATATAAGGCTCAAAAGCCCATTGTCTGATGCCAGAAAGTAAGAACCGTCTGCTTTGTAAATAATGTTCTTTCTTGATTTATGATAAAAACTATCGACAGAAAGAATATGAATGCTTCCCTTTGGAAAGTATTTGTAAGCATTTCTTACAATGTATGAGGTCTGTATAAGGTTGAATGCCTGGATGTCGTGGGTTATATCAATAATATTAACCTCAGGATTTAGAGACAGGATCTTGCCTTTCACAGCAGCAACTCTGTAATCTAAATTTCCGAAATCCGAAGTAAGGGTAATAATTGACATGAGCAATTTATAGAATAGTGTAGTATTGCAAAGTTATTTAAAATAAAAAGAAAGCCCGAAAGATTGTTGAAAAGAATTTAATATAAATTTGAAAAAAAGCTTTAATTTTAAAATCTAAAAATAAAAATACTGCATGTTTGAATTAAAATATGATTTGGAAGATATTGATGCGAAAATCTTCTATGGAGTTAGTAACCAATATTTCAACGTAATAAAATCAAGCTTTCCAACCCTTAAGATTACAGGAAGAGATCACGTTATCTTTGCCATGGGAAATCAGGAAGTTTTAGATATATTAAAACAAAAACTTGATGATATTGTCAAATTTATCTCTAAAAATAATTCAATAGGGCTGAAAGACGTTGAAAATATTCTCAATATTAAAGATGAAAATGAGAAGCAACTCATCTTCGATCAGGATATTATTGTAAAAGGAGTTAACGGGAAAATTATTAAGGCAAAGACGACCAATCTTAAGAAACTGGTAAAGGAAACAGAGAAAAAGGATATGGTTTTTGCCATTGGTCCTGCCGGAACCGGAAAAACCTATACCAGTGTAGCATTGGCTGCAAGAGCTTTGAGGGATAAAGAGGTAAAAAGAATCATCCTCACAAGACCGGCTGTAGAAGCAGGGGAGAGTCTTGGGTTCTTACCTGGAGACCTTAAAGAGAAGCTGGATCCGTATTTACAGCCTTTATATGATGCTCTTCGTGATATGATTCCTCATGAAAAGCTGGAGGGATTCATGGAGAAAAAAGTAATTGAGGTTGCTCCATTGGCTTTTATGAGAGGACGTACCCTTGATGATGCCTTTGTGATTCTTGATGAAGCACAAAATACTACCCATGCACAAATGAAAATGTTCCTGACAAGGATGGGAATGAATGCCAAGTTTATCATTACAGGAGATCCTAGTCAGATTGACCTTCCGAAGAATCAACAGTCCGGATTGAAAGAAGCAATGAGAATTCTGAACGGAGTAAATGAGATTGGTTTTGTACATCTTACAGAGGAAGATGTAGTAAGACACCCTGTTGTTAGAAAGATTATCCTTGCTTATAATGATGAGGATAAAAGAGTAAGAAATGAATAGTTTCAAATGAGTAAAAATTTCCGTTAACCTTTCATTAACCTTTAGTTTATTTTAAAAAGTTTGTTAATTTCGAAAAAATAATTAGCTTTGCTGTCCTTAAAATATAACTAATAACAATGAAAAAACTTTTACTTACTGCAGCAGTCGCTGTATTGGGAATCTCTGCAAACGCACAGGAATTTAAATTTGGGCCTAAAGCAGGTTACTCTTTATCAATGCTTAAAGCAAGTGGAGAGGGAATTACTTACAATTTCGATGCAAAGTCTACTTTCTACGCTGGAGCAATGGCCGAGTATAAATTCAATGAAAAGTTTGCTGTACAGGGAGAAGTTTTATACTCTCCAATAGGTGGTAAACAAGAAGAAGCGGTTTCTTATAACTTAATGGGTGTTGACGTTACAGGTACTGAAAAGTCTGATTGGAAATTAGGAACAGTACAGGTTCCTGTGAGTGCGAAATATTATGCAACAGAAAACCTGGCTTTCGGAGTAGGTCTTAATGTGGGTGTTATCATTTCTGCCAAAATAAAAACGACAGCAACATTATCAGGAACAGCGCTAGGCGAAGCTTTTTCTGAATCAAAAACTGAAACTGAAGATGTGAAAAACCATATGAATAAGTTAAATTTGGCTCCGTTTGCCGGTGCTGAATACACTCTTGAAAACGGATTATTCTTTGATGCAAGATATAACTTAGGTGTTTCTAATCTTATGAAGAAAGAAGACGGGGAAAATGGAACATTGAAAAATAGCTTCGTTCAAGTGGGTGTTGGTTTCAAATTTGGAGGAAACTAATTCTGAGATTCAAGAAATAAAAATCATCATATAAAGCAGGACAAAATTTGTCCTGCTTTTTTTATAAAGATAGGGTACGTAAAATATATGCTATCATAATAAAAATAATTAGTATTTTTGCCCAAAATTTAAGCTAAAAAATGAAAAAGATATTGTTAATAGGTGCTTTTGCACTTTTAGGAGGCGCTGCTCAAGCACAGGAAGGTTTAAAATTAGGTGGACATATTGGAGTTCCTGTGTCTGATGCAAGCGATGTGTCTTCATTTACATTAGGGGTAGATGCTGCTTATATGTGGAATATCGCTAAAGGTTTTGACCTTGGGGTGACAACAGGGTACTCTCATTTCTTTGGAAAGGATCACTTTGACGATTTCGGATTTATCCCAGTAGCTGTTTCCGGTAAATATAAATTTAAAGGAGCGCCTATCTTTGTGGGATTAGATTTAGGATACGGAATTTCTACAAAAGACGGAATTGATGGTGGGTTCTATGCTCAGCCAAAATTTGGATATCAAATGTCTAAAGGTGAACTTTATCTAGGATATCAATCAGTAAGCAACAGACGTGACCACGGTTGGTATAGAGACAGCTGGAATATTGGAGCTATTAACCTAGGATATAACTTCTTCATCAAATAAGAAGTTTATACCAATACCATATGAAACTCTGGTCGAAAGGCTGGAGTTTTCTATTTATATGAATGTCTTAATACCATAAAGCTCTAGCTTATATTCTCAATATCTTGTGATGGTGTCCTTTTGAAACGGTAAAAATAAGTTGAAATCATAAACATTTGTTTAAATTTTAAGAGTTAATATCCTAAATGTTAATATTTTAAGAAGAGTTTTGTAGCTGTATTACGTGAATTTGAGGGGATTTCACTAAAATTGATAAATTTGAAAAACCAAATATATTAGGCTCTGATTGATAAATTGAAGTTTATTTATTCATAATATTGTGAAAAACTCAAGAGCCTCTATTGAATACGATTTATCTTTACAAAACACTAAATTTTAACAATGATATTAATCACATTAACAAATTTTAATATTAATGGAGACCACTGTAAATTTGCCTCAAGAAAGTATTAAAATTTTTTAAAATGAAAAAAATATTATTAGCGGGTGCTGTTGCACTTTTCGGTTTATCAAATGCTCAGATTGCTAAAGGTACTACATATGTTTCAGGACAATTAGGGTATTCTCAGAATGAAAATAACAATAACGATACTAAAGTTGAGAGCTTCAAAGTTCTTCCTACAGTAGGTTATTTCGTAAACACTAACTTAGCAGTAGGTTTAGGTGTAGGTTACAAAAACGATAACACAAAAACTGTTTCTACAATTGGTACAACTACAGTAGATGGAAAAGAAACTGTTTCTGGATTTGTTGTAGCTCCTTTCGTAAGAAAATACTGGACTTTAGCTGACAAATTATACATCTTCGGTCAATTAGAAGTTCCAATGGTATTTGGTCAAAATAAAGACGAAGGTACTTCTACAACTACAGTTGGAGGAACTACTGTTACTTCATCTACTTCTACTAAAAATAACTTCACTTCTATCGGAGTTAACGTTAAGCCAGGTTTAGATTATTTCTTAAACAAAAACTGGTCTATCGAAGCTACTTTTGGTGAGTTTGGTTACAACACAAACAAAGTAAATGTTGACGGAGCTAAGAGAGTAAACGATTATAAATTCGGATTGAATTTATCTTCTGTAACTTTCGGAGTTAAATATGTATTTGCTAAGTAATTAACAAAACATTATAAAATAGAGCCCTAAGATTTTCTTGGGGCTTTTTTTGATTAAAAAACTATATAATATCTCATGAAAAAAATCTTATTGGCATCTGCAATTTCTTTATTTGCAGGGTTAAATGCACAGACAAATTTTGGGGTAAAAGGAGGGTATGCCTTATCAACATTAAATTCTAATGAAAACGGTTTCGAGCTTGATGAAGCCGGAGGTAGCCTAAAATCAAAGTCCGGATTTTATATTGGAGCATTGGTTGAACATAAGATCAATAATAAATTTGCCTTTCAGGGAGAGGTTGAGTATGCTAATCTTGGAGGAAAGATGGAGGTTTCAGTACCTGGATTACCAGGGGTTAAAGTAACTGAAAAAATGAACTTTAACAGAGTTGTGATTCCTGTCTCTGCAAGATATTATGCAACACCTGAATTGGCTGTTTATGGAGGTCCTTATGTGAGCTTTAACGCAAGTAATACAGTTAAGATTGATGTAAGTGGTGCGATGGTGACTAATCAGGCTGCACTTGATGAAGGAGAAAGAAGAATAGAGAACTTTCTTGATGATTCTCTAAAGTCTACAGACTTTGGTTTATTCTTCGGTGCCGATTATAAAGTCTACAAAGGTCTGTTTGTAGATGCACGCTATAGCTTTGGGTTAACTAATATGATTAAAAATCCCGTTAACGACGAAAAACTAAAGATGAATTTCTTTCAGCTTGGAGTAGGGTATAAGTTTAAATAGCCTAGCTTAGATAAAAAACAAAAAACTCTCAGAAATTCTGAGAGTTTTTTTATGAAAATATAATTCGTTTTTAAATTATTTTCCAAACATTCCGCCCATTCCAGGCATGTTTGGCATTTTGCTCATCATCTGCATCATTTGCTTTCCTTGAGGTCCTTGCATCATCTTCATCATTTTACCCATTTGCTCGAATTGCTTCATCAGTTGATTTACATCTTCAATCTTTCTTCCTGCACCTTTTGCAATTCTATTCTTTCTCTGAGTATTGATAATGGATGGTCTTCTTCTTTCGTCAGGAGTCATAGAGTAGATGATTGCTTCAATGTGTTTAAAGGCATCATCACTGATCTCTACATCCTTAATTGCTTTTCCAACCCCAGGAATCATTCCCATAAGGTCTTTCATGTTACCCATTTTCTTGATTTGGTTGATCTGCTTAAGGAAATCATCAAAACCAAACTCGTTTTTAGCAATTTTTTTGTGAAGTTTCTTAGCTTCTTCTTCATCAAACTGCTCCTGTGCTCTTTCTACTAAGGAAACAACGTCCCCCATTCCCAGGATTCTGTCCGCCATCCTTTCCGGATAGAAAAGATCCAAGGCTTCCATTTTTTCTCCTGTAGATATAAATTTGATTGGTTTTTCAACAACAGAACGAATCGTTAATGCGGCACCTCCTCTTGTATCACCATCTAGTTTGGTAAGAACAACCCCGTCAAAGTTTAAGGCTTCATTGAACGCCTTAGCGGTATTTACAGCATCCTGACCCGTCATGGAATCCACTACAAAAAGTGTTTCCTGTGGTTTGATGAAGTAATGCACTGACTTGATCTCGTTCATCATCTGCTCATCAATTGCTAAACGACCGGCAGTATCCACAATTACTACATCATGATTGTTGGCCTTTGCAAAGTTGATGGCATTTTCAGCGATGGTAGAAGGGTTAGTAGCTCCATCTTCTGTATACACGGGAACGTTGATCTGTCCTCCTAATACCTTAAGCTGGTCAATTGCAGCAGGACGATAAACGTCACAAGCTACCAATAAGGGCTTTTTATTTCTTTTTGTTTGTAAATAATGAGCAAGTTTTCCGGAGAAAGTGGTCTTACCGGAACCTTGAAGACCTGCAATAAGGATCACAGATGGTTTTCCTGAAAGATTAATTCCTTCGTGAGAACCTCCCATGAGATCTACTAGTTCATCATGAACAATTTTCGTCATCAATTGTCCTGGAGTAAGCGATGTAAGAACGTTTTCTCCTAATGCTTTATCCTGAACTCTTTTAGTAAGATCCTTTGCTACTTTATAGTTAACGTCGGCATCCACCAATGCTCTACGGATTTCCTTTACGGTTTCCGCTACATTGATTTCAGTAATTTTTCCACGTCCGGAAATATTATGTAATGCCTTGTCTAATTTATCCTGTAAACTATTAAACATATTTATTGTAAATTATAGGTTTGCAAAAATAAGGAATTTTTAAGAAACCTGAGTATTATAGACTTAATATTATAAGGATTCGGGTAAGATTTAGAGAAAGATGGGGAGAAAGAAGATGGAAGCAGGGGTTTTTTATGGTTGATCATGATGTCTCAATCTATTATTTTAACCTTACTTCTGATTTTTTTCCTTATTTATATAATATAGAAGAACTTTAGTTTTGTTTTGTTTGAAAAATTATAATCTTATTTTTGCAGCATGAATTTTCTAGATTGTTTCATTGTTATATTATTGGCCGTATTTCTTAATATAATAATATATATGATATTTAAAAAATATTTTTTTGGTAAAGCTGATGCAGGAATGAAGTTTCTTGTGGTCAATATCGCTAAAGATATTGTTTGGGTGGCTGTTTCTTTATTAATTATAGAAAAGACCAAGTCTAATTTTCTCTTTATAGTGATCTGCTTTATAGTGGCGTCATTCCTCATTTATTTACCTATAATAAAACTCATTAATAAGTCTTGAATTTTTTGATGATAAAAATCAATTTTTAATATTGGTAAAGTTTAATAAAATCGATATATTTGCACACGATTAAAAAAGAGATATGAACAGAAAAATTTCTTCATTATTTTTCGCATTTTTATTTGTGTTTATTAGTAGTTTAGCTTCTGCGCAACACGAATCTGAAGGAGAAAAGTTAGCTGAAAAAGTAGAGAACAAAGAAGCAAAGGATAGCTTCAATGCGACCAAGATGATCATGGAGCACATTGGTGATTCGAATGAATGGCATTTATGGACTACAAAAGATGATAGTGGTGAAGAACATCACGTTTCTATCCCTTTGCCTATTATCATTAAAGATAATGAAGGATGGCATACTTTTCTTTCAAGCAGTATCGCTCACGGACACGAACACGATGGGTATACTTTAGAGCACGGACAAGTAGTTTCTACTAAAGGTGTTGAAAAAGCAACTTTATTTTCAATCATCAGTGGAAAACAAAAATCAAACGAAGTATTTTTTGACCTTTCAATAACAAAAAATGCAGCTTCAATGTTCTTGTCAGTAATTTTTATGGCAGTAGTGTTTATAGGAATGGCGAGAAATTACAAGAAGTCACAACTTCCAAAAGGGATTGGAAAATTAATGGAGCCTGTAATTGTGTTTATCAGAGATGAAGTGGCTATTCCAAACATCGGGTCAGTAAAGTATAAAAGATATATGCCTTATCTATTAACGGCTTTCTTCTTTATCTGGTTCAATAACCTTTTCGGATTGGTGCCGTTCTTCCCTGGAGGAGCTAACCTTACCGGTAATATTGCTATCACAGCTGTATTAGGTATCATTACATTATTAATTACATTATTCAGTGCGAATAAAGATTATTGGAAACACATCTTTATGCCACCAGTTCCAATCTTGTTGTATCCAATCATGGTTCCAATCGAGATTATCGGAATCTTTACAAAGCCTTTCGCTTTGATGATGCGACTTTTCGCTAACATTACAGCAGGACACATTATGATCTTGGCGATCATTTCATTGATCTTCATTTTCAAATCTCCATTCTTAGGGTTTGCATCAGTTCCATTAGCATTATTTGTTTCTGTATTGGAATTATTGGTTGCTGCATTGCAAGCTTATATCTTCACTGTATTATCCGCTTTATTTATCGGTATTGCAGTTGCAGAACACGACCATGAGCACGGTCACGAAGAACACGCTCACTAATTAAAATTAAAATAATTTTTTAACTAATATAATTTATTTATCATGGATTTATCAACAGGAGCAGGATTAATTTACGTAGGTATCGGTTTAGCAGTACTAGGTGTAGGTCTAGGTATCGGTAAAATCGGTGGTCACGCAATGGATGCTATCGCTAGACAACCAGAACAAGCTGGTAAGATTCAAGGAGCAATGCTTATTGCTGCTGGTCTTATTGAAGGTGCTGGTCTTATCGCGATCATCTTTGGTGCTTTCATCAAGTAATCTATCCTCAAAAAACATTCTTAGCAGTAAAGCGGTTGGCTGCTGCTAAGAATTTTAAAAAACAATCCATAAATAACACTTAAAAAAAGAATTTACAGATATGGGAATTATTGAACCTGGAATTGGACTTTTGTTTTGGATGACCCTTACTTTTGTTATCCTATTGTTTCTTCTAGCTAAATTCGCTTGGAAACCAATTGTTAGTGCTGTTAATGAAAGAGAAACTTCTATCGTTGATGCATTAAACCAAGCTAAATTGGCTAAAAAAGAAATGGAAGATCTTAAAGCTGACAACGAAAGAATCATTCGTGAAGCTAAAATTGAAAGAGATTCCATCCTTAAAGAAGCTAGAGAAATTAAAGACAGAATCGTAGGTGAAGCTAAAGATGCTGCTAAAGCTGAAGGAGATAAATTAATCGAAGCGGCTAAGCAAACTATCAATGCTGAGAAAAATGCTGCTATGGCAGACATCAAAAATCAAATCGGTGCTTTATCTGTAAACATTGCAGAATCTATCTTGAAACAAAAGCTAGATAACACTGAGGCTCAAAATGAATTAGTTCAAAATTATATCAACAAATCTAACCTTAACTAAGAATGCTTACATCTAAAGTAGCGAAAAGATACGCACAGGGTTTACTTGATTTCACTAATGAATCAGGTCAGACAGCTGCCGTATTTTCTGAAATGAAAGATGTAGTGAAGATCATGATTGAATCTAAGGATTTGAACAAATTCTTCCTTACGCCTTACATTGATGCAAAAAAGAAAATAGAGGTAGCAAACGAAATTTTCAAAGGTTTCTCAACATCTTCCCAGAATTTGATCACATTGGTTATTAAGCACGGACGTGAAAGCCAATTAAAAAATATCGCTCAGGAATTCATCAACAAAGTTGAAGATATCAACGGAGTACAAAGAGTAACGCTTACTACAGCAACACCTCTTTCCAAAGAGAATATTGATCAAATCCTAAGATCTACAAACTTGGTAAATGCTAATTCAAGTTTTGATTTGAAAGTAAATATCAACCAGGATATTTTAGGAGGATATATCCTAAGAGTAGGTGATCAGCAGGTAGATGCGTCTGTGAAGACAAAATTGAACCAAGTTAAAAAAGATTTTCAATTAAATTAAGAAAAACAACCATACAATGGCAGAAATAAATCCGGCAGAAGTATCTGCGATCTTAAAACAGCAATTGGCCAACTTCGATACTCAATCAAACGTTGAGGAAGTAGGTACAGTTTTAACCATCGGTGATGGTATTGCTCGTGTATACGGGTTAGAAAACGTACAATACGGAGAGTTGGTGAAATTTTCTAGTGATGTAGAAGGTATTGTACTTAACCTTGAAGAAGACAACGTAGGTGTTGCTTTACTTGGTGAAAGTAAATTAGTAAAAGAAGGAGATACCGTAAGAAGAACAAACAGAATCTCTTCTATCAAAGTAGGAGAAGGAATGTTAGGAAGAGTAGTGGATACTCTTGGTAACCCTATCGATGGTAAAGGTCCTATTTCAGGGGATTTATATGAAATGCCATTGGAAAGAAAAGCTCCTGGAGTTATCTACAGACAACCGGTAACTGAACCTTTACAGTCAGGTATCGTTGCGATTGATGCGATGATTCCTGTAGGAAGAGGGCAGAGAGAGCTTATCATTGGTGACAGACAGACAGGTAAAACTACTGTTGCGATTGATACGATCATCAACCAAAGAGAATTTTTTGATGCAGGTAAACCTGTATATTGTATATATGTTGCGATCGGTCAGAAAGCTTCTACAGTAGCACAAATCGTTAAAACTCTTTCTGATAAAGGAGCTTTAGCATATACTGTAATTGTTGCGGCTAACGCATCAGATCCAGTTCCTATGCAGGTATATTCTGCAATGGCAGGTGCTTCTATCGGGGAGTTCTTCAGAGACACTGGTAGACCAGCTTTGATTGTTTATGATGATTTATCTAAACAAGCAGTTGCTTACCGTGAGCTTTCTCTACTATTAAGAAGACCACCGGGCCGTGAAGCTTACCCTGGAGACGTTTTCTATCTTCACTCAAGATTATTGGAAAGAGCTGCGAAAGTTATCGCTGATGACAATATTGCTCGCCAGATGAATGACTTACCAGAGTCTCTTAAGCCAATCGTAAAAGGTGGTGGTTCATTAACTGCACTTCCAATTATCGAAACTCAGGCGGGTGACGTTTCTGCATATATCCCTACAAACGTAATCTCTATTACAGACGGACAGATCTTCTTGGAGTCTGATCTATTCAACTCAGGGGTTCGTCCAGCGATTAACGTTGGTATCTCTGTATCGAGAGTAGGAGGTAATGCTCAGATCAAATCAATGAAAAAAGTATCTGGTACATTAAAGCTAGACCAGGCTCAATATAAAGAACTTGAAGCATTTGCTAAATTCGGTTCTGACCTTGATGCTTCTACTTTAGCGGTTATCTCTAAAGGAGAAAGAAACGTAGAGATCCTTAAGCAGCCGGTAAATGCTCCGCTTCCTGTAGACAGTCAGGTAGCAATCGTATATGCTGGAACAGAAAACTTAATGAGAAACGTTCCTATCAGAAAGATTAAAGAATTCCAACACGAATATATCGAATTCCTAAGATCTAAGCACCCAGAAACAATGGCTGCAATTAAGGCTGGGAAAATCGATAACGATATTACAAGCGTTCTTAAGCAGGCAGCTAATGATTTAGCTTCTAAATACAACTAAAAAAATTCAATGTTTAAGGTTTAAAATATAACGTTTTAAGCCTTAAACTTTAGACCTTAAACTTTGAACCCAAATTAATGGCAAACTTAAAAGAAATACGAGGCAGAATTACGTCAATTTCATCTACGATGCAAATCACCCGTGCTATGAAGATGGTTTCCGCTGCGAAACTTAAAAAAGCACAGGATGCAATTGTAATGTTAAGACCTTATTCTGAAAAATTACAGGAACTTATCCAGAATGTGAATTCTAGCTCTGATCCTGACCAGGTTTCTGTATATGCTCAGAAAAGAGAGGTTAAAAGAATACTTTTCATCGCTGTTACTTCAAACAGAGGTCTTGCGGGAGCTTTTAACTCTTCTATCGTTAAAGAACTTAACCATCAGTTTCAGAACAATTCTCAGTATGAGATTGAAGTTCTTCCTGTAGGTAAAAAAGTATATGATGCTGTAAGAAGAAACCGTGCAGTATATGCTAACGGAAGTTCTGTTTATGATAACTTGAACTTTGATGTGGTTGCTAATGTTACAGAAGGGGTAATGACCAGCTTCAAGGAAGGTAAATTTGACGAAGTTTATGTTATTTATAACAAATTCGTAAATGCTGCCACTCAGGAAGTAACTACAGAACAGCTTCTTCCAATCTCAATGCCTGAAAATACAGAGCCACAAGTTGAAACAGATTATATCTTTGAACCTAACAGAGCTGAGATCTTGGATAATTTGATTCCAAAATCTATCAAAACTCAGGTCTTCAAAGCAATCTTAGACTCAGTAGCATCTGAACATGGAGCGAGAATGACGGCAATGCACAAAGCTACAGACAATGCAGAAGCGCTTAGAAATGATCTTAAGATCTTCTACAACAAAGCAAGACAAGCGGCAATTACCAATGAAATTTTGGAAATTGTTTCTGGAGCAGAAGCTTTGAAAAATTCGTAAGAATTATTTTAACATACTATCAAAAGCATCGATACTATCGATGCTTTTTTTGTATAATAAAAGGTAAAAACCTTTATTTAGTGCTCAAAAACCTATCCTTGATACAAGGAATGAATACAGTGTCCAATTATTTTTTTTAATATAAAATAAGCACGTTCTAAAGTGTCGTTTTTCATCCCAAAAATTACAGACTAAAATAACTTATCCCAGGTTATTTATATTTTGCATATCTTTGTACCTAATAAAATTTATACAACTTCTAAATGGACTCGGACATAGTCAGGCTTTTGCTGGCCTTATTTCTTGTATTACTAAATGGCTTTTTCGTAGCCGCAGAATTTTCAATTGTTAAAGTTCGTTACTCACAAATTCAATTAAAAGCCGCAGAAGGGGATTCTATGGCAAAGCAGGCAGAACATATCATCAAGCATTTGGATGAATATCTTTCTGCTACACAACTAGGAATTACGTTGGCATCCCTTGCCCTGGGTTGGGTAGGAGAAAGTGCCCTGCATCATATTGTTGAAAATATCTTCCACTCTTTAAATATAGATTTAACCCAAACTACAATTACCACGATTTCAGTGGTGACTAGTTTTGTATTAATTACCATTATGCACATCGTGTTTGGTGAGCTTATTCCAAAGTCAATTGCGATAAGAAAGGCAGAGGCAACTACAATGGCAACAGCAGTTCCATTGAGGGTTTTTTATACCGTTTTTAAACCATTTATTTGGTTGATGAATTTAATGTCCAATACATTTTTGAGATTGGTGAAGATTCACCCGGCATCAGAGCAGGAAATTCACTCTACAGAAGAGCTTCAGCTTTTGGTAAAACAAAGTGCAGACAGTGGTGAGATTGAAGAAGAGAACTATGAGATCATTAAGAATGCATTTGATTTTACAGATCATTCTGCCAAGCAAATCATGGTTCCGAGACAGAATATTACATCAATCGATTTCGAAGAAGACGTTAACGATATCATCAATACGATAATGGATAGCGGGTATTCTCGTATTCCCGTATATCTTGATTCCATAGATAATGTGATCGGTATTTTCTATACCAAGGAAATTATCAGGGAATTTGTGAAAAGAAAAGGAGATCTGGATCACGAAGATCTTAAAGATTTAATGCGTGATGCCTTTTTTGTGGTGGAAAGTAAAAAAGTTTCAGATTTGTTGAAGACTTTCCAACAGAAAAAACAGCACTTAGCAATCGTTATTGATGAATTTGGTGGAACTGAGGGAATTATTACTCTGGAAGATATTCTTGAAGAACTTGTAGGGGAAATTCAGGATGAAGAAGATGATGAAGAAAAAATAGTAGATAAAATAGCTGATAATACCTATTGGGTACAAGCTACACAACCTTTGGATGAAATCAATGAGCACTTGCCTAAAAAGTTATCGCTCTCCGAAGAAAGTGAATACAACTCATTGGCGGGCTTTATTCTGCACGCATTGGAAGAGATTCCTGAAGAAAATCAGGAGTTTGATCTTGAGAACTATCATTTCAAGATATTGAAAATGAACAATAAAAGTGTTGAACTTGTGGAATTGGTCTATCAGGAACCCAATGCCATTGATAATTTAGCAGATAAAATTGGCGAAGTTTAAAACAACTTAGAATGAATTTTTATAATAGCATAAAAGACTACGAAAACCCGAAACGTCAATATGAAGAAGAAGTCCTTGTATTGGATGATACGGATGATATCTATAAATTAGTGTTGCATAATGATGATATCCACACATTTGATTATGTGATTGATTCTTTAATAGAGATATGCAAGCATACCATGGAACAGGCAGAACAATGTACGATGCTTGTTCATTATAAAGGTAAATGCACCGTAAAAACAGGCTCATTAGATGTTTTGAAGCCTATGCACGAAAAATTAATTTCACGCGAATTAACAAGCGAAATAGTATAAAATAAAATCCGACAAATTTATTGTCGGATTTTTTTATTGAATTCGCAGATGAAACATTGATGGCAGCGCTAGATAATAACAGATAATAGCCTCTCCGAAAAATCGTTCAACCTTTTAATTATTTAATCTTTTAATTTCTCAATAGTCTTACATTGCCATATTTTATCTAAAATAGTATATTTGTACCAACTATAAAGAAACAAAAAAATAATGCTTGTAATAGGAATTGCCGGAGGTACAGGATCTGGCAAAACTACAGTTGTTGATAAAATACTTCAGCAGCTTGATATTGAAGGAATGAATATCCTTTCTCAGGATAATTATTATCACGACAATCAGAATCTAACGTTGACGGAAAGAGAAGCCCTAAACTATGATCATCCGAAGTCCATCGATTTTGAATTACTGATAAAACACGTTAAAGCTTTAAAAAATAATGAGTCGATTGAACAGCCCATTTACAGCTTTGTAACGCATTCCAGAACAGGAGATCATGTGACTGTAGAACCTAAAAACGTATTGGTAGTAGAGGGAATTCTGGTTCTTACCAATAAAGAATTACTCAAAGAATTTGATCTGAAGGTATTTGTTCATGCAGATTCTGACGAAAGACTGATCAGGCGTATCAGAAGAGATACCCAGGAAAGAGGAAGAGATCTGAGTGAAGTATTACACCGTTATCAGACCACCTTAAAACCAATGCATCAGGAATTCATCGAGCCATCTAAAAATGATGCCGATCTTATTATCCCTAATATGAAACAGAATTCCGTAGCGATTGATTTTTTAACCACTGTTATTAAAAACTCGTTGAGAAAACATTAAAAAAATGGAAGAAAACAAACTTATCAAAGACATTCAGCCAAAGTCTGAAACGTTTAAACTTATCCAGACCTACATTCTGAATAAGTATACCATTACGATCTGTCTGTTTTTGGTATGGATGATTTTCTTTGACAAAACCTCATTTCTTGTAATTAATGAACTGAATGGTGAGATTCATAAGTATGAAGAGCAATTGGAGTATTATAAAAAAGAATACGAAAAAAATGATGCTTTTTATAAAAAACTGATGAACAACAAATCAGAAAAGGAAAAATATGCAAGAGAAAATTATTTTATGAAAAAACCGAATGAAGAGATCTTTATTTTGGTAGTAGACAGTACAAAAGTCGCGAAAAAATAATACAATTGAATAGAATATGTCAATAGTGAATTTCGCTTTACTTACAAAGAAAAATTCACTATTGACAATTCATAAATTAAATAAAACTAATGTCAAATACAGCTACACTTCCAACCTGGGAAAATTTAGTAAAAAAGCAACTTAAAACAGAGGATATTTACCCTATTTTAGAAAAGAAAAATCTGGAAGGAATAGAGGTGAGGCCTTTTTATACAGATGTTCAGAAACCTTTGACAAATCTGCCTAGAGTTGAAGAAAGTACTCATTTGGTGGCTAAATACCATGAAAGCCTGGAAGATGAAGTATTTGCATTTATGCTGGATCAAAACGTAGAAAATCTTGATGAGAAGACCATTTTTGTCAATAATAAAGATCTTGCAGGACATATTAGTCCTAAAGAAGAAGATCAGTATTTCTCCCTTATTGATGTTTTTAATGAAAAAGAGGGAAGTATTGATGATCAATTATCGAAAGAATTACTCGCAAAAGGTTTTAAAAGAAGTATTTGTGTAGATATTTCCTTACATCAGAATGCAGGAGCTGCAATATACCAACAACTTGGTATTGCATTGGCAAAAACTAAAGAGCTTGTAGAAGCATATGGACCCGAAATTTTGAATAAACTTATCTTCAAAATCGCTGTAGGAGGTAATTACTTCTTCGAAATGGCAAAGTTGAGGGCATTTAAAATGGTTTTTAACCAGCTTTCCAAGGAGTATGACTTAGATGAAGTTCCTTATATCTTCGCTGAAACTTCCTTTAGAAATAAGGCTGTTTCTGACAATGAAAATAACCTGATTCGTTCTACTTTAGAGCTTGCCGCAGCCATGATTGGCGGGGCAGATGCAGTGTACACCAATAATTATCTGGTAAGCAGAAGTACCGATAATTCTGAAGAGATTTCTTTCAAACAACAGATTGTTTTAGCGTACGAAAGTATCATCAATGTATTCGAAGATGCCTCCAACGGAAGTTATTATGTTGAAGATGTCACTCAGCAAATAGCAGATAAATCTTGGGCTTTATTGGTGGAAATGGAAGAAGCAGGCGGGTATCTTGAACTCTTAAAACAAGGAATTGTCCAGAAAAATATTTATGAACACGCCGTTCAGGAACAACAATGGATTGAAGAGGGTAAGATAAAGCTGATTGGAGTTAATTTATACCCAAAATTAGACGTTAAAAAGTCAATTGAAGAACTTTATAACGAAAAAGAAATAAGAGCGGTTCGTTGGGCCGAAATGTTTGAATAAAACAGAGAAAGATTTATATGGAAAATGGATTGGAACAGATACTGGTAGCTATGGTTCATTTACATTTTTTCCCGATGGGTATGTAAAAGTAGAACTTGATGGATTGAATATTGATGGTAGAAATCATATAATTCCTGACGGACCCAATAAAGGCAAAGCTGCACATGTAAAATATACCACTGATTTTTCAAAAAAAGTTGTTACATTTAGCTTAATTGCAACATACTATGATTTCAACAATAAATTTGAAGAAAGTAAATTTTAAGCGGACTTATTAAATTTGTTAACAAGGATGAATTTCTATTGTTCTTTGATTTTGAAAATAAAAAACCGAAAGATATTGATCCCACGTCTCTAAATGTATTGACATTGCATAAAGATAAAAGCTAATAGTTTTTAGTAATGAAGGAAAAACTGATAGATTTATTTGAATATACCAATCATTTCAACATTGAAATGATTAAAGTGGTCTCTGAAAATAGAGAAATTATAGATGATAAAACGATCAGTCTAATTAACCATACCCTTAATGCACAACAGATCTGGAATGCCCGGATATTGAGGGAGATCACCTTTGAAGTCTGGCAAATTAATCCCTTTGAATCTCTGGTAGAAATCAATCACGAGAATTTTCTTAAAAGCATTGATATTATCACCAATTTTGATCTCGAAAAGAGAATAGAATATCAGAATTCGAGAGGAACGAAATTTGAGAATAGTATTTTTGAAATGCTTTTTCATGCAGTGAATCACTCTACCTATCACAGAGGGCAAATCAATTCTTTGCTCAAACAGAATGGGATAACCCCTGTATTGACTGACTATATTTTTTATAAGAGAAACCTTTAATATAATGATGCTTCGATACCATTTAGTATGACATTGTTACAAATTAATTGTAAGAATAAAACAATTAGTATTAGAAACGTCATGCTAAGCGGAGTCAAGGTATTCATATTATTATTTACAATCTGGAATAAATCTGTGGAAAATAAAATATTAAACAAAGAAATTCAGAGCTATATCAATGCAAATCTAAAGACAGATCTGCATTCATTATTATTAAAAAAATCGCCATTTCCTGAGGTTTCTATACAGGAGATTGTACAGCAGATCAAAGGAAGACAGGTTGCAGAGAAAAAGTTCCCCTTTTTATTGAAAGATGGAATTATTTTTCCCCCACAACTTAGTTTAGAGCAGTCATCATCTGAAAAGACCGCCCTTTATAAGTCTGATATTTTAAAAGGAAAAAAATTCATTGATCTCACAAGTGGTTTCGGAATAGATGCCTATTACCTGTCTCAAAATTTTGATGATATTACCTTAATAGAGCAAAATACAGAGCTTTTAGAAATTGTAGAGCACAATTGGAATACACTAGGAAAGCAGGCAAGATTTATTAATCAGAAATTAGAGGATTTTTTAAATGAAAATCAGGAAAATTTTAATACCATTTATTTAGATCCGGCACGCAGAGATCAAAATAAAAATAAAGTCTTTCTTCTGGAGGATCTTTCTCCAAATATCCTTGAGATCCAGGAAAAGTTACTATCAATATCGGATCAGGTTATCATTAAGCTTTCTCCATTAATTGATCTTAAATATCTTGTCTCAGCTTTGCCCAGTATTTTCAGGATTGATAGTATTGCCCTGAAAAATGATGTAAAAGAAGTGGTGATCTTTTTATCCAAAGAAAATAAGAAAGATATTATTTGCAATTGTGTGAACCTTGAGAGCGGTGAATCTACCTTTAGCTTTACTTTTGGGGAAGAGGAAAATACCAAATCAGAGTATTCCGAACCTGAAAAGTTCATTTATATCCCAAATAATTCCATTTTAAAGGCTGGAATCTTTAATTTAATATCAGAAAAATTTGGATTGAAAAAACTTCACCCTAATACTCATCTTTATACATCTGTTGAAAAAAAAGAAGAATTTCCCGGGCGTATTTTTGAAATGGAAGTTGTTGATTCTAAAAATGTTAAAAAGAAAAGTCAGTTTAATATTATCTCAAAAAATTACCCTCTAAAGCCTGAAGAAATCAAGAAGAAATATGGATTAAAAGATGGCGGAAATGACTACCTTATTTTTACACAATCCAAAAAAGGGAAAATAATTTTAAAATCAGTATAAAAATGTTGCCGAAAAAAGCAGGATTTCTTAATTTTGGGCAATCTAAAATTTAAGCATGAGAAAATTAATTATATGTTTAGCGATTGCAACGGTAGCTGTAAGCTGTAAAAAAATACCTGCTGGAGGAAATAAGAACACTCTGAAACTAGAAGAAGGAGTAGAAAGATATTCTGATGATGTACAGGGAGGAGGAGAAGCTCACGGACATGAAGCTGCTGCTGAACACAAAGAAGAGGCGGTAAAGCCTGAAGCTGCGGCTCCTAAAAAAGATAGTACTGCTGCTGCAAAGCCTGCTGAAACTACAGAAAAAGCTCCAGAAGCTAAACACTAATTATAAGTATACAATATACAATTGCCCTGTTTCTTTACAGGGCATTTTTATTTAAGAAAATTGGTTCATGGGTTAATTACAGTAGAATATTCTAATTGTTTAGAAAATCCTCTGTTTTTACTTGGTCCTGCGGGGCTTTTTTTTTAATTTTAACCAAACAAATTTTTACAATGCAAGAGACATTAAATTACATTAACGAAAACAAGCAGCGTTTCGTGGATGAATTATTTGAGTTATTGAGAATTCCTTCTATTTCTGCAGATCCGGCTTATAAAAATGACGTATTGAAGTGTGCAGATGTATGTGCAGAACACCTTAGAAATGCAGGAGCTGATCATGTTGAAATATGCGAAACAAAAGGGTGTCCTATTGTTTTTGGAGAAAAAATTATAGATACAAACCTGCCAACGGTATTGGTATACGGGCATTATGATGTGCAGCCAGCAGATCCATTGGAACTATGGAGAAAACCTCCTTTTGAACCCTATATTGAAAAAACTGAACTTCATCCGGAGGGGGCTATCTTTGCAAGAGGTTCAGCAGATGATAAAGGACAGTTCTTTATGCATGTGAAGGCTTTTGAAGCGATGATGAAAACCAATACACTTCCTTGTAACGTTAAGTTTATCTTAGAAGGAGAAGAAGAAGTAGGTTCTGTAAGCTTAGGAGACTTTGTGAATGAAAATAAGGAGAAATTATCTTGTGATTGTATCCTGATCTCAGATACTCACATCTACAGCAACGAGCAACCTACTGTTACTACAGGTTTAAGAGGGTTAAGCTATGTAGAAGTAGAGGTGGAAGGGCCAAACAGAGACCTTCACTCAGGGCTTTATGGTGGAGCAGTTCCAAACCCGATTCATGTACTTTCCAGAATGATTGCAAACCTGATTGATGAAAACGGACATATTACCATTGATGGCTTCTATGACAATGTAGAAGTAGTATCCGATTCTGACAGAACTGAAATGAATAAACTAAAGGATAATCCTGAAGAATTCAAAAAGTCAATAGGATTAAGCGGAGTAGAAGGTGAAAAAGGGTATACGACGTTAGAAAGAGCTTCTATTCGTCCTACTTTAGACTGTAATGGTATTTGGGGAGGATATACAGGAGAAGGTGCCAAGACGGTTATTCCATCAAAGGCTTTTGCGAAAATTTCAATGCGTCTGGTTCCTTATCAGACTCCGGAAGAAATTACAGAGAAGTTCACAAAGTATTTTGAGAAAATTGCACCAGATACAGTAAAAGTAAAAGTAACTCCTCATCATGGAGGTATGCCTTATGTTCTACAAAGCGATACCAAAGAGTTCTTGGCAGCTAAGGAAGCTATGGAAACTGCATTTGGTAAAGAAGTATTGCCTTACAGAAGTGGAGGAAGTATTCCTATTACTTCTATGTTTGAAAAGGTCTTGGGAGCTAAGTCTGTATTGATGGGCTTCGGGCTGGATTCTGATGCGATCCATTCTCCAAACGAACATTATGGATTATTTAATTTCTATAAAGGAATTGAGAGTATTCCGTTGTTCTTTGAAAATTATTCAAAGTAATTAAATATACTTACCATATAAATAAGGTGTTTCTACAAAGAAATGCCTTATTTTTTTTGTCTTATTTTGAGTGTGATTATATAGTTTAGATCGTATTTTTAAGGGTGCTTTGAAATTAAATTCATTGAGATTAAAAGCTTTAGTTATTATTTGATTAAAGATATTTCACTTTGTGTGGAAAGTCCCTATTTTTATTCCAAACTTGAAACCATATGAAAACTTACTACTCAATCGCACTTACCCTCTTTACAGTGCTTTCCTTTGCGCAAACTATTTCCTTTGAAAACAATGAAGGATTTATAAATGGAAATATTCACGGACAAGGAGCATGGATTAGTACTCCAACAGGAGGTGTCCCTGAAAATGTAACCCATCAGACCATCAGTGTGGATTATGCTACGGATGGAAACAGCTCCCTGAAAATCGTTAGAGAATCTACTTTCGGAATTCAATCAGAACCTATTATTGGTGGTTTCTATAATCTGTCAATACCATTGGATTTTGCCAACTTTTCAGTTTCTTTTGATATCAATATGTCTCAGATGAATGGGGCAGTCTTCGGATTTCAAGCAGTAAATAGCCTTGAAGAAAAATATGTTGTAAGAGTAGATTTTGATAAAACAGGAAAGATGAAGGTGTTAAATTCCGTTTCAGCTATTCCGGGACTGATAGCCACTTCCGGAATTTGGAATCCTAATACCTGGTATAGAATCAAGGTAGTAGGAACAGCTGCTGATATTAGATATTACCTTAATGATATCTTGATTTATACAGGAACGGTGGCTTCCACTTTTAATATTGATCAATTACGATTTGTTCATAATAATGGATTGGGAATAGGATATATTGATAATATTAAGATAAATAGTGAAACGGTGATGTCTTTGAAAGAAACGGTTGTAAATAAAAAGAAAGTAATACTGTATCCTAATCCTGTGGTCGACTTTATTCACATTAATTCGTCAAATAAAATCAAAAATGTTAGAGTTTACGATCTGGTTGGGAAAAAGATTGATGTTACATTAAACGATGGAAAAGTAGATGTAAGAAATTTAGTTGCTGGAGAGTATTTATTAAATATAGAAACAGAAAGAGGGGACTTTACCGAAAAAATTATAAAAAAATAATTGTCATAACTTTTAATAATAATGAAACGCTCCATATGGAGCGTTTTTGCGTTCTATTTTTAGTAGGTTGATAATGAGTGTGTAAGTGTTGAATTCCGAAGTGGAGTGTCTTATTGGCTATAGGGGAGTGAATTTAAAAAAGATGATTTATTATTTTGTATTTATATTATTAATGTAAATTAAAATATTAATTAATTTTATATTTTTAATTTCTACTCATCATATATTGTTCGTCTGTAATGTTTCCTTTAAATTGGAGTGTATAATTTATTTTATTTCTTATTTTAATGAAATTTTAATGGTTTATTTGGCTGTATGATTGGAATTTTATATATTTACAATAATTAAAAAATAATTTATCATGAAGAAAATTTTACTATTTGGATCCTTTTTAGGATTATGCTCTTTAAATGCTCAAACTACAATCTTTGAAGATAGTTTTGAAACTTACAATGATTTCGCTTATACAACAGGTACGGTAGGGAACTGGACATTGACCGATTTAGATGGAAAACAATCGTATACTATTGATCAAGCGACTTTTCCAAATCAACAAATAGCTAAAGCTTTTATAGTCTTTAATAAAGCTGGAGTTGTACCTGCGCCAGCAGCTACGGCAACTCAGTTTAATGCAAGAACAGGAAATAAAGTTATGGCTTGTTTTGATGTATCTAATCCAGCTCCTTTAGTGAATAATGACTGGTTAATAAGCCCTAAGATTGTTTTAGGTTCCACTGGAAATAATGTAAGTTTTTGGGCTAAATCAATAAATGAGTTATATGGTGCTGAAAAATTTAATGTTTATGTTTCAACAACAAATACACAGACAACCAGTTTTACAAAGATTAACACAAGCACAATAGTAACACCTTCTGTTGTAGCGTGGAATCAACATACTTTTAATCTAGATGCTTATTCTGGGCAAGGCGTTTATATCGCTATACAATGTGTGTCGGACGACCAGTTTGCTTTATTGATAGATGATTTCAAAGTTACAACAACAGGAACGTTGGCAACTTCTGAAGTTTCTAAAGCATCTGCTTCTACTGTTTCTGTTTACCCTAATCCTGCAGCTGATGTTCTTAACATTAAGTCTAAGGAAAAAGTAAATGCTATTGAAATCTACGACATTAGTGGAAGAAAAGTTCCTGCAGAATTGAATGGAGATAAGGTAAATGTAAGAAACCTAAATCCAGGAAGCTATATCATTAATATTGAAACGAAAGCCGGTAAAACTACCGATAAATTCATCAAAAAATAATACCTGATAAATCTTAGTATTAGTAAAACGCTCCAATTGGAGCGTTTTTGTTATTTTAGAGAATTAAATTTTGAACAATGTCAGAAAATAAAACAGCGTATATCACGGGAGGAACAAAAGGAGTAGGTTTTGGAATCGCCAGAATCTTACTCGAAAATGGAATCTCAGTGGCATTTTCAGGACGAAAAAAAGAGGACGTACTGAAGGCCGAAGAAGAGCTAAAGCAGTACTCAGAAAATGTACTGGGAATAGTATCTGATGTACGAAGCCTAGAAAGTGAAGAAGAAACAGTAAAATACATTACTGAAAAATTCGGACGACTGGACTATGTAATAGCGAATGCAGGATTGGGGATATTTAAGCCTGTAGACGAGCTGTCTGCAGAAGAATGGAATGATATGATAGAAACCAATCTTACCGGTGTTTTTTATACTTTAAAAGCTGCTGTAGAAGAATTGAAAAAAACAGAAGGCTATTATATTACCATTTCAAGTTTAGCAGGAGTCAACTTCTTTGAAAACGGAGCAGGCTACAACGCTTCAAAATTTGGGGTAGTAGGGTTTACTCAGGCAGCCATGATTGATCTAAGAAAATATAATATCAAATCTACAGTAATTATGCCCGGATCAGTAGCCACTCATTTTAATGGAAATATTCCTTCAGAAAAAGACAGTTGGAAGATTCAGCCGGAAGATATGGGGAACTTGGTATTAGATATTTTAAAGATGAATTCAAGGGTTTTGCCTAGTAAAATAGAGTTTAGAGCAACCCAGCCAGCGAAGTAAATACATCTAATGTATTGAATAATAATTTAGTAAGTATTATGCATGCATAATATATTTTTTATTTATATTAGCAAAAATTAATTGAAACAAAATCTCTGCATAAACTGTCATGATTTTATGCCCAAAAGAGAAAAAATAAAATAGTACACATGAAAATATTAGTTTGTATTAGTAGTGTTCCGGATACTACTTCCAAAATTAACTTTACAGCAGATAAATCTGCATTTGACAAAAATGGAATTCAGTGGGTAATCAACCCGCTAGATGAGTTTGCGTTGACAAAAGCGGTTAAACTTCAGGAATCTCAGGGAGCCACTGTAACAGTAATCAACGTAGGAGATGCTGCTACAGAGCCTGTAATCAGAAAAGCTTTAGCAATCGGTGCAAATGATGCAGTAAGAGTAAACCTTGATCCAAAGGATAGTTATTCTACAGCAAAAGAAATTGTTGCTGTAGCTCAAAACGGAGGATATGATCTTATCCTTTGTGGTAAAGAATCAATTGATTATAACGGAGGTTCTGTTCCGGGAATGGTCGCTCAATTGCTAAACCAACCTTTCGTAAATGCATCTGTAGGATTAGATGTAAACGGAAGCGAAGCTACTGCAGTAAGAGAAATCGAAGGAGGAAAAGAAACTATTTCTGTTAAATTACCAGCAATTATTGCAGGTCAGAAAGGGTTGGTAGACGAAAAAGACCTTATCATTCCAAACATGAGAGGAATTATGTCTGCAAGAACAAAACCTTTACAGGTAGTAGAGCCTACTTCATCTGAAGTAAAAGTTCAGGGAGTGTCTTATGATAGCGTTCCACCTAGAGCTGCTGTGAAAATGGTTTCTCCAGACAATTTAGATGAATTGGTAAGACTACTTCACGAAGAAGCTAAAGTGATCTAATCTTTTAATCCTTTAATTTTTTAATCTTTAAATTTAAGAAAATGGCAGTATTCGTATACGCAGAAAATATAAATGGAGTTTACAAAAAAGCAGCTTTTGAAGCAGTTTCTTATGCTAAAGCTGTTGCAGATAAAGCTGGTGACACTGTTACAGCGATCTCTGTAAACCCTACCGATTCTTCAGATTTATTATACAAATATGGAGCATCAAATGTTATCAATATTAAGGACGAAGGTCTTAAAAACTTTTCAGCTAAGGCATTTGCACAAGCTGTAAATGAAGTAGTAGATGGAAATATTATTGTTTTCCCTCACACTACAGATGCTTCTTCAGTAGCACCAATGTTGGCAATTATGAAGAATTATTCTTTAATTACCAATGTTTTGGAAGCTCCGGAAAGTCTTTCTCCTTTCCAGGTAAAGAGAAGAGCATTCTCAGGAAAAGGATTCATGCATGCAAAAGCGGAAGGAAACGGAGTAATTATTACGGTATCTCAGAATGCTTTTGGAGTTAAAGAAAATGCAGTGTCTGGTTCTGAGGAAGTTAAAAACTTATCAGTAGTCAATGAAGATACTAAAGTGATTTCTCACGAACAAAGTTCAGGTAAATTAGACCTTAAAGAAGCCGAAGTTGTTGTTTCTGCTGGTAGAGGAATGAAAGGACCTGAAAACTGGGGAATGATTGAAGATTTAGCAAACGTTTTAGGAGCTGCTACAGCATGTTCTAAGCCTGTTTCTGACATCGGATGGAGACCTCACACAGAACACGTAGGACAAACTGGTAAAGCCATTGCACCAAATCTTTACATTGCAGTAGGAATTTCAGGAGCAATTCAGCACCTTGCCGGAGTAAACTCTTCAAAAACTATCGTAGTAATCAATAGTGACGCTGAAGCACCATTCTTCAAGTCTGCAGATTACGGAGTAGTAGGAGATGCTTTCCAGATTATTCCTGCATTAACAGAGAAAATCAAAGCAATAAAAGGATAGATGAGAAATGGTGAATAGTCAATTCATTTTGCTTGTAAATTTTAATAATTCACCGGCGAATTAGAATTCACGATTGACCATTGACAATCATATACAATACAATAAAAGCTCGGCTTTCCGGGCTTTTATTTTTGTGTAAAAAAGTGAAATCACAATAAAAAATTAATCTATATTTGTAGCTATGGATTATAAACAGCTAATTATTCGCGGAATATCGTACAGCCAGACACAATCAGGGGCGTACGCATTGTTACTGGAGCATGAAGAAACACACATAAAATTACCTGTTGTTATAGGAAACTTCGAAGCCCAATCTATCTCTCTTGGACTGGAAAAAGATATCCATCCACCGCGTCCTCTTACCCATGACTTATTCACAAAATTTATAGTTTCTGCCAATTATGAGCTGGTTTCTGTTATTATTTACCAGATTGTAGATGGCGTATTCTTTTCAAATATTAACTTTAAAAACAAGGTTAACGAAGAAGAATTAATCCTTGATGCAAGAACTTCAGATGCTGTTGCTATGGCTGTGAGATTTGATGCACCAATCTTTACAACACAACAAGTGCTAAACGAGGCTGGGATTTTATTGGAATTGGAAGATACTTCGAAAGAAGAACAGACTTTTTCAGAAACAATACAAACTGAAGATGCATTAACATCTCTTTCTATGGAAGAACTTCAGAAATTATTGGACGATGCCGTTAAAGAAGAAGATTATGATACCGCCCTTGAGATCCAGGAAGAAATCAAGAGGAGGAAAAAGAAAATTGACTAAAAGAGATACTTTATATAAACTATGAATTTAAAATTACGACTGACCATCCTCAGTTTTCTCCAGTTTTTTGTCTGGGGAGCATGGCTGATTACGATGGCAAACTTCTGGTTTGGCACAAAACATTGGGAAGGAACACAGTTTGGAGCTGTTTTCGGAACAATGGGAATTGCTTCCATATTTATGCCTACCATTACTGGAATTATCGCTGACCGTTGGATAAATGCCGAACGTATATTTTCAGTACTGCATATCCTTTATGGGGTTATACTTTTCATATTGCCGCACTCTGCAGATCCGAATTCTTTTTTCTCGGTAATGCTTGTTGCAATGTGTTTTTATATGCCTACCATTGCCTTAGCTAATTCAATTTCTTACACGATTTTGAAGAATAATAATTTTGATGTAGTAAAAGATTTTCCGCCAATTCGTGTATGGGGAACCATTGGCTTTATTGTAGCCATGTGGATTACCAACCTTAGCGGAAATAAAGCGACGGAAGGACAGTTTTATATTGGAGGAGCTGTTGCTATATTTCTAGGGATTTATGCCCTTACTTTGCCGAAATGTCCACCACAAAAATTAATCGATAAAAATTCACCATTATCAGAGCAATTAGGATTAAATGCATTTAAGCTTTTTGGAGACTATAAAATGGCATTATTCTTTTTATTTTCTATGCTTTTGGGAGCGGCACTTCAGCTAACGAATGCTTATGGAGATGTATTTCTAAGTGAATTTGCTCACTTTCCGAAATATGCAGATTCATTTGTAGTACAGAGATCGACAATCATTATGTCAATTTCTCAGGTTTCAGAGACACTATTTATCTTGGCAATTCCTTTTTTTCTGAAAAAATTCGGGATCAAAAAAGTAATGTTGATGTCTATGCTGGCATGGGTGCTAAGATTTGGATTCTTTGCTTATGGAGTTCCGGACGGGTTTGGATTATCTTTAATTATCCTTTCATGTATTGTATACGGAATGGCGTTCGATTTCTTTAATATCTCCGGATCCCTTTTCGTAGAGACTACAACAGACAGGAAAATTCGTTCATCAGCACAAGGATTATTTATGATGATGACCAATGGTTTTGGAGCTGTTTTTGGCAGTTATATTGCAGGTTGGGCTATCGATAAATTCTTTACTCATAAATTTACAACGGTTTCAGATCTGTCTACTTATTTAGAAACCACTCCAGATAATCCTACGTTCCTGGAAATTCTGAAAAATAGCTTTAATGCAGTGGTGAACTCTGATGGTACACTTTCTTCTGTTGTTATGGTAAAAGATTGGCACCAGATATGGCTTTCATTTGCAATCTATTCATTGGTTCTTGCTATATTCTTCGCTGTTTTATTTAAACACAAGCATAAGCCTGAAGACGTATCTTCAGTGAAGCATTAATTCAATTAAATAATAAAATATAAAATTGTACTTTCGTAAGAGAGTGCAATTTTTTTATTTAAAAACTACTTCATAATTAAGTTTAACCTCTGATTAGCATAAAAAGTGATTTAGCAATTATCGTATCAATAAATCTTGTTTTTGAATTATTTAATAAAGTGTATTTATTATTGTTAAATTTTTAAATCTAAATGTGTTTTATTGTAACTAATGGTTGTTAGGGAAGTGAAATGTATGTTTAGAAACAGATGATTTAAAAATGTGTTTTTTTTTGTATTTTGGCACTTTAGTAAATATGAAAAATATTCAATTATTAGGATTGTTATTAGTGGTGGTAGGGAGTTTTTTGCCTTTGGTGCATGTTCCTATCATGGGTAACTGGAACTATTGGAAGCTCGATCACTATTTGGCTATTGCATGTTGGATCTTTGCCGCATGTGCCATTTTTGGAGTTGTAAATAACAGCGCAAAAATCGTAAGGTTTTTTGGTGTTCTGCTTATTGTTTTATTTGCATTCACCTTGGTAGCTGTCAAAATGCAGTCTTTAGAATACTTTAGCTTTTTACCCTTTAAATCCTGGAGAGAGACCTTTGCAGGAGTTGTTAAACTAAAGTGGGGTTGGGCCGTAGAATTTTTAGGCGCTTTTATGATGGTTTTAGCCGGAAATAGTAAAAAAGTAAATCAACGGACACAAATATAAGTATGAGTCTTTTTAAAGTATTTTCAGTTGGGATTTTGCTGTTGGCAGGAACACAAGCCCAATCTCAGAAAACTGAGCAGAAAAAACCAGATAACCCGGCTAAATGTTTTAATATCAAGGAGGGAAAGTTTTTACGGGCTAATTATCCGGAAAGTATCTGGTATATGACCATTAAGGATAATGTTCAAACCGAATATTTAAACAATGGTAAAGATTATATAAAATCCACATTGGTTTTTGTGGATGATTGCAACTATAAAGCAATTGTAATGGAAAAAACTGATAAAACTGATCCTGTTCAGATAGGGGGTGTTTTTAATAATCAAGTGGTTGCCACTCAGGACAATCTTCTTAAAGTCAATATTAAGATTGAAAAATCTGAATTTAACGCAGTTTATATAAAAGTAAAATAAATTTAATTATTAAAATGAAACAACTGTTTCATTTTAGCTAAAAATAAAAATTATATACATGAAAGAAGTATTCATTGTTTCCGCAGTAAGAACACCTATGGGGAGTTTTATGGGAAGTTTGTCAACAGTTCCAGCTACAAAACTAGGAGCTACTGCCGTAAAAGGAGCATTAGATAAAATCGGTTTAGATCCTGCTAATGTTCAGGAGATTTATATGGGAAATGTTTTGCAGGCAGGAGAGGGACAAGCGCCAGCTCGTCAGGTTGCTTTAGGAGCAGGTCTTTCAATCAATACCCCATCTACTACCGTAAATAAAGTTTGTGCTTCAGGAATGAAGGCTGTAACAATGGCAGCACAGGCTATCAAGGCTGGTGATGCAGAAGTAATTGTTGCCGGAGGTATGGAAAACATGTCTTTAGTTCCTCACTACTATAATGCAAGAGTGGCTACAAAACTAGGCGATATCAAAATGTTGGATGGTATGGTATTGGATGGTCTTACAGATGTTTATAACAAAGTACATATGGGGGTATGCGCAGAGAAATGTGCAGAGGATTACAGCATCACAAGAGAAGATCAGGATAACTTTGCTATAGAATCTTATAAAAGATCTGCAAAAGCTTGGAGCGAAGGTAAATTCAATGAAGAAATTGTTCCGGTTTCTATTCCTCAAAGAAAAGGAGAGCCTGTAATCTTTGCTGAAGATGAAGAATATAAAGCAGTAAACTTTGACAGAATTACAACGCTTCCTACCGTTTTCAAAAAAGAAGGAGGAACAGTAACGGCAGCTAATGCTTCTACATTAAATGACGGAGCTTCTGCATTAATTCTTGTTTCTAAAGAGAAAATGGAAGAACTAGGACTTAAACCATTGGCGAAAATCGTTTCTTATGCTGATGCAGCACAAGAGCCTGAAAACTTTACAACGGCACCAGCTAAGGCATTACCTATTGCTCTTAAAAAAGCAGGGTTGGAAGTGTCAGACATCGACTTCTTCGAGTTTAATGAAGCTTTCTCTGTAGTAGGATTGGCAAACAACCAAATCCTTAAACTAGATGCTTCAAAAGTTAACGTAAATGGAGGAGCTGTAGCATTAGGACACCCACTGGGAAGTTCAGGTTCAAGAATCATCGTTACATTAATCAATGTATTGAAGCAAAATAACGCGAAATATGGTGCCGCTGCTATCTGCAACGGAGGTGGTGGAGCTTCTGCTATCGTGATTGAAAATATCTAATATTCTATTTCATAATATATTACCATTAAGAAATGTATAATTTTTTTAAAAAATAACCCATTTCTTAATGGTTTTTCTATTTTTGTGCTACTAATATTTAATTGAAATGTCTGAAACTGAGAATCGACAGCCTAAAAACATAAAGAATAATCCAAAGATTATGAAGGCTTGGGCTGTATATGACTGGGCAAACTCCGTGTATTCCCTGGTTATTACCTCTACCATTTTCCCTATTTATTACTCTATCCTTACCACAGCGTATGAGAAAAAGGAATATGTAGCAGAAACAAAAAAGTGGATTGATGTCCCGGTGAGGCACATGATCAAGATCTTTGGAAATGAATACCAACCGGATGCGGTATATGGTTATTCATTAACAATATCATTCTTTATCGTTGTATTGCTGTCACCGTTTTTATCTTCCCTGGCAGATACCATCGGAAATAAAAAATCATTCCTACAGTTCTTCTGTTATCTGGGAGCAACATCATGTATGGGATTGGCCATGTTCACGGGAATGCATAACGTATTTCTCGGGCTTCTTTTCAGTATCACGGCGAGTGTCGGGTTTTGGGGAAGTTTGGTTTTCTACAACTCGTTTCTTCCCGATATTGCAACACCCGATAGGCAGGATGCACTTTCTGCAAGAGGATATGTTTATGGGTACCTTGGCTCAGTAGTTTTAGTGGTGATTTGTCTAATATTGATCCAGGTTTTTGCTAAAGGAGCAGCACAACAGCTGTTATTTACAAGAATCAGCTTCCTGTTGACCGGGGCATGGTGGTTTGGGTTTTCACAATATACTTTCAAGCACCTTCCACAATTTGGAGATGTAAAAGATAAGCTACCTAAGGATCTTGTATTACTGAATTATAAGAATATCTTTAAAAGACATGAAGAGCAAGGGGGCTTTTTTGAAGTATTAAAAGATAACATGAGCTTTTATAAAGATATTGCAAAGGAGAGTTTTCATGAATTGTATAAAGTGGGTGGAGAACTTTTCAAGGACAGGAACCTAAAATTCTTCCTATCTAGTTTCTTCTTCTATAGTGTGGGAATGCAGACGATTTTCCTTATGGCAACCTTATTTGGGAAAAGTGAAATTAACCTTGCACAGGATAAACTGATCGGAACCCTTTTAGTGATTCAGATTGAAGCTATTATCGGTGCTGTTATTTTCTCCAGATTGTCCAAAAGAATAGGAAACAGAAATGTAATCTCAATAGCGATTTTCCTATGGATTATAGCGTGTTTATGGGCTTATTTCTTAAATAAGGAAAACCCTACAGTAGAATATCAGTTCTATGGAGTGGCTGCAGTTGTAGGATTGGTAATGGGAGGTCTTCAGGCCATGTCCAGATCTACTTACTCAAAGTTGCTTCCGGAAAATTCTATGGAAAATACCACCTATTTCAGTTTCTATGATGTATTGGAAAAAATTGCCATCATTATTGGTACATTTATCTTTGCAACGTTAATTGAGCACTTTAATAACATGCGTATTGCAGCTTTATCTATGACCTTGTTTTTCGGGGCAGGATTAATATTGATCCGATTCCTGAAAGTGACGATGCGAAAAGAAAGAGAAACATTATAAAAAATTAAAAGACGTTATTTTTAACGTCTTTTTTTTGTATGATTAGATATTTCTAACAAATAAATCTTGAAATATGAAGCTTTTTTCGTATTTTTAATTGGTAATTGAATGAAATAAAAGCAAAACGGTTGATAATTCGGCCTGGGTTTTGCATATATTCAGCGGAATAATTTTTAACTTTGCAAAAAGATTTATTGTCAAGATGACCAACCCTCTATTTTATGCAAAAATAATCCTGTTTGGAGAATATGGAATGATTGAAGATTCCCAGGGGCTTGTAGTACCTTACAGCTTCTATAAAGGAACTTTGAAATTCTCAGATTTAAGTTCTGAATTTGAACTTAATTCGAACAGGCATCTGCAGAAATATTCAGACTTTCTTACAACGCTTGATCTTTCTGATGATTTTACATTGGATATTGAAAGCTTCAAAAGTGATATTTCAAACGGACTTTTCTTCGATTCTAATATTCCTCAGGGATATGGAGTAGGAAGTTCAGGAGCCTTGGTTGCTGCTATCTTTGAAAAATATTCAGTCAGTAAACTGAATCCTGAAAATATCTCAAAGGAAAATCTAAAAAAATTAAAAGCAATTTTCGGTGAAATGGAAAGTTATTTCCATGGTAAAAGTTCCGGAATGGATCCATTGATCTGTTATATGAACCTGCCTATTCTTATCGAAAACAAAGAAAACCTGGACAGGGTTTCTATTCCTGAAGGGCAAGAGGGAAAAGGAGCAATCTTCCTTATCGATTCTGGAATAACTGGAGAAACCGGTCCAATGATCCAAATCTTCTTTGAAAAAATGAAGACAGAAGGATTCCGTAAAACATTGAAGGAAGAATTTATCCGTTACAACAACGCTTGTATTGAGGCTTTTCTGAAAAAAGATATGAATCCTTTCTTTAGAAACCTTAAAAAACTTTCTCACTGGGCTTATGAACATTTCCGTCCTATGATTCCTGAAAGTATTTTTAAGATCTGGAAAAAAGGTCTGGATTCGAATGCCTATTACTTAAAACTCTGCGGAAGCGGAGGTGGAGGCTATATTCTGGGCTTTACTCAAGATTACGAAAAAGCAGAAAAAATGCTTGACGGCTTCCAAAAAGAAGTGATTTACAGATTTTAAATAGGTTGGAATGAATTCTGAAAAAGAAACTTTCCAATCTAAGAACTATATTTCAAAATCTCTATCCTATAGATTTTCACAATTCGTGGGCTTTCTCCTTGGAGCGCGTTTTTTTGTAGCAGCCCTGTTGACGTTTGCCCTTTATGTTTCCACTTTTTTCCTGTTCAATCAGGATGAATCTTTCAAAAGCTTTGTCTTTGACTTTAAGGTACACGGCATTATTTTCTGTACCGTTCTTACTATTTTAGCTGGTGGAATTATCAATCAGTTTTATGATCTTGAAAAAGATTCTGTAGTAAAACCTTTCAGGACCCGTGTACAGAGTTTTATCAAACAAAAGTATTTTTTATATGCCTATTTGGGACTTAGTGCGATTTCCTTGGGAGTAGCATGGATAATTTCCCATAATGTGTTCATTTTTTTTGTGGTTTACCAGTTCTTTATGTGGTTTTACAGCCATAAATTAAGTAGGGTACTGATCGTCAATAATCTTACTTTTGTAAGCCTTACTCTCTATCCGTTCTTTGGAATGATGGTGTATTATGAGACCTTTTCCAAAAAAGTTTTTCTGATGGCTGTCTTTCTTTTTCTTATCCTTTTATGCATTGATATTGTAAAGGATACCCTTACAAGAAGTGTAGATAAAACCTTTGGCTACACTACTATTCCCAATTACTTCAAGGGAAGAAATACAAAAATTATTCTGATTTCCTTACTGATTGTAACGATGACCGTTTCTATGAAGATTATTACCAAAACCGGGGTGGCAGGTATTATGGCTTATTACTTCGCTGGTGGATTATTTGTAATGATTTTTTGTGTTTTTCTTCTTTTGAAAGCTTCCAGAAGAAATAACTTTCTTATACTAAGCGTATTACGTCTTTGGGTTTTCGTAGGAATCATTGCAATGCTCTTAAATGGAATTGAACATAAATTGTAAAAAAAATCTTTAAATAAACTGAGGTTATTATTACCTTTGCATAACTAAATTTAATAAATAGGAATGCCCATTTTTAATGATACAAAAGTTGCATTTGCAGATAAGTCGGATGCACAATTGAGAAAGGCTTACTGGATGTTTAAAATGATTGAACAGCCCGCTCTTACAAGCCTAGGAACATCTGTTCTTAATTTCACAGTACATAATAACTTTCCGTTCGTTACAGGAATTGTAAAAAAGACCTTATTTGAGCAGTTCTGCGGAGGAGAAACCCGTGAGGAAAGTATGAAGGTGGTGAAGCAGCTTTTCAAGAGAGGAGTTGGAAGTATTTTTGATTATTCCATAGAGGGTAAGGAAGATGAGGAAACCTTTGATGCAGTATGCAAGGAGATTAAGGACATTGTAAGATTCTCAGTAGGAAATCCGGCAATTCCTTTTATCGTATTTAAGCCTACAGCATTCGGAAGAATTGACCTTTATGAAGCTGTTGGAAAAGGAGCAGAACTTACTACAAGCCAAAAAGAAGAATGGGAAAGAGTAGTAAAAAGGTTTGATGAAGTGTGCAGTCTTTGTCATGAAAATGATAAAAAAGTAATGGTAGACGCTGAAGAAACCTGGATGCAGGACGCAGCAGATCACCTTTGCGAAGAGATGATGGAGAAATATAACCAGGAAAAACCTATCGTTTGGAATACCATTCAAATGTACAGAACAGGAAGACTGGAATATATGGAAGCTAATCTTCAGAGAGCAAGAGAAAAGAATTATTTTATCGGATATAAGATTGTTCGTGGTGCTTATATGGAAAAAGAAAGAGCCAGAGCTGCAGAAAAAGGGTATCCGGATCCGATACAGCCTAGCAAAGATGCTTCAGATAAAAACTATAATGCAGGAATTGACTTTGTCATGAACCATTTGGATAAAGTATCTGCATTCTTTGGAACCCATAACGAGATCTCTTCAGAATTGATTATGGATAAAATGAAAACCAAGTCTCTGGAAAACGGAAACCCGCACGTTTATTTTGGACAACTTTACGGGATGAGTGATAATATCACTTTCTACTTGTCAAATAAAGGCTATAATGTGGCTAAATATCTCCCTTATGGACCTGTAAAGGATGTTGTACCCTATCTTACGAGAAGAGCTCAGGAAAACACTTCTGTAGCCGGACAGACCGGAAGGGAGCTTGGGTTGATCAAGAAAGAACTAGAAAGAAGAAAAAAACAATAAGATTGTTATTAAATAAAGAAAAAAGCCTGCAAAATTTGCAGGCTTTTTTTAATTGAGGCAATCAAAAAAATAAACTCTTTATTATAATTCTTGTGAACTTTAAATGATACTTCGAATTCATGATTCCGAACTTATTCATTTATAGTATTAATTATTTGTTAAAATAATTTAATTTTTATTGTCAATTTAGTTTTAAATTTTTATATTTGATAAAACTATAAAAACTGATACATGAGAAATATCTTCACTAACTCTTCTCTTATACAACGTGACAAAAATTTCCATATCTGATTGTGAATAGCTGTCCCTATGAAACCAAAAACATAGATCCCATTAAATTTTCAGATGCTTATATTGATAAGTACAAAGGGTAGGACTCTATGGGTGGATTTATATCAATTTTAAAAAACAAATAAAGCAAATAGCTTTAGTTTTCTTCTTCAAATATTTTTTAGCCCGGCCATTTTCTTTGACCGGGTTTTTGCCGTTTTAAGGTTCAAAACTCTCAAATTTTCCGTTTTCATAGAACAGAACAATGCGTTTTATTTTATTTGTCTGATTTCCAATTACTTGACTAAGTATTTCTTCAGGCGAATTTCCTAATCGCTGAGAATCCGATATTTTTTCCGAAGCTTTATCTTGGGATGATATAAAAGATTCTCCAGAACCAGATTGAGGGAATTCCGTTTCTGCTTCTTCTGCCCCAAAATCGTCGTCATTATTCATCATGGTAAAAAGATCTGGCAGAGGGGTAGTCCCTACCTTATCTTCTTCCGTTGGGCTCTCTAAAATCTGTACTTCCGGTAATTCTGATTTCAGCATTTCACCTTCACCAGTAACCAACCAATCCCAAAGAAGTTCAGGGAAACGAGATTTTATTTTTATGATAAACTCCAGAGAGGGTTTGTTTCTTCCGGACGTAATATGCGAAATTGAGGAACGCTGTACATCAATCTCATCTGCAAACTCAGATGGAGTAAGATTAGAATACTCTATAACCTTTGAAATTCTTTCGTTTAAACTCATAAAATAAGCCTTTAATTATTTTACAAATGTAAATAATATAATTTACAAAAGCAAAATACAAATGTAAACAAATTGAAATCTAATTAAAATACATTTGTAAACAGACAATAATGGTATAATATTCAGTTAATTACCTATTAATTACAATTGTATTTACCTTATTCAATCTATATGATTTACTAAATTTAAAATCATCATTATATCTTTTTTTGGCATTATAAAACTGATTATAAATGTAAATTCAGACAAATATGAGCTCTATTTTACCCTTAAATTTCCCTATTCTATCTGTTTACATAGTTAATTGACTATAAAAATAAAAAAGAGTGTAAAATTCACTTAAATCAGGCTATAACTACACTATAAGCCCATAATTGAGTTATGTATAAATGTAAATTACGTTTGTAAATCACCTTTTATATCTACTTATCTTAATTTTTATAGATAAATATCTTTTCTAAGCCAGATTAACTTTTTGTAAACTTTAGAAATTAACGGAAAAGAAGTATTTAGGATTAATGTATAAGTAAATTTCAAAATTTTCGACTATTTACAAATGTGTAAATAGGTAAACTTCTAGGTTTTCCACATTATTTTTGTTTAAAAAAAATATGCTCATTTAGCTTAAAACAGGTTTTTTATGACTTAAAGTATCCTTACAAATAGTATTGAGATAAATTTTATAACTAATTGAATTTATGTTATTTAAGTATATCAAATTAAATTATTCGCAATCCACATTTTTATCAACAGACAACTTGTCAACTCAGTCTGTTTAGCAATGTTACGCATGTTAATAGTATCCTTATAAGGATAACCGCTTCATTTAACTTATGTAAATTACAATCTTAAACATAAAATTGATGCTGTTTACATAGTTTTGGTTCTATTTACATTTGTTAATGCTTATTTTTTGGCTTAAAATGGTTAAATTTGATTCTTGTAAATTATTTCCAACAATGAATTTTGAACAGATCTATTCTCCAAGCCCCGATTTCTCTAATCGCTATATTTCCCCTGAAAAATTATTTTCCTACCTACAGACGAATCTCGGCGATTATATTAAGGAGATCGGAAAATCATATTTAGATAAACCTATTTATCAGCTAAGTATCGGAACCGGAAACATTCAGGTATTGGCATGGTCGCAAATGCACGGTAATGAATCCAACGCTACTCATGCAATGATCGATCTTTTGACAAGTCTTGATAAGGCTCCTGAAATGAAAGAAGACTTATTCAGTAAAATAAGGTTAGATTTTATCTTTATGCTAAACCCTGACGGATCCGAAAGATGGACAAGGCTAAATGCTGCTGATATAGATCTGAACAGAGATTTCCACAATGAGGCAAGCAAGGAGATTAAATTTCTAAAGAATGCAGCGTCCTCTAAGAAGTATGACTATGCCTTAAACCTCCATGAGCAGAGAACCATTTTTACTACTGATGGTATTCATCCTGCTACCCTTTCTTTTCTGGCTCCTTCTGAAAATGTAGAAAGAACGGTAACTGAAAACAGGAAAAAGTGTATGGCGGTAATCGGAAGTGTTTATAATCATCTTAAAGAAATGATCCCTGATCAGATTGGAAGATATTCTGATGAGTTCTACCCAACTTCTACAGGGGATAATTTCATTAAGGCAGGAATGCCTACTATATTATTTGAAGGTGGACATTTTATAGATGATTATACCAGAAAAGGAACAAGAAAGTATTATACAATTGCTCTTTATTATGCATTAAAGTCTATCAGTGAACTGAATTCTGATAGTACAGGATGGGAAACGTATCTTGAAATTCCGGAAAATAAGGAAACCCATTATGATATTATCTACAGAAATGTAAAGCTGAATACCGAGCATGAATGCATTCTGGACATTGCGGTTCAATACAGGGAAATGAAAGAGGCCGGGAAAAATGAAATTTCCTTTATCCCTTTTGTAATGGAAGCAGGGGATGTTAAAAAAAGAAAAGGCTGGCTGGAAGTAGATTGTACAGGAAAGAAGTTTGTTTCTGCTAATAGATACCCAAAGCTTGACGCAGTAGTGGACTTTACAATAGAAGATTAAAAATTTCGGCAATCCTTTGGATTGCCGAAATTTGTTTTTTAGGTCTGTATTACCAACATCATCTGTGATAAGCCTATATTCAATAGGATTTGAATTTTAGTTTACGACTTTAATTCCGCTTGCTAAGAATCTGATTTCTTCTTTAGGTTGTGTAATGGCATCAATTTCAACTTGAGGCTTTTTCCCATCTTCTGCATAATGCTTTTGTTCATCTACAGAAATAATTTTTCTTTCTGCATTTCCTTCCAGTACTACATTTTTTCCTTTCAAAGCAGTCGGAACAAAGAATGCATAATCTTTCATTTTTACGAAAAACTGCGAATTATCTTCAGTCTGAATGGTAAGCCAACATCCTTTTTTCTCACATACATCCGTTACTTTTCCCTTAATAGCAACATTTTCCAGCTTCTTATTCTCTTTTTTAAGCTTTTTCCCAAGTTTTTCTACGGTAATGGCCTTGGATTCTGTATTGGAGGTAATACCTGCTCCATAAGTCTCACCTACTAAGGCATTTCCGGCTGGTGGTGAGAATTTCTTTTGAGATGTTTCCTGGGCAAAAGCAAGTGTGGAAGCACTTACAGCAACTGCAAATAATATAGCTTTAAATTTCATTGTTAATATTTTTTCCAAAAATAGCAATTAATATCGAATCATAAATCGATAAAAATTAATAATAAACGGCTACTTCTGTAAATTTTTAATAAAATTCAAAATGAAAGGTAGATTTGTTTATATTTGACGCCTATACTTGACTATGCAAAAAAAACTGAAACTATGGGATGCCATTATGCTTGTAATGGGGTCTATGATTGGAAGTGGGATCTTTATTGTAAGTGCCGATATGATGCGCAATCTGGGCTCCGGATACTGGATGATTGTGGTATGGATAATAACAGGTGTAATGACAGTGGCCGCTGCAATAAGCTATGGAGAACTTTCTGCATTGTTTCCCAAAGCTGGCGGACAATATACTTATCTAAAAGAGATCTTTGGACGAAGAATGGGATTTCTTTATGGCTGGGGACTCTTTACAGTAATACAGACCGGAACTATTGCTGCCGTGGCAATGGCTTTTGGGAAATTTACAGCGTATCTAATCCCTTCTCTTAATGATGCGGCTCCTATTTTTCAAAGTGGAGAATTTAAAATTACATGGATCCAAGTTTTGGCTATCGCAGTAATTCTACTGCTTACTTATATTAATACACGAGGAGTACAAAGTGGTAAAATTCTTCAGAATGTATTCACGGGATCTAAAATCATAGCTTTAGTAGGTTTAATTGCATTAGGTTTTATACTGGTTGATTTCTCTCATTTATCGGAAAATTTCAGCTTAGGAACAGAGGCTTTTAGTAATCTTAAAAAGGATCTGACCGGAAACTTTCTGAAAGAAGGATGGGAACCCATTGGAGGAATGACCTTATTGGGAGGTATTGCAGCAGCAATGGTAGGATCTGTTTTTAGCTCTGTAGCATGGGAAAGTGTAACGTTTGTATCCGGAGAAATTGACAATCCGAAGAGGAACGTTGTAAAATCAATGATCTATGGTACTTCCGCCGTAATGATCCTTTATATAGCAGTTAACTTTGTCTATTTAAATGCTTTAGATAGAGATGGAATTGCATTTGCTGCCAATGACAGGGTAGCAGTAGCAGCCTCACAAAATATTTTTGGAAGTGCAGGAACAATTATTATTGCTTTATTGGTAATGGTTTCTACTTTCGGATGTGATAATGGATTGATTTTAGCAGGAGCAAGGGTTTTTCAGACTATGGCAAAAGATGGAATGTTCTTTAAATCTGCCGTAAAAAACAATAAAAATGAAGTGCCGGAAAATGCCTTGTGGATGCAGGGAGTCTGGGCTTCCTTATTATGTTTGAGCGGACAATACGGAAACCTGTTGGATATGATCTCCTTTGTAATTGTTCTATTCTATATGATTACCGTTTTTGGAGTTATTTATTTAAGAATTAAACAACCTGCACTGGAAAGACCATACAAAACGTGGCTATATCCGGTAACTCCGATTATTTATCTGGTAATAGGAGCCTGTTTTTGTATTTTACTGTTAATATATAAACAACAATATACTTGGCCCGGATTCTTATTGGTTCTACTGGGACTTCCGGTATACTATTTTATTAACCGAAAAAATGCAGACAGTTAAAATAATGAATATAATATAGATAATGGTTTCAGGGCTATCAATTCAGTTTGGTAGCCCTGATCTTTGAATAATATTTTAATTTATTATGACAATTATTTAGTGAAAATGTGTATTTTGGTATTTCGTTTTTAAGTAAACGGAACCATGAAGTAAAAACTATAAGTTATGGATACACCAAATTACAGAATGCCTTTCGTGCCATCTACTCTAATGACCGAAGGAGGAAGTATCGATACCTGCGATATGGGGGAAAGTATTGCCCACAATATTATGCTGCTGATCACCACCAAAAAAGGAGAGAACAGATATGATGAAAACTATGGAAACGACGTTTGGAACTTGGAATTCGATAATGGAGTAACAAGTGCCATCTGGGAAAACGTTTTTGTCAAAAGTCTTAAAAGACAGATCCAGGAGTATGAACCTCGCATTGTACAACCGCAGATCGATGCCAACATACAATTTGTAGAACACAGCTACGATACAAAAGAACACACCGAAATCAAAAAGAAAGTAAGAATTGCCATCAATGCCAAGATGGAGGAAACAGGAGAACGTTTCAGTTTTTCAACAGAACTGTTCCTGAGTCCGATGTCTATTGATTAATATTTTTAACAGCAAAAGAAATTATGAATTTAGATCAGAATATTTATTCTAAAGAATCTGTAAAAGCAAGAATGCTGCAAAATGCAACTAAAGTCTGGGGATTGAAAAGCCCACAGTCTTTGGATCCGTTTGTAAAACTGTTGATAGATGCATTCAGTACAGAAGTTTTTAAAGCGAATAATGAAATACAGACAGTGAATGCCCGAATTTTGGAAAAACTGGCAAAACTGTTGACTCCGTCCATTTATACTCATCCTATTCCTGCTCATGCTGTTGCCTTTACGCAGCCTTATGAATCTACCGAAGTATTATTGGAACATACGGAGTTTTTCTTCCGTAAGCAAATGACCTCTACCGTAAAGTCAGAGTCGGATAAACAAGTGAATATTCCTTTCACTCCTGTTGGAAATGTAAGAATTAATAAAGTTCATACTTCAGTAATGTTTGTAGGAAATACCTGCTACAGTATTGATGACAGATTTAATAAAATTCCTATTGCAAGATTTAACGGTAGACCAGAAGACTATAGGAAGATCACGGTAGGAGTTGATGTAAGTAAATATGCAAGTGAGAACTTTCCTAAATACATGAGTATATTCTGTTCCAACCCTGCTTTTGAACATTTGGATTTTGTATACAAATTATTGCCTTACATTAACGTCTCAAGTAATGGAAATCCTTTATTTGTAAGAGAGGGATTAAGTTATCTTACAGAAAGTAATCCGGACGGATATGAGCAGATGTTCAAGGAACAATCTATCCGAAACAAGGTTATTGAAGATATCAAAAGTATCTACCGTCATAAATTTATTGAAATTACTGGGCTTTCCAGCAGTTTGTTTTCAGAACCCGGACAGCTTCCACAGAATCTTGATTTCCTTGTAGGAAAAGAAGAGATTGTAAAATATCTTGATAACAAGCGCTATCTATGGCTTACCTTTGAATTTCCACCACAGTTCTCAGCAGAAATTCTTGATAATTTCTCATTTGTACTTAACGCTTTCCCAGTCTATAACAGAGGTTGGAAAAAAACAGAGTACAGCCTTGATATTATGGGGAATAATATTCCTTTAGTAACCGACGAGGGAGAACATTTTCTATATGTAGATGAGGTACAAGATGGAGATGGAAGAAGATATACCGAAATCCCATTTACTCCAGCCGATGATCTTAAAAAAGGATTGTACACCGTAAGAAAAGGAGGAATGGAACGTTTCACCAACAGAAATGCGGTAGATATGATCGCCAATGTTTTGGAGCTGACAAGGGACGAAATTGCGGCATTCTCTCTTTTAAACAGGGATAATGTAAAAGGCGTTCTTAGTGAAATGTCTGATAAGATGAAATCTATGGTACAGAAAGTGAACAATGCCAAAAGAAACATTAGACAGGAACTGAACTACGTAATTATGGAACCTGTAGAAAAAACAGACCATACCTACGCTGCTTTCTGGATTACTCATTGTACGCTGGCCAATCATATGCGTCCCGGAACAGAGCTTTCCAATCAGTTGAAGTCGCAGACCGTTGTTCTACTTACCGAAACCTTGGGGGGAGCTGAAGAACAGAAAGGCACAGACAGTATACAGGCCTATAAATATGCTTTAACGACAAGAGATAAAATTATTTCCCTTGAAGACGTTAAAAATTATTGCCGAATGGTACTGAAAGATGAGTTAAGAGAAGTACGAGTAAGAAGAGGAACCATGATCAGCAATAGACCTAAGGAAGGTTTTGTAAGAACCGTTGAAGTAGAGATTATTCCGCAGAACTATTCTTTCTACGGAAGAGCTTACTGGGAAAACATGGCGAATATTACAAGAAATCAGATTATCGCCAAGGCTATTGATGGTATTGAATACCTTGTGAAAGTAAGTAACGAGGATATCGAATTTCAGGATATGTAGACTTAATTGATTTAAAATATAAAATGCCGTAGGAAATACGGCATTTTTAGTATTTCATAACTAAACAATCTATTCTTTCCGTTTATTTGAAGAACATCAACGAAGAAATGGCAAGCACAGAAAAGCTCATTGTAGATATTAGTAATGCAGTTTGGGAATATTTTATGTAAACAAAAAATAAAATAAATAGAAACGGGCTTTAGTCCGTTTTTTTATATATAGAGAATTCATGGGCTTAAGCTAAAACCTAATAACAGAGCCCATAGATAACCCTTTATCAAAATTAGGAGTAAGAAAACTTTTCCTTGGGAAAAGTAAAGTCTTTTTTATGAAATTTTTATACCTCTTATAATAAAAAAAATTCCATAAAATTCCGTAATTTTGCACGTTGTGATTTTCAGGCAAAGTCACTCCAAATTATGAGCAAATCAACAGAATATATAGAAGTTTACGGAGCACGTGAACACAATCTAAAGAATATTAATGTTAAAATTCCGCGTAACGAACTGGTTGTAATTACCGGGCTTTCCGGAAGTGGAAAGTCTTCACTGGCATTCGACACTATTTTTGCCGAAGGTCAGCGCCGTTATATAGAAACTTTTTCTGCCTATGCACGACAGTTCCTGGGTGGATTGGAACGTCCTGATGTAGATAAAATTGAAGGACTTTCACCCGTTATTGCCATCGAGCAGAAGACAACCAATAAAAATCCTCGTTCTACTGTAGGAACTGTTACAGAGTTGTATGATTTCTTACGTCTTTTATATGCTAGAGTTTCAGATGCTTACTCTTTGTCTACCGGACAGAAACTGGTAAGCTATACAGAAGATCAGATCCTTGATACCATTAAGGGAAACTATAAGGGAGAAAAGATCATGCTGTTGGCTCCTGTTGTACGTTCCAGAAAAGGGCATTATCATGAACTTTTCGTACAGATGGCCAAAAAAGGGTACGGACAGGCAAGAATTGATGGAGAGCTTCAGGATATTGAATATGATTTAAAACTTGACCGTTACAAAACCCACGATATTGACATTGTTATCGATCGTTGGATTATCGGAGAAAGCGCTTCTGAGGGAAGAATGGAAAAATCATTGCGAACCGCTATGGAAATGGGAGAAGGAATCATCGGAATTCAGAAGTTGGGAAGTACAGATATTGAATATTTCTCCAAAAACCTGATGGATGCGGAAACAGGACATTCATTGGCATTACCGGAACCTAATACATTCTCTTTCAATTCGCCAAAAGGAAGCTGCCCGAACTGTAAGGGATTGGGAACCATCAAAAAGATCAATACAGACTACTTTATCGACAATCCAAAACTATCAATCAATCAGGGAGGATTATTGCCGTTGGAAGATATCAAGTCCAATAAATGGATCCTTGCACAGATAAAAAATATTCTGGAGATCTTCGGACTGGGAATGACAACACCATTGCAGGATATTCCTGAAGAAGCTTTGGATTACATCTATAACGGATGTCACAAAGAATTCAATAAAGACCTGAAATACGCAGGAATCACCAAGAAAATAAAAATTAGTTTCGATGGTTTAATTGCTTTCATGGAGGAAATTATTGATGAAAAAGAATCCTACGAAGCTATTTTGCTGGAAAGACACTTTACAACAGAAGAAACATGCCCCGAATGTAATGGAACCCGTCTTCAGCCATCAAGCTTAAGTTTTAAAATCGATGGAAAAAATATTGCTGAGGTTAACGGACTAAGCTTGGCCGATTTAAAAGACTGGCTGGCTGATGTTAAAGATAAATTTTCAGAGAAAAATAAGATCATTGCCCACGAAATATTAAAGGAAATTGAAACAAGACTTCAGTTCCTATTGGATGTTGGTTTAGATTATCTGAGTTTGAGCAGAAGTTCAAAAACCCTTTCAGGAGGAGAATCTCAAAGGATTCGTTTAGCAACGCAGATCGGATCTCAGTTGGTAAACGTATTGTACATTCTGGATGAACCAAGTATCGGGCTTCACCAAAGAGATAACGAAAGACTGATTCATTCATTGAAGAATCTTAGAGATATCGGAAACTCAGTATTGGTGGTAGAACACGATAAAGATATGATTATGGAAGCCGATGAGGTTCTGGATATCGGCCCAAGAGCTGGAAAATTTGGAGGCGAGATACTTTGGCAGGGAAAACCGAAAGACCTTTTAAAAGCTGATACCATTACAGCCCAATATATTAACGGAAAAAGGAAAATTGAAGTTCCTGCCGAAAGAAGAGTCGGTAGCGGAAAAAATATTCTTTTAAAGGGAGCTACAGGAAACAACCTTAAAAATGTTACGCTGGATATTCCTTTGGGAAAACTGGTTGTAGTAACCGGAATTTCAGGAAGCGGAAAATCATCCCTGATTAACGGAACCTTATATCCAATCCTTAACAAGCATTTCTATAGAGCAGTTCAGGAGCCTTTACCTTATAAAAAGATTGAAGGACTTGATAATATAGATAAAATTGTAGACGTTGACCAGACTCCGATCGGAAGAACACCACGTTCAAATCCGGCAACCTATACAGGTATGTTTACAGACATTAGAAACCTTTTTGCAGAACTACCGGAAAGTAAAATCCGTGGATACAAACCTGGAAGATTCTCTTTTAACGTAAAAGGAGGAAGATGTGAAACCTGTCAGGGTGGAGGATTAAAGGTTATCGAGATGAACTTCCTGCCGGATGTATACGTTCATTGTGAAACCTGCAACGGAAAACGTTTCAACAGAGAAACTCTGGAAGTACGTTACAAAGGAAAATCCATTTCCGATGTATTGGATATGACCATTGATGAAGCGGTGGATTTCTTCCAGCCTATTCCTAAGATTTTTGCAAAGGTAAAAACATTGCAGGATGTAGGATTAGGGTACATTACATTGGGACAGCAGTCGACAACGCTTTCAGGAGGAGAAGCGCAGCGTATTAAGCTGGCAACAGAATTATCAAAAAGACAAACAGGAAACACCTTATATATTCTGGATGAACCTACCACAGGACTTCACTTTGAAGATGTGAAAATTCTGATGGACGCCATCAATCAATTGGTAGAGCTAGGAAACTCATTCATTATTATTGAACATAATATGGATGTCATCAAGCTGGCAGATCATATCATTGATGTAGGTCCTGAAGGAGGAAAATACGGTGGACAGATCGTAGCACAAGGAACTCCTGAGGAAATTATAAAATCTAAGAAAAGCTTAACAGGGAAGTTTTTGAAGAGAGAATTGGGGTAAATTAAAATATTTCGGAGAATCTTCTTTAAGTAATACCAGATATAAGGGCTAAACTCATACAGTTTAGCCCCTTTTTATGCTATAATAATAGCTTCCAATATTAAATTTTCAATTATTTTTAAAATATATTATATTGATTATCAGTATTTTATATTTTAATGTTAACTCAATGTTAACTGAAAGTGAATTTAATATGAATTATTTTTAATAACTTTGGGTAAGAGATACAAAATAAGGTTAGTATAATATTTAAAACCAAGTAGTTATGAAAAATAAAATTCAAATAATAATGGCTTCACTTTTTGTTGTTGGATTTACTACTGTAATGAATACAACTCAGGCACAAACTACAGATCATAATACCATTCAGGAAATTCAACTGAATAAAAGCGAGACTTTTAACGATATCAGAAGCCGATTGATGTCAAATTTTGATCTGGATAATCCTGAATATAGACAAGGGACAGTGAATTCCGTGGTAAAATTTGATATCGCTAAAAACGGAAAAATTGTGAATGTTCATTCAACAGGTGATTGCAAAACAGTAAGTAAGGAAATCGAAACTGTTTTAAGCGAACTTGATTATAGAGTAGATCATAGAAAAATGAGTGATAATATGGTTGCTTATACCTATGTAATGCCTGTAACCGTTGAAATTCACAACAGATAAGCCTCAAAAAAAGCTTAAAAAAATCATATCTGACTTTAATTGATTGAATTACATAGTAGAATCTGTTTTAATTTTATATTATAGATGAAAATTCTGTAAAATTAATAGGCAAATTTGTAATATGTCAGAAAATAATTCGTTTTAATTTTATCAAACCATAAATTAAAACTATATGAAAAATTTAAAGAAGCTGACTAAGACAGATTTGAAGTCAGTGTACGGAGGGCAGCCAAAACAATATTGTACGTATTGCGAATGGGCAGACAAAGTTTTTTGCAGCGAAATTCCAATTGTTCAATGTCCATAAAAAAAATGAAGACCACTTATTGTAAGCGGTCTTTTTTTTTATTCATGTGTACTTTTCGCAAATTCAGCCAGGCTTGCTTTAAGATCCTTGGAACTCCCTATAGAATCAAAGGTGATATTATCTATTTTCCATCCTTTATCAGAGTTAATAAGATGTACTGTATCTACCCATGATACTTTTGGAGAAGCCATATTGTATTCAAACTGAACTCTTGCATCTGCAGTTTTTCCATTCACAACAATAGATTGAACTTTATAACTTGTATATCCTTCATATAAACTTGAAAAAATAGCTCCTTCAAATATCAAAGGCTTTTCATCAGGATGATCACTGTTTTTTACCTTTTCAATATCTTCTTTTGATGCATTGATGGCATTTTCTAAAACCTTTTTAAGGTCTTGGGAAAATAAGTCGTCTGGAATAGGTTGGTTATAAACAGCATCATTAGACTTGCCATATTTTGTGTAAAGTTCATTTACTTTGCTTTCAACAGTTGTATTGGAGTCTGCAGTACTCTGTGATTTATTTTTTTCACAGGAAACAAAAAATAGTAGAATGCCAAGATATAAGAATAGTTGCTTTTTCATTAACATTTTTTTAGGGATACGTGGCAAATCTTATACCAAGGATCGGGATGTATTAATGCATGATATGGTCATTATACATTTTGTATGAATACCTCTATACAATAACAAAAAATCAATACATTTGAATTAGATAAAAAAAATTGTGGATTCTATTCTTAATGTTGCAATTCGTTCCCTTTGCGTCTACATTTTTATGGTGATCGCAATTCGTTTGTTTGGCAAAAATCAGCTTTCTCAGCTTAACGCCGGGGATGTGGTTTTGTTGCTGCTTATTTCCAATGCTGTTCAGAATGCCATGGTAGGTCCTGATACTTCACTGCAGGGGGGAATCGTAGCGGCACTAGTTTTGTTCGCAGCTAACTTTATCTTAAAGAGATTAATGTTTTCCAATCGTTCCTTTGGATCATTTTTGGAGGATGATCCTGTAGTTTTAATAAGGGATGGGGTTCCGGACCAGGCAGCATTGAATAGAGTAAAGATTACACAGGGCGAGCTGGAAGAAGCAATCAGAGAGCATGGGATAGAACAAATTAAGAATGTAAAACTATCCGTTCTGGAGGTAGATGGGAATATCAGTGTGGTGTCTGAAGATGAAAAAAGTAAGCAGACCCATTATTCAAGAATTAAAAGAAAAAGTAAAAGAAAATACCATTAAATACAATGAATTACGAATTAAGAGAAATGCTTCCCAACGACGAAGCAAAGGTACTGGAGATCTTCAGACAGGGAGTAGACGGCGGTATTGCCACTTTAGAAACTGAAGTTCCTACTGTTGAGGCCTGGAGTATGGCTTATTTCAATGACTGCCGTTGGGTGCTTGAAAATGAAAGTAATGAAGTAGTAGGGTGGTGTGCTCTAAAACCAGTAAGTAAAAGAGAATGTTTCAAAGGAGTGGCAGAAGTAAGTATTTATTTTGATAATGAATACCAAGGCAAGGGTTTGGGTTCAGTTCTGCTTAAAAAGCTGATTTTGGATAGCGAGGATCATGGATTCTGGACGTTACAGACCCATATTTTTCCGGAAAATGAAATTGCTATCAAGGCTCATCAGAAAAACGGTTTCAAAATCGTAGGGGTCCGCAAAAAAATCGGAAAACTCAAAGATGGATGGAAAGACTTGGTTATGATGGAAAGGAGAAGCGAAATCATCTGAGTAGGAACAAACAGGAATAATGAATTTCCAAAAGAAGTTTATGATAAACTACCAACTTCAACCTTTCAACCTTGAGCTTTGAATTATTTGGCATCAACATTGTTCTATTCTATACCTAAGTTTGAAAAAGAGAAAATAATGAAAAGTATGGTTAAAATTACAGGAGCCCTTATTGTGGTGTTTATGTTGGCATCATGTGTGGTTCATGATCATGGACATGGGAATAGAGCAAAGCCGCTTCCGCCAGGACAGGCAAAGAAAATATATGGAGGCAGTGCTAAGGACTATGCGCCAGGACAGGTAAAGAAAAGACATAGATATTAACAGTGCATCATGTATTGTCATAAAAATAAAAACCCCTGAATTTTCAGGGGTTTTCTATTTTAAAGTCTGGTTTTCTTAGGATTTAAAAAAGTATTGAAGATCATTACTTCCTGCCCAAATTTATTCTCAACATGTTCAGCTATATTTTTTAACTCACTCTCCATAAAATCATTTCTCAGCTCATCATTATCAAACATAAGAAGGAGGTTGTAATTTTTACCCTCATCAATATAATCACTGTGTACTTCAGAGAGAATATACTTGCTGACATCCATTAAGTTTTCGGTCATTAAAACCAATGTTTCATCAATATAATTTTCCCATTCTTCCAGATTATTTTTCGTGCAGTGGAAAGTTATACTTAATAGGCTCATATTTTAAGAATTTTTAAGATTTTGTGGATAAATTCTAACGCAAAAATCGGCATTTTTTTCGTAAATTAGCCCGTTAATAAAAATTCAAAATAAATAATTTTCAGACTTTCAGCTAAGGGTCTGACTATCATTATAATAAAATTTGTTTATGCAAAAAGAAGGAGAAAGACTAATTCCTATCAACATTGTTGATGAAATGAAGTCGTCTTATATCGATTATTCGATGTCGGTTATCGTTTCAAGAGCGTTACCTGATGTAAGAGACGGCTTGAAGCCCGTTCATAGAAGAGTACTTTATGGTATGTATGGACTAGGGGTTTTTTCGAATAGAAAATATTTAAAATCTGCGAGAATTGTTGGGGATGTTTTGGGTAAATATCACCCGCACGGAGACTCCTCTGTATATGATGCAATGGTGAGAATGGCTCAGGACTGGAGTTTACGTTATCCTCAGGTAGACGGACAAGGTAACTTCGGATCTATGGATGGTGACCCACCAGCAGCAATGCGTTACACCGAAGCAAGATTGAAAAAAATCTCAGATGAGATTCTTTCTGATTTAGACAAAGAAACAGTTGATTTCCAGAATAACTTTGACGACAGCTTACAGGAGCCAACCGTGATGCCTACTAAGGTTCCAAACCTTTTGGTAAACGGTACTTCTGGTATTGCGGTAGGTATGGCAACCAATATGGCGCCTCACAACCTGTCAGAGTCTGTGGATGCAATCTGCGCTTATATCGATAATAAAGATATTACGATTGATGAGCTAATGCAGCACATTATAGCACCAGATTTCCCTACAGGAGGTATTATTTATGGTTACGACGGAGTAAGAGATGCTTTCCATACCGGTAGAGGTAGAGTAGTCTTAAGAGCTAAGGTTAACTTTGATGAAATCGGAAACAGAAACGCAATTATCGTTACTGAAATCCCTTATCAGGTAAACAAGGCAGAAATGATTGCCAGAACAGCAGAGCTTGTTAAAGATGAGAAAATCCCTGGTATCCACGAGATCAGAGACGAATCGGATAGAAAAGGACTTCGTGTTGTTTACGAATTGAAAAACGACGCCATTCCAAATGTTGTTCTAAACCTTTTATACAAATATACATCACTTCAGACTTCTTTCAGCGTTAATAATATTGCGTTGGTACATGGAAGACCGGAACAGTTGAATCTAAAGGATATCATTCACCACTTTGTAGAGCACAGACATGAGGTCATCGTAAGAAGAACTCAGTATGAGCTTAAAAAAGCAAAAGAAAGAGCGCATATCCTTGAAGGATTCATGAAAGTGATTGGAACTCAGGATTCATTAGATAGAGCAATTTCTATTATCCGTCACAGTGCTAACCCTCAGGCTGCAAAAGAAGGCTTGATTGAAGCATTTGAACTTTCAGAAATTCAGGCTCAGGCGATTCTAGATCTTAGATTAGCTCGTTTGACAGGAATGGAGCTTGATAAGATCCGTGATGAGTATGATGCTATTATGAGAGAGATTGGTGATTTAGAAGATATCTTGGCTAATGAACCAAGAAGATTCCAGATCATTAAGGATGAATTAATTGAAATCAAAGAAAAATACGGTGACGAAAGAAGAACTGAAATTGACTATTCAGGAGGAGAAATGTCTATCGAAGACATTATTCCGAACGAAGCAGTAGTTCTTACCATTTCTCATGCAGGATACGTAAAGAGAACTTCACTTTCAGAATATAAGATTCAAAGTAGAGGGGGGGTAGGAAATAAAGCAGCAACTACAAGGGACTCTGACTTCCTTGAGTATATTGTTTCTGCAACCAACCACCAATATATGTTGTTCTTTACAGAAAAAGGAAGATGTTATTGGTTAAGAGTATTTGAAATCCCTGAAGGTTCGAGAACAGCCAAAGGAAGAGCAGTACAAAACCTTATCAATATCGAACCGGATGATAAAATTAAGGCGTATATCAGAACCAATAACCTTAAGGATTCTGAATATGTAAATCAAATGAGCGTAGTGATGGTGACCAAGAATGGTACCATCAAGAAAACATCATTGGAAGCCTATTCAAGACCAAGGGTAAACGGGGTAAATGCAATTGAAATTAGAGATAATGACCAATTATTAGGAGCTTACCTTACCAATGGTACTTCTGAGATCATGATCGCTACTAAAAACGGTAAATGTATCCGTTTCCCTGAAGAAAAAGTAAGAGAAGTAGGTAGAGGTTCTATCGGAGTTCGTGGTATTGCCATGGAAGACAATGATGAGGCTATTGGTATGATTGTTGTGAATGATGTAGAAAATGAAACCGTTCTTGTAGTATCTGAAAAAGGATACGGGAAGAGAACAGCAGTAGAAGACTACAGAATTACGAACAGAGGAGGAAAAGGTGTTATCACTCTAAACATTACCGAAAAAACAGGAAATCTGATTGCTATTCAAAATGTAACAGACGAAGATGGATTGATGATTATCAATAAATCTGGTGTTGCCATCAGAATGGGAATGGATGAAATGAGGGTAATGGGAAGAAATACACAAGGTGTAAAACTGATCAACCTTAAGAAAAATGATGAGATTGCAGCCATTGCAAAAGTAGCAATGGATAAAGATGTAGAAGAAGATTCTGAAGAAAATGAAGACGGAACAGAAGTAACAACTGATAACGAGGAAAACACTGCACTACCTCAGGCTGAAAATGAAAATACAGCAGAGGAAAATGAGAATTCTGATTCTGAAGAATAAATGTACAATTAATATAAAATAGTTATTATGAAGAAACTAATTTTAGGTATGGCTATCGTAGCCTCCGCTTTTGCTTTCGGACAAAAAGGAGATGTAAACGCTCAGCTTCAGGCTACAAACAAAGCTGCTATGGATGCGTACAATGCAAAAAACTATGCAGCAGCGGCACCTAAGTTTATAGAAATCTATGACTTACTAAAGGCAAACGGTCAGGATAATAAAATGTATATGTATTATGCAGGTCTTAGCCATGCATTGGCAAACAACAGCGATGCAGCAATCAAAATATATACAGATTTAATAAACTCGGGATATACTGGAGTAGAAACAACTTATACTGCAAAAGAAAAAAAATCCGGACAGGTAGTAAACCTTGATAAGGCTACTTGGGATCTTATGAAAAAAAATGCAGATTATTCTGATTTCAAAACTGAGCAGACGCCAAGTGTAGAGCCTGATTTGTATGAAACCTTAACTACTTTGCTTATTAACGCGAAGAAAGGAAATGAAGCTCTTGTGATCATTGAAAAAGGATTGGCTAAGTTCCCTAACAATAATAAATTGAAGGAAGCCCAAACCAATGCATATCTTCAGTCTGGAAACATGGATAAATTTGTTACAGGTTTGAAAGAGCAATTAGCTAAGAATCCTAACGATGCTACAAACTGGTATAATCTTGGAGTAATGCAGGCTAAAACTCCCGCTACTGTTGAAGAGGCTATAGCTTCTTTCAAAAAAGCAATAGAGCTTAAACCTGACTTTGCCAATGCTTATCAGAATATAGTGTATACAACAATTGGAGATGATCCTAAAGTAGTAGCAGAAATCAACGCAACCAGAAAAGATAAGCCGGATGCAGCTTCAAAATTAATTGATGCGAGAAGAGAAAGATTTGCAAAAGCTTTACCATTTGCAGAAAGCTGGTATAAAGTAGATCCAAAGAACATTGATGCAGTTACTACACTTAAAGAAATCTATGTTGTAACAAAAAACATAGATAAAGTGAAGGAAATGAAAGCTAAAGAAGCTGAGCTTAGCGCTGGAGCAAAATAAGCATTTTGTAACTCAATAATAATAAAAACCGAAGCAGTAATGCTTCGGTTTTTTGCTTTTAACAAATGAAATCTTTCTGCATTTTTGTGAAGTGGATCCATAAATTTAACCCCGGAAATTCTCTGTAATTCCGTATCTTTGAGAAAAATTTTAATAAGATGATCGAGTGGAAAACCGCCAAGGAATACGAAGATATTACCTATAAAAAATGTAATGGTGTAGCAAGAATCGCTTTCAACAGACCGGAAATACGTAACGCTTTCAGACCTAAAACAACTTCAGAATTGTATGATGCTTTTTATGACGCATCCGAAGACCCTTCAATAGGGGTAGTTTTGCTTTCAGGTGAAGGACCAAGTCCTAAAGATGGAGGTTGGGCTTTCTGTAGTGGAGGAGATCAAAAGGCAAGAGGTCATCAGGGGTATGTAGGAGAAGATGGAAGACACCGTTTAAACATTCTGGAAGTTCAGCGTCTGATCCGTTTTATGCCTAAAGTAGTGATTGCGGTTGTTCCAGGGTGGGCAGTTGGTGGCGGACACTCCCTTCATGTAGTTTGTGATCTTACTTTAGCCAGTAAAGAACATGCTATTTTCAAGCAAACAGATGCGGATGTTACAAGTTTTGACGGGGGGTACGGATCTGCTTACCTTGCCAAAATGGTGGGACAGAAAAAAGCCCGTGAAATATTCTTTTTAGGAAGAAATTATTCCGCTCAGGAAGCTTTCGAAATGGGAATGGTAAACAAAGTAGTTCCTCACGCAGAATTAGAAGATACAGCCTATGAATGGGCGCAAGAAATATTAGGAAAATCTCCAATGTCCATCAGAATGTTGAAGTTCGCCATGAATCTTACCGATGATGGTATGGTAGGTCAGCAGGTTTTCGCAGGAGAAGCAACCCGTTTGGCTTATATGACAGAAGAAGCCCAAGAGGGAAGAAACGCATTCCTTGAAAAAAGAAAGCCCAACTTCGGAGAAGATAAATGGATATCGTAAATATTGTATGGATGTATTCATGTAAAAAGTATTAATGACATAAGTGTCATTTTTTATCATTTTACATGATTACATTGTACATGAATACATGAAAATAATATGACTGATTGGATAAAAGCCGCAAGGCTAAGAACCTTACCGCTTTCCCTTAGCGGAATTATAATGGGAGCATTCATTGCAAAGTGGAGGTTATACAGAGAAGGAGGAATCTGGGACTGGAAAATCTTTGCCCTGGCACTTTTGGTAACCCTATTATATCAAATTTTATCAAACTATGCCAACGATTATGGGGATGGAGTAAAAGGAACCGATGCCAAAAGAATCAATGAAGCTGAAGCAAGAGCGGTAGCATCAGGAAAAATCACAGCCAAGCAAATGAAAAATGCGGTGATTTTGTTCTCTGTACTATCTTTCATGGCTACCATAGCGTTATTGTACGTTGCTTTCATTCCAAACTATATGAATGAATTCTATATTTTCATAGGATTGGGAGTAGCAAGTATTTTAGCGGCAATTGGATATACAGTAGGGAAGAAGCCTTATGGATATATGGGACTGGGAGATATCTTCGTATTTATCTTCTTTGGACTTGTTTCTGTATGTGGCAGCTATTTCCTTTTTACAAAAACGTTCAGCTGGGATATGCTGTTACCGGGAACTGCAGTAGGGATGATGAGTATGGCGGTTTTAAACCTTAATAACATGAGGGATATTGAAAGTGATAAACTATCAGGGAAAAATAGTTTTGCATTAAGAATTGGATTCAAAAATGCAATGATCTACGAAATGATTCTGTTACAGCTTCCATTGGTATTGATCCTTATCTTTTTAGGGGTGAATGGGTTTATACAGATGCAAAATTATTATGCTTTCATCGTAATGATTCTGTTGTTTCCATTGGCAAAACTGAGAAGAAGTATCATGTCAGTAAAAGAGCCGAAAGAATTAGATCAATATTTAAAGCAGGTTGGGATCATGACGTTTATAATGGCAATTCTTACCGCAGCCGGACTTAATTTATTTAACTAAATCTAAAAATAGTATATCATGAGTTCCAATGTCTATGTTGAGGCGCAAATGCTTATCAGAAAGCCGATTGAAGATGTTTTTGAAGCATTCATCAATCCTGAAGTAACCACTAATTTTTGGTTTACAAAATCTACCGGAAAATTAGAAGAAAGTAAAATGGTAACCTGGGAATGGGAAATGTATGGCGTAAAATCTGAAGTAAAAGTTCAGCAGATTATTCCCAATGAGCTGATCAGAACAGAATGGGGATTGCCTTCAACAAATGTAGACTATGAGTTTAAAATCATGGAAAAAGGAACCCTTGTTGTTATTAAAAGCTATGGATTCAGCCAGACTGGTGAAGATCTTTTAAGACAGGTTAATGATAATACAGGCGGTTTTACAACAGTTTTGGATGGTTGCAAAGCCTATCTGGAACATGGAATTAAACTGAACTTAATTGAAGATAAATTTCCACAGAAATAACCTGTTTCGGGGATATTTAAAATAGGCTACGCAGTTGCGTTTAATTAAAACACAAATAACACAAATACTTTTACAGATCTCATTGTGAAACGAGTTGAGTTATTTGTGTTTAAAAATTTTAAAATTAAATTTAAAATGAAAATACAATTCTTAGGGCAAAATTGTTTCTTGTTTACGTATAAGAACAAGACCATTTTGAGTGACCCTTTTTACAATTACAAAAAAGCGGAATCAGGTTTTGATATTACCGCTCAAAAAATCGATTACATCCTGTTGACCCACGCACATGGCGATCATATTGCGGATGTAGGGGAAGTATTACAGCATTACCCTGAAGCAACCATCATTGGAGTGCCTGAAGTATGCAGATATTTCAAATCAGCAAAGAATACAGATGATGTGAACCTAGGAGGATCGGCAAAAATCGACGATCTTAAGATTTCAATGGTTCCGGCTCACCACACGAGTTCTTTTCCTGATGGGAGCTATGGAGGCGTTCCTGTAGGGTATATTTTCAGACTTCCTGAAGGGAAGAATGCTTATTTAGCTGGAGATACAGGAGTAATGGCAGATATGGAACTATTCCCAAGATTGTATGGGAACATCGATCTTTCTATTCTTCCTATCGGTAGCCACTACACAATGTGTCCGAGAAAAGCATCTTTTGCAGCAGCAGAACTATTGAAAACTCCAAAGGTAATTGGATGCCACTTTGATACTTTCCCTGCCATTGAGATCAATCATGAAAGTGCAGTAAAGCATTTCGCAGATAAAAATGTAGAACTTGTTTTACCAAAACTGGGAGAGACGTTCGAATTTTAATAGAGAATTAAGACTAAGGTAATCTAAAATTAGAAAAATGAAAATGATGCGTAAGGTATTAAAAACAAAAAAAGATAATTATCAAATTACCTCTCTTCTCACTTTAAACCAAAAAAAAATGGCAAGCTACCTAAATCACACCGCTACGACCAATTACCTTTGCTGCGTTCCCACCCTGGAGGATTCTCAGGAGCTGGTTGTTTAGGACTTGCCGTTGCAAAGGTAGGAAATATTTGTAAACTTCAAAACTTTATTAAAGAAAATTAGTCGAAAAAATGCAGTGGTAAAGCTAAACAGCTGACATTTAGAGGAATAATTTTTCAACTTTTTTCTAAAAATTTAAATATGACGAAAAGTCCATCAACACTAGGAATTATACTTTTTATTGCTACAATGATCGTTTTCTTTGTAGTATATACTTTTTTTTCAGGTATCAATTATTTTGATATATCACTGAAAGCCAATGCATTTGTTTTACCTCTCTTGTATGCAGGAGCCGCATTCTGGTCTGTAAAACTATACTGGAACAACCATAGAGTGGTAAGTTTTAAAGAAGCCTTCAAGAGAGCTTTCGTTCCGATGTTCATCGGAGGAATTCTTTCTATTTTCAGTATTTATGCTTTTTTAAACTTTGCAGATACAGATGCCAAGAAGCTTTTGAACTACCAGTATGTTCAAAGACAGAAGTCTGAATTGGATACGGAATATACTTCCGCAAGAAAGATTATGAAACATCAAAAGGATATTGATGAGCTGGATCAGAAGTATAAGGAGAGGCTGCAAAGCTTTACTCCAGAGGCTGTAAAAGGAAAAGATATGCTTACCGCAAGTCATTTTTCAGGATATTTTGCAGCAATTCTTATATTTTACGTAGTTTTGTCAGTGTTTTTCGGAGCATTTTTCAGAACAAGAACGATATATCAGCCCGAAGAAACAGAACAAGCCTAATTTTTATTAAAATTAAATGAATTTATCTATAGTTATTCCGTTACTCAACGAGGAAGATTCTCTGGAAGAACTTTTTTCAAGAATTGATAACGTCTGCAGAACCAGTAGTTTGTCTTACGAAATTTGGTTTGTAGATGATGGTAGTACGGATTTATCGTGGAGCATTATTGAGAACTTAAAAGTACAGCATCCTCAGATCCACGGTATTAAATTTTCCAGAAATTATGGAAAATCTCAGGCACTTCATGCTGCCTTTTCAAGAACAAACGGAGATGTGGTAATTACCATGGATGCTGACTTACAAGACTTTCCGGAAGAAATTCCTGAATTGTACAATATGGTAGTTAATGATAATTACGATATTGTTTCTGGTTGGAAAAAGAAACGTTTTGATAATGTAATGACGAAGAATGTTCCGTCAAAACTATTCAATGCAGCTGCCAGAAAAGTTTCAGGAGTTGAGCTTCATGATTTCAATTGTGGTCTGAAAGCTTACAAAAAGCAGGTTGTAAAATCGGTGGATGTATATGGTGATATGCACCGATATATTCCGGTGTTGGCAGCTAATGCAGGATTCAGAAGAATTACTGAGAAAGAAGTTCAGCATCAGGCAAGACCTTACGGAACCTCAAAATTCGGAACAGAAAGATTCATTAGAGGATTTCTGGATTTGGTAACCCTTTGGTTTGTAAGTCGTTTTGGAGGAAGACCTATGCACTTCTTCGGAGCAGTAGGAACACTGATGTTTATCTTCGGTTTCCTTTCAGCCCTTTGGTTGGGGATTTCCAAACTGATTGATGTAGCAAGAGGAATTTATGGACATTTAATCACGAATAACCCTTGGTTCTTTATTGCTTTAACAATGATGATTATGGGAACGTTACTGTTTGTAGCAGGATTCCTTGGAGAAATGATTATCAGAACCAACCGAGAGCATAAAAATTATAATATTGACGAGGTGATATAAGGTTTTAAACCCTATTAACTAAGTTTAAATCAAATAAATACCTCAGGAAGTACATCTTTCTGAGGTATTTTTATTTCATCCTTTTTCCAATATTATTTTATACTAGCTGCTAAACAAAATCAGACAATTTTAACAACATAATTAATTAAATCACTACATGAACTTGATGATTTTAAAGGGTATTAATTGACTTTAATTTTATTTGAGCTGTTATTGTTTTCTTAGATCTACTAAAAAAAGCAAGAAATTGAAAATTATCAGGTTTTTTATTGTCAAATGACAAAGTTTTTTAGAAATTTTAATCCTATTTTTGTTAAAAGATATTGTTGAAAGTTTCATGACGGATGCATAAAAGATTCCGGAAATTTTCAATAGAGTAGATCCCTATGATCATTAGTAGAATATTTAAAATTAAATATGAAAAAAGTATTATACACATTAATGCTGGTTGCGGTAGTTTCCTGTGGAAAAGTTTCTCCAAAAGGAAATATTGAAAAGAAAGATGTGGAAGTTCCGGAGTTTGTTAATCTGGATCTTACCGGAAAATTTCGTGTATTCTATGCCAGAGGTCCAAAAAACTTTGTGGAAATAGAAACCTATCCCAATGTGGCGAGTAACCTTGATGTAGATGTAAAAGACAAAACGCTTTTCATTAAGGAAAAAAGAGGAACAAAGGGGGTGGATTTTTATAATGTAACCATTTATTCAAAATATAATCTTGAAAAAGTAGCCGTTGCAGACTCCGTGGAAATGAATATTTCAAGCGAAATTAAAACGGATAACTTCAAGCTTAATATGAAAAACTATGCTACATTTATGGGATCTGTTAATACGAGAAGAGCTGAGGTAGAAATGCAGAATAGAAGCCGCGCCAACTTTTTAGGATTATCCAAGGATGCTGTTATAAAGATTTCAGATACAGCGAGTTTAATTGCTCCGTACTGGAAAATTACCAACCTGAATATCGATTCCAAAAACGGAAATTATGCTGAAGTAAATGTAAAAGATTCTTTAAAAGGGAATATTCAGAATACAGCAAAATTTATCTATTATAACGACCCAATCCGAGCGTTTAAAGTAGATAAAACAACGAGAGTAGAGAATAAGAAATTAAATTAAAAAAACCATCAGCTGAATGTTGAAAATAGCGACAAAAGTATGTTCATCTTCAAGCTTTCAGCTTCCAAATTAGATATAAATATGACAACATTAGAAAAAGCGAAACTTTGGTTAAGTGATACATTCGATAAAGAAACGAGAGATGCCGTACAATCTTTGATTGACAGCAATTCCCCAGATCTGGAAGATTCTTTCTACAGAGAACTGGAATTCGGGACAGGAGGAATGCGTGGGATTATGGGAGTAGGAACCAACCGCTTAAATAAATATACATTAGGACAGGCTACGCAGGGATTGGCAAACTATATGCTGGAGCAGTTCAAGGGAGAGGAAATTAAAGTGGCCATTGCTTATGACGTTCGTCATAACTCAAAAGAATTCGGAAAATTGGTTGCAGATGTTTTAACTGCCAATGGAATTAAAGTATTGCTTTTCAAAGATCACAGACCTACCCCTGAATTGTCTTTCACGGTTCGTGATAAAAAATGTAACGGAGGAATCGTATTAACGGCTTCTCACAACCCTCCGGAATATAACGGTTATAAAGTATACTGGAATGACGGAGCGCAGATTGTTCCGCCAAATGATGAAGCCATCATCAATGAAGTATATTCTGTAAAATTTGAAGAAATTAAATTCAACGGAAATGATGATCTGATCGAGTGGATCGGAGAAGAGCAGGACGATGTTTATATCGATACTTGTATTGAAAACTCTACTTATCAGAACGTTGGAAAAGAAAACCTAAATATTGTCTTTACATCCATCCACGGAACAACATATACAACAATTCCGAAAGCTTTAGCAAAAGCAGGATTTAAAAAAGTAGATCTTGTAAAAGAGCAAATGATCCCAAGCGGAAACTTCCCGACGGTAGATTCACCGAACCCGGAAGAGCCTGCGGCATTGGAAATGGCAATGGATCTTGCAAAAATTACCAACGCTGATATTGTTATTGGAACAGATCCGGATGGTGACAGACTGGGAATTGCTGTAAGAAACCTTGACGGTGAAATGCAGTTATTGAACGGAAACCAGACCAATACCATCCTTACTTACTATATTCTGCACGAATGGCAAAAACAAGGAAGAATTACAGGAAAAGAATTTATCGGTTCTACGATTGTAACTTCAGATGTTTTCTATGATATTGCACAAAAATTCGGTGTTGAATGTAAAGTAGGCCTTACAGGATTCAAATGGATCGGAAAAATGATCCGTGAAGCAGAAGGAACCCAAAAATTTGTATGTGGTGGTGAAGAGAGTTTCGGTTTCATGACTGGAGACTTTGTTCGTGATAAAGACTCTTGTGGGAGTATCGTTCTGGCTTGTGAAATTGCTGCTTGGTGTAAAGCCAACGGAAAAACAATGTATCAGTACATGATTGAGATCTATGAAGATCTTGGAATGTATTACGAAGGGCTGGTAAACATCGTAAGAAAAGGAAAAGAAGGGGCTGAAGAAATTCAGAATATGATGAAGAACTTCCGTGAAAATCCTCCAAAAGAATTGGCAGGTTCATTAGTGGAAGAAGTTAAAGACTTTAAAGAGCAAACCAGTCTTACTGTTTCAACAGGTGAGAAAAAAGTAATGAACGATATTCCGAAATCCAATGTATTAATTTACTATACACAGGACGGAACCAAAGTTTGTGTAAGACCTTCCGGAACAGAACCGAAAATTAAATTCTATGTTTCAGTAAAAGACGTTATTAAGTCTGAAGCAGATTTTAAAGATAAATTAAAATCATTGGAAGCTAAAATCGAGGCAGTTAAAACAGATCTAAAACTGGATTAATTCTAAGGTAATCGTAAATGATAAAAAAAATTGTAGCAGTTTGCCTGCTTTCTGCAGCCGTAGTTTCCTGTAAAAAGGAAACTGCCGTTTCGGATGTAAAGCCGGCAAATGATTCGATTGCTAAAAACGAAATCAAGGAAGATCAGTATAAACCCATTGATACGGCTTGTTCTCCTAATCATAAGACGGAAGATTACATCACAGCTCTTCAATGGTATCGTACCAAAATTGATAAGGAAATTGCAGGAAATAGCCCGGAACAGAATGATAAGGTATATGAAGAGTATGTGAAAATCAGAAATAAGTATACCAGTTGTCTGAATGATTTGCATATTGATATATTGGATAAATATGTTGATTATCATACAAGAGAAGCAGATACTTACAATCTACCGGAGAATGTAAAGAAAATTGCTGCCGAACTGAACAAGGCAGGTCTTGAATTCCGTGTAATGGGAGAGGGCCTTACTGAAATCCACTCATTGCCAGAATATTATGTGTCTGTTTTTAAGAATAAGGTAACTCCTGATTATGATGCCTATATTTCACAGATCGCAAAAGACAATAAGGAAAACTATGCTGTGAACGGAGGTCTTTTGATTACCTGGGAAGAATTAGGTGACAGATTAATAGTCTGGGAAGATTTTATGAATAAATATCCCAAAAGCCCGTTGATAAAAGTGGTAAAACAGGATTATCATAATTATTTGTTGGATTATCTTCTGGGAATGGACAGTGATCGGATTTATGACAGCGAAGAAGGCAAGATTTATGATGATAAGAGAGAAGAATATAACAGAATCATCAAAAAATATCCAAATTCTATTACTGCGAAAAAAACTAAAGAACTAATAGCCGCTTATGATGCCCATATACCTGTGGATCAGATAGAAGACAGAATCAATTTGAGAAGATAATATTAGTAAATTTTAAATAAGAAAAAAGTGAAAGTTTCAAAATTAGCAGCGAACCTGATCGGTTCTGAAATTGTAAAAATTGGTAACGAGGTAAATGATCTAAAAGCAAAGGGAGCAGAAATTGCCAATCTTACTATTGGTGACCTGAATTCTAATATCTATCCTATTCCGGCATTGCTGAAGGAAGAGATTCAGAAAGCCTATCAGAATAATCTGACAAACTATCCACCTGCAAACGGACTTTTATCTTTAAGAAAAGAAGTTTCCAAGGATCTGAAAAATAGATGGAATCTGGATTATTCACCTAACGATATCCTGATTACAGCAGGTTCAAGACCTTTGATCTATGCCGTATACAAAACAATTGTAGATGAGGGAGATAAGGTAATATATCCTACACCGTCTTGGAACAATAATCATTATGCCTACCTTACTTCAGCTGATGCTGTAGAAGTAAAAACGAAGCCTGAAACCAACTTCCTTCCAACAGCAGATGATCTAAGACCTCATTTGGATGGAGCTGTTTTACTGGCACTTTGTTCACCATTGAACCCTACCGGAACAATGTTTACAAGAGAGCAGCTTTCAGAGATTTGTGAATTGGTTATTGCTGAGAACAAAAAAAGAGGGGCAGATGAAAAGCCGTTATACCTAATGTATGACCAGATTTATTCTAACCTTACCTTTGGAGCAGAACACGTAGATCCGGTTTCTCTTTTTCCTGAAATGAAAGAATATACCATTTATATCGATGGGATTTCTAAATGTCTTGCTGCAACAGGAGTGCGTGTAGGATGGGGATTTGGCCCTGCTCATATCATAGACAAGATGAAGGCTCTTCTTACCCATGTGGGAGCTTGGGCACCAAAACCTGAGCAGGAAGCAACTGCAAAATTCTATGAAACCCCTGAAAACGTAAATGTGTTCGTAGAAGATTTCAAAGGAAAACTGGAAGAAAGCCTAAAAGTTCTTCATGGAGGAGTTCAGGATTTAAAAGTAAAAGGACTTTCTGTAGACAGTATAGAGCCTATGGGGGCACTTTATCTTACTATTAAGTTAGATTATATCGGAAAAACAAAACCAGATGGGGCTGCCATTGAAAACTCTTCTGACTTGGTATTCTATTTAATTAATGAAGCTGGAGTAGCTTTAGTACCATTCTCAGCATTCGGGGAAGATAAATCTGAACCTTGGTTCCGTGCTTCCGTTGGAGGATTAGCTGTGGATGAGATCAAAGGAATGCTTCCAAAATTGGAGAGCGCTTTGAACAAATTAAAGTAATCTTTACATAAAATATAGGCTTCGACTCTGTTCAGCATGACATCGTTAAAATATTATCATTAGCAGTGTCATACCGGGTGGAGTCGAAGTTTTTTCATTTAAAATGTCTATCCATGAAACTTCCCCGAAGATCTTTTCTTGAAACAAAATATTTATTTTATTCTACATTAGCAATAATCGCTATAGTGATTGTAAGTGTTTGGATTTCCGGAAAGGGAGATCACCGGTCATTATTTCAAAATTCTATTCTATCAACATCCATTTTAGCTGGGGGATTTTTTCTGTTTATCAGCTTAGGATTGTATTATGGTTTGAAATTAAAAGACAATATTGGGAGTATTTTAAATAAAGAAAGATTCAAAAAATATCCTGATAATGCTCCTGCAATTGATAGTTTAGATTTTGATTCACCGATTGCCGTAGATGGAATAGGAGGAGCGATCCTCTCTATTGTTTTATGGATTGTATTTTCTGTCGTACTTATCTATCTTTCCTATTTTCTCGGACTTTTCTTTTGGTCTGCCATATTATTTTTAGGAGCCATTTTATACTGGATTTTTTTCAGAGCGCTACGTTTTGTTTTTAAAAACTCTGGAAAATGCAAAGGAGACTTATTAAAAAGCTTCGGATTCGGTTTTTTCTATTCTTTTCTATATGTTTCCTGGATGTACGGAATTATTTTTCTGATTAAGTTTATCAATCAATAAAAGATTATTACTTTATGAAAAAAATTAAATAAACATTAAAAATCAGATAAACATTTTGTACTAACATGAACTAGGGATTACCTTTGGAACCTTTATAAACTAAGAATAAACAGGGTTGAAAATAAAATGATGAAAAAATTGAAATTTCTGCTATTACCAATGTCTATATTGGTATCCTCACAAGAGGTAGATACTTTGAAAGTAAAGGAACTACCAAAGGAACTTGAGCTGCCAAAAGTGCAAACCTATATCTTAAAAGACGGTTCCGTAAGAACCTATCCCAAACCTAAACTATTAGATTTTGTAACCAAACTACCCCGAAATTTTATTGATACCAACAAAGATTTTGTAGCAAAAGATCATGCTTACTATTTAGGAGGAGCAGTTGCCTCAACGTTGATTCTTATACCATTTGATCAGAAATTAATAGACAATTCACGAGAGCTGGGAGAAAGATGGGGAATGGATAAAGATAATAACTACCATAAAGTGGGAGGTGTTTTTAAAATACCTAAAGATATTGGATCAACCCTTTACCTGATTGGAAATGGATCTACATTAGTCCTGCTGGGAATCGGTTTTGGAACTTATGGTTTAATTAAAAATGATTACAGAGCACAAGCCACAGCAAGTGGATTAATGGAAAGTTTAATTCTTTCCGGAGTTTTCACCCAGACTATTAAAAGAATTACCGGAAGAGAAAGCCCGTTTATTGCAGAGATAAATGGCAATAAAGGAGGTGCATGGAATCCTTTTCCAAGTTTTTCAGAATTTGGAAAAAATACTTCGAATTATGATGCAATGCCGTCCGGACACTTAACCACGTTTATGGCAGGGATCACTGTAATTGCAGATAATTACCCGGATGCAAAATGGATAAAACCGGTAGGCTATACCTTAGCAGGAGCGCTATGCTTTCAAATGATGCAAAGTAAAGTTCACTGGGCTTCAGATTATCCTTTAGCCTTATTAATGGGATACTTTATAGGAAAAACCATTTCAAAAAGCAGATATACTTCATCAGAGGGCACCATCGGAAAAACAAAATATAACCTAAACTTTATTGCATCTCGTCAATGGGAATATAATATGGTAGGGGTAAAACTCTCTTTTTAAACCCCTGAAATCTTTGTTTTGTGTAGTAAATAAGATAGTTTTCACTACATTTGATCTAAATATAAAAGGATCATTACCGCCTTTTTAAATGCCGGAATGAAAACCTATTGAATTAAAAAGACTTAATTAATATTTTTATTAAATGAAAATAATCGCTGTCATCCCTGCTCGTTACGAAGCAAGCCGTTTTCCAGGGAAACTCATGCAGACTTTAGGAGAAAAAACCGTTATTACCACCACGTATCAGAATGTTGTGGAAACAGGACTTTTTGATGAGGTTTTTGTAGCAACGGATTCTGAAACTATCCTTGATGAAATTGTAAAAAATGGCGGAAAAGCTGTAATGACAGGACAGCATGAAACAGGCAGTGACCGTATTGCTGAAGCTGTACAGAATATAGATTGCGATATCGTTATCAATGTTCAGGGAGATGAACCTTTCCTTAAGTTGGAACCTTTACAACAGCTAATCGAGGTGTTTAAAAAAGATGATCATAAAGAAATTTCATTGGCTTCCCTTAAAATAAAATTATCTGAAAAAGAAGAAGTTGAAAATCCTAATAACGTAAAAGTAATTACTGATAACAATGGTTTTGCACTTTATTTCAGTCGTTCTGTAATCCCTTTTCATAGAGAAGTTTCTTATGATATAAGTTATTTTAAGCATATCGGGGTATACGCATTCCGAAAAGAAGCACTATTGCAATTCTCGAAACTGGAAATGAAACCATTGGAAATCTCTGAAAAAATTGAATGTATCCGCTACCTTGAATATGGTATGAAGATCAAAATGATAGAAACCAACTTCATTGGTGTAGGCATTGATACTCCGGAAGATTTGGAAAAAGCAAGGAAGCTGATTTAAAATAGGATAAAGCAATCAACAGGTTCGGAATTTTACCTTTTCGCCTTTTTGCATTCCTTTCCTTTTTGCTATTTCGCTCAAATCCCCTTATATTTGAATTTATAAATAAAATTAATGAAGAGATTATTTTTAGTATTTGCCCTGATATTTTCACACTTAACCTTTGCTCAGACAGCCAAAGAAATTATAGATAAAAATATTGAGTTATCCGGAGGCTTAACCAGTTGGAAGCTTTTAAACTCAGTGTTGCTGCAAGGAAAAGTAGTGTTGGGAATAAAGGATGAATATCCTATAAAAATATACCAGCAACGCCCAAACCTTACCAAAACGATTATTACAATCAGTGGAAAGGAAACGGCTATTGAAGGCTTTGACGGAACCAAGGGATATGCCATGAACTATGCAGCCAATAAACTTCAGGAATATCCTGAATACGTTTCAGAAAGCTTTGATAATGACTTCATTGATTGGGAAAGCAAAGGTTTTGCTGCCAAATATCTTGGAAAAGAAAAAGTAGGAGAGATTTATTGTCATAAAGTAGAGCTTACCAAGAATGTCAATAAGAATATGTATTATTTTGATACAAAAACTTATATGCTTTTAAAGGAGGTTAAAAAAGATGAAACAGTGGTATATTCTGACTATAAAAAAGTAGGAAACCTTACCATGCCTTTCAGAATTGAATCTTCAAGCTCAAAGAAAGACGGGGATTATGTAATGCTGCTTAACAGAATTGACATCAACAAAGTTTTTCCTGCCAATATTTTTAAGTTTTAATTCAACTGCAGCTTATCCTGCATAAAATTTATAAGAAATGAAAAATATTTTTTTACTGCTGTTTTCATTCGTTGCCGTTTTGCAAAGCTGCACCAATCAAAAAAGCGAAATTTCTAAAGCCAAAACCAAAGAACTTATGGGAAAAACAATATATGACTTTAAAGTAGAAGGCCTTGACGGAAAGGAAATCAACTTTGCCGATTTTAAGGGAAAGAAAATTCTTATTGTCAATACTGCTTCAGAATGCGGATTTACTCCTCAGTATGCTGATCTTGAAAAAGTATATGAAGAATATAAGGATAAACTGGTTGTGGTAGGTTTCCCAGCCAATAACTTCGGAGGACAGGAACCGGGAACCAATACTGAAATTGGAACATTCTGCCAGAAAAATTATGGGGTAACATTCCCAATGGCTGCTAAAGTTTCTGTAAAAGGTGATGATATTGCACCCATCTTTAAATACTTAACAGAACAAGAATTAAACGGAGTAAAAAATACAAGCATTCTTTGGAACTTCACTAAATTCTTAATTGACGAAAACGGAAAATTAATTGATACTTATGTAAGTACTACAAAACCAACAAGTGAGTCAATTACAAAGCATTTAAAATAAACAATAAAGAAAATTTATATAGTAAAGTGGGTAGTAAGAGCCCACTTTTTTTATGTCTAAGAAATAAGGAATGGCTTTTATTCTGATTCTTTCTATCAAATGATTCAGGCTACTATAAGCATTAATGATCAAATACTTTCTCTGCAAAACAAAAAATATTACCAAGTTTGATACTGGAGTAGCCGTTGCTTTTTATTTTGGAAGAATTTATCATTGCTTTTGCTAAAATATCAGTAGGCAAAGGCTTTTGACTTTCCAATAACCCAAGTTTATTGGCAAACTTTATAATTCTGCTGCCCAACACTTCACCTGTTCTTCCAGAGTCTTTTCTTTCAAGCATTCCGGGTTTAAAAATGGTGATTTTATTGAAATGTAATTGCTTTACAGCTTCTTCCAGTTCCCCTTTCATTTTGGAATAGAAGATCTTAGACTTAGGACTTGCACCGTAAGCAGAAACCAAAATATAATCTTCTACGTTATTTTCCTTGGCGGCCTTGGCAAACTCATATTGATAATCAAAATCTACCTTTTTCTGAGCTTCCTTGCTTCCGGCATCCTTTAAAGTGGTTCCCAGACAGGAAAATGCAACATCTCCCCTTACCATTTCTTTCCATTCTTCAGGTTTTTCAAAATTCACAATATGAACTTTAAGTCTTTCATTTTCTATGTCAACTGGTTTTCTTACAAAAATATCTACTTCCTCAAAATCCTTGTCATTGAGTAATTGATTGACTAAATCTTTTCCTGTAGCGCCTGTAGCACCGATTACTAAAGCTTTCATAACAATGTATTTTGAAGTGATGATATTTTCCTTTCTTAAATTTACTAAATTTGATTTAAAGTTTATATATTTTTTATGGGATTAAATAGTATAACAATTACCTCTCAGAACATCATATTTTTGAACTCCATTCAATCATCATTTTTACTATATTGCTTACCTACAAACGATAAACATGGATGCTAACGAAATTTTAGACTATTGTCTTGCTAAAAAAGCAGTTACAGAAAATTTCCCCTTTGATAATGAAACTCTTGTGATGAAAGTGGATACTAAAATGTTTCTGCTGATGAGCCTCGAAAGGCAGCCATTGTCCATTAATGTAAAGACGGATCCGGAGTGGAGTGCAGAACTGCGTGAGCAATATCCTCAGATTACAGGAGCTTATCATATGAATAAAACCCATTGGAACTCGGTTTCAATAGATGGTTTAAGAAGAGAACTCATCTTAAAATTAATTGATCATTCCTATGAACTGGTATTTCAATCCCTAACCAAAAAAATTCAAAACACAATATATAATTCTTAAAAAAACGAAACTAATAGCATGAAAAAAATATTGATTTCGGCTGTCTACTTCTTGTCAGTCGGAGCATTTGCCCAGTCAAAGGATCACTCTAAAACCTGGGAGCTTTTGCTGAATAACAAAAGAGATGAAGCAAGAACTTTTTACGATAAAACACTACAGTCCCAAAAACTTAAAAATTTTGAAAGCCTTTTTCTGGATGCAATGATAGATCAGGAAATGGGTCAATTTATATTTGATGAAACCTTTGTCAATAATTTTGTCAATATTACGGATGAAGAAGCTTATTTATATCCTGTTTTCAAGGAAAAATTTATGCTGAATGATATTGAGGAAAGCGGAATTGATGATTACACCTATAAAAAAGTAGATGTTTTATACGGTAGTAAAAACTTTGGCCATTTAAATGGAATAATAGAATTTAAAACCTATTTTGACTATCTGAGAGGTAATTTTACTGGATCTGCGGAGGCGCTTTCAAAGCTCGGAAAAATTGATAAATGGCAATATGCCGGAGTATTTGAAAATCTGAACGGGAGTGGTATGGACAATGAATATGAGCCGGAAACCTATGCTAAAAATGATAAGCTCTTCAATACTGGAAATTTTGGTAATATCGGTTGGTACAACAAAAAATATAAAGATAATGACGGATTCAACTTTTTCTTTAATGAACTGGAATATGGAAGAGGAATTGTTTATGCACAGTCATTCATAAACAATCCGGAAGAAAGAAAAGTGTGGTTTGAAGTGAATGCAAACAGTGAAATCAAGGTGTTTTTAAATGATACAGAGATATTGTCAAGTACAAAAGACGGCTATACTTCTACAGGATCACACCTTGTGGAGGTCGTATTACCCAAAGGGATGAACCGCTTACTTGTTAAAAGTGACTCTCAGGTTGATAAGATGGCTGGATTTATGATTGTGCCTTTTGATACAAACTACCAGAAGATCAGTAACCTGACTTATTTTGACACCTACCATGATTATAAAAAAAATACTCTTGCTCAGCTTCAGCCCAAAGAATTAGAGTTGAAATTTGAACAGAAACTTAAAGAGAAAATTGTACAGTCTCCCAATGATTTTATTTATGATTACCTTTTAACATTAGGCTATCTGAATAATCAACAGAATGACAAAGCAAAGGAAAAAATAGACGTTCTCGCTCAGAAATATCCTAAATCCTCACTTATTCAGATCCTTCTTTCCAGATATTATGCCAATATGGAAGATCAGGGAAAGATTACTGAGATTCTTAAAAACATAGAAATAAACGACCCTGAATATTATCAGGTTCCGGTAATGAAAATTGCTGATGACAACGTCACCAAAAGCATGAGTATTCAGGAACTTGAAAAATACAAAGCAATTCTGAATAAAACAAAGGCCAGGGCAATGGTAGATCTCTTTGATGTGATCATATCCGCCAGAAATCATGATATCGAAAAGATGAAATCCCATGTAGCCAATATTAAAAAAACCTTTGCCAATAATGAAAAATATACTGTTCTTTTAACTTCACTTGAAGAAGCTGATAAAAAAGATCAGAGCGGTATCATAAAAAAACTTGAAGAGTTTATTGCCACAAGAAATAATCTGGAGATCATGTCCTCGTTATTTGACTACTATGAAAAAGCCAATAGGATAGAGGATGAAAAAAAACTTTTTAAAAAATTTATTGAACTATATCCGTCTTTAAATGTTCTGAAAACCAAATATGTATCTCTTTTACAGGAAGATCCCAAAGATCCGGAAATTATGAAGCAGATTAATGAAGGGCTTGAAAACTTTCCTTATTCCTATTCTCTGATGGCATTAAAGGCTGAAATCTTAGCGCTACAAAAAAATAAGGATGAAGCGGTAAAGTACGCAAAAGAATCCCTTTCTCATTTTGCAGAGAATGAACGGATGTATAAACTGATCAGAGATTTGGGGCAAACCGAGGATGAAATTAATCAGGTTTCTGTAAAGGATTTGAAAAAATTGGTTTCAGAAAGAAGAAATAAGGGAACAAAAGGTAAAAAAGGAGTTACTACATTATTGGATGAATATATTGTAAATGTCTATCCTGAAGGAGGATTCAAAAAAAGAACCACTTATGCCTATGAAATTACTTCAGAAAGCGGAATTGAAGAGCTTAAAGAATATTATATTAATTATTATGACGACGTTTTAAAGTCTGAAATAGTAAAACCAAGCGGCAGCATCGTTCCTGGTGAAAAATCTGAGGATCAGATCGTCTTCACGAATCTTGAAGTGGGAGATGTAGTTCTTATCCAAAAAGAAAGTGTGGAAAGGAGAGGTGGACGTTTCTATAAGGACTTTAACCTCAGTTCCTATTTTAATTCTGAATATCCTGTAGTAGAATCTGTTTTTACAGTAATTACTCCTGAAAATATACCGTATCAGGTAAAAAGCAACAATGCAGAGGTGGCTTCTACAAAGAAAAAAGTAGGGAATAAGCTTTTTCAGACATGGAAACTTAATGATCTTCCGGAAGTAAATATGGATGAAAACTATGGTCCAACATATTATGATACAACCATTTCAGTAACAGCTAATTCTATAAAAACATGGCAGGAAATTTCCAATTGGTATTCTGATCTTACAAGAAAGAGCCTGGTTTCGGACAGAGTTGTAGAAAAAGCATTCAAGGAAATATTCCCCAACGGAACTTCAGGAATGAGTGATACTGCAAAAGCTGAAAAAATATATAATTATATTGAAAAAAATGTAACCTACAGCTCCGTGGATTTCCGCCAAAGTGGCTTTATTCCTCAAAAACCATCCAAAACATTGGTAACAAAGCTGGGAGACTGCAAAGATTTGTCAACTTTATTTTTAATTCTTGGAAATCAGGCAGGATTAAAATCTAATCTTGTGTTGGTGCAAACCAATGACAACTCTCCGCAGCGTCTTCTTTTGCCAAATTTAAGTTTCAATCACTGTATTGTAAAGGTAAACCTTGATGGGAAAGAAACTTTCCTTGAAATGACAGACAAATATTTACCCTTTAATGCAATTGTGAAAGGAAATTATAAAGCAAAAGGTCTGGTAATTTTTACAGATAAAAATAACGGAAGTACTGCTCAGCTCATTGATATATTAGCAGATAATAATACAAAGAATCTGTTCAAATCAGTAAGTGAGGTTCAGATTAACGGTGATGAGCAAAACTTTGTAACCAGACAATATACAATGGGGGAGACCAAAAGCTACTATAATACTTTTTTCCAGAATTCACAGACGGAAGAAAACCGTAAAAAAAGTATGGAAAAAGAGTATGGTGGTATTTTAGACAAAGTAATCAATGTAAAATCAGTGAAATTATTGGATGGAAAGGACCTTACTATCAATCCTTTATCCTATGAAGTTCAGTTCAATATCAATGATAAGCCTCAATCTGTTGGCAGCCTGAAAATTATGAAGATTCCTTTTATCACAAAACCATTTACAAAAGATATAGTGGCTACTGAAAATAGGAATATGGATATTCTGTATACACAATATGAGCGACAGAATGAGTATTTTGAGGAAGTATATCTTAACATTCCTGAGGGAATGAAATTTATTGAAATCCCTGAAAATAAAACCCTTGCGTATAATAATTTTAATTATTCAATCCATTATGAGCTTGAAAAGAATAATAGATTAAAAATAACCAGAAAATCTAAAACTCCTTGGGATAATATTAAAAAAGAGCAATATCCAGAGTTTAAAAAATTTGTAGAAGATGCCATTAATGCAGAAAACCAGATTTTAGGATATAAATAAAGACTATTAAACTTAAAACCAGATTATAAGATCTGGTTTTATTTTTACTCCAAATAGAAATCAATATTAAAATTATTCATCATAAAATAATAACCGAATCATCTGGGTATGGATTTTGTTATCCATTATGAGTGAAATAAGTCAATTAATATTAACATAATAAAGAACACATGAGAAATCACCTTTTATTATTCATGGCAGCGGGTACATTAATGTTATCAAGCTGTAATAAGGCAGATCAGAAAACGACGCCTGCTTCTACTTCGGTAGCAGATAGCAGTTCTTCTGACAACCTTAAAATAGAATTCTCCGGAACAGAAAACTTTACGATTAAGAACCCTAAGCTTAAGGTAAGTTTATATGGAGCCGATGAAAGATTGGCAGATGCTCCGGCCACTCTCATTACTGAAAAAGAGTACGAGCAAAAATCTGTGCCATTTACCATAGATTTGCCTGTACCCAAAGATGCTGATACTAAAATTACACCTAAACCTATGGGGCCTGTCAAATTTTATATTACTGTGAGTTGGGATTCTGACGGTAACGGAAAAGCAGATCAAAAAGGAGATATATTCATTGATTATGACAAGCAATTTCCTAAAGTGAAACTGAACAATGAAACACAGAAAATCTATTTAAAGGTATTAAAATAAACACAAAAAGGGCTACTCATCAATGAATAGCCCTTTTTTTATATCTTAAAAATTAAACTCCTTTGTGAGTCTTTTATCTTCGTCCAGCCTTTCAATAAGCTTTTCCAATCCTTCAAACTTAATTTCATCATGAAGAAAATCTCTGAATTTTACAGTAATTTTTTCATCATAGATATCGCTTTCAAAATCAAGGATATATACTTCAATAGTTAGTTTTTCTCCGTTTACCGTAGGATTGGTTCCAATGCTCAGCATTCCTTTATATTGTTGTCCTTTTACTTCAACTTCAACAATATAGGCTCCTTTTTTAGGTAAAAGTTTGATAGATTCTGTATCAATATTAGCCGTTGGATAACCAATTGTTCTTCCTATTTTCTTGCCATGAACAACCGTTCCGGAAACAGGATAGGAATATCCCAACATTTCATTAGCTTCTTTAATATTTCCGGTCAAAAGAGCATTACGAACCTTGGTAGAGCTGATGTTATTTTCATGAATATTAATGGCTTCCATTTGTTCAACCTCAAATTCAAGTTCCTTAGATAGTTTTTGGAGAAGCTCAAAATTTCCACTTTTATTTTTTCCAAAAGAGTGATCGTAGCCTATAATAAGGTATTTTACATTAAGCTTGTCAATTAAAATCTGGCGAACAAATTCTTCTCCGGTTAAATTTCTGAATTCTTCATCAAATTCTTTCAGGAATAAGTTATCAATATTATATTTTTCAACCAGTTCTTTCTTTTCCTCTATGGTATTCAGAAGTTTTAAATCTTCATTGGGATTAAAAACAAACCTTGGATGGGGCCAAAAAGTAAGAATGGCAGTTTCCAGATTGTTTTCTGTGCCTACCTTAATGAGTTCATCTATAATACTTTTATGCCCAAGATGTACCCCGTCAAACATACCTAAAGACAATGCTAGAGGCTTTTGAGAAGAATAATCTTTAAAATTCTTGAAAACTTTCAAAACGGAAAAATTTTGACTGCAAATATAAAGCCTTTATTTTGAATGTGAGGGAGGGAATCCGAAAATTTGAAAATGAAATATATTAAAATGAAAAGCCCATTATATAATATAGTATATAGACTAATCCCTTAATATACAAATTTGCTTCTTAATAACGCAAAAAACATTGAATTTTACATATTAAAATATGAAGTTAATATTATCTCTAAAAGCATGATAAAAATCTTTTTTTTATCAATTGTGAGTTTATGAAGAATCACTATATTTGCACCAAGAAAAAATTTAGCAATGGCAAACCAAATTAAAGGTAAAATTTCTCAAATTATTGGTCCGGTAATCGACGTTGTCTTTAATGATGTGGAAGCAATTCCAGCAATCTATGACGCGTTAGAAATTACAAAAGAAAACGGTGAAAAAGTAGTTTTAGAGGTAGAACAACATATTGGCGAAGATACAGTAAGATGTATTGCAATGGACGCTACTGATGGTCTTAAGAGAGGTCAAGATGTAATTGGATATGGAAATCCTATTACTATGCCAATCGGAGAGGCTGTAAACGGAAGACTATTCAACGTTGTTGGTGATGCTATCGACGGACTTCAAGATATTTCTAAGGAAGGTGGTCTTCCAATTCACAGACCAGCTCCAAAATTTGATCAACTTTCAACTTCTGCAGAAGTTTTATTTACAGGTATTAAAGTAATCGATTTAGTTGAGCCTTATGCAAAAGGGGGTAAAATTGGTTTGTTCGGAGGTGCCGGTGTAGGTAAAACAGTATTGATCCAGGAGTTGATTAACAATATTGCAAAAGGACATGGAGGTCTTTCAGTATTCGCCGGAGTAGGTGAAAGAACGAGAGAAGGAAATGACCTTTTGAGAGAGATGTTGGAATCAGGTATTATCAAGTATGGTGATGATTTCATGCACTCTATGGAAAATGGAGGTTGGGATCTTTCTAAAGTAGACCTAGAGGTTATGAAAGATTCAAAAGCAGCATTCGTTTTCGGACAGATGAACGAGCCGCCAGGTGCAAGAGCGAGAGTAGCCCTTTCTGGTCTTACATTAGCGGAGTACTATAGAGATGGTGGTGAAAGCGGACAAGGTAGAGACGTACTTTTCTTCGTAGACAACATCTTCCGTTTTACTCAGGCTGGTTCTGAGGTATCTGCACTTCTTGGTCGTATGCCATCAGCGGTAGGTTATCAACCAACTCTTGCTTCTGAAATGGGGGCGATGCAGGAAAGAATTACTTCAACTAAAAATGGTTCAATTACTTCAGTACAAGCGGTATACGTACCTGCGGATGACTTAACTGACCCGGCTCCTGCAACTACGTTTGCTCACTTAGATGCAACTACGGTACTTGACAGAAAGATTGCTTCATTAGGTATTTACCCAGCGGTAGATCCATTGGCTTCTACTTCAAGAATCCTTGCTCCGGAAATTATTGGTCAGGAACACTATGACTGTGCTCAAAGAGTAAAAGAAATTCTTCAAAGATACAAAGCTCTTCAAGATATCATTGCAATCCTTGGTATGGAAGAACTTTCTGAAGAAGATAAGTCTGTTGTTTACCGTGCAAGAAAAGTTCAGAGATTCTTATCTCAGCCTTTCCACGTAGCAGAACAGTTTACAGGTATTCCAGGATCATTGGTAGATATCAAAGATACTATCAAAGGATTTACAATGATTATGGATGGTGAGTTAGATCACTTACCAGAAGCTGCTTTCAACTTGAAAGGAACTATCGAAGAAGCTATCGAAGCAGGACAAAAAATGTTAGCTGAAAACGCTTAATAAATTAGACATAAAGAGATCAGATACTAGACATGAGACTTTAAGGTTGTCTGAAATCTGAAATCTGAAATCTTCAAATCTAAATTAAAATGAATATAAAAATTTTAACACCAGAATACGTAGTTTTTGAAGGAGAGGTAAACTCTGTATTATTGCCTGGAAAAAATGGTGAATTCCACATCATGAAAAACCACGCAGGAATTGTTTCTTCTTTAATCGGTGGTAAAGTAAAGTTATTTGCTAATTCTGTAGATGAAGCTTATGCTAAAAACTTAACCAAAGAAAACGATAAAGACTCTGTTTTTTCTTATGCTATTAAAAGCGGTGTTGTAGAATTTAATCATAATAAAGGAATTATCCTTTGTGAATAATTAAATGAAAAGCTAAATATATTTTCAAAAAAGTGTAACTTTGGTTACACTTTTTTTATTTCATGTAAAAATTTGATTCTATGAAGAGAAGTATAATCATATTCTTTACAATCCTGGGCCTTTTTCTTAATGCCCAGAATATTAAGACCAAAAGAGGGATTATCAACTTAGACGGAGTTCCGGTTGCTAAAATTTCCAATAAATCCAATGAATATACTTTTATGGATTTGAAGGAAACGCCGCTGTATACCATAAAGTTTATTGATAAAAGTATTGTAGACTCCGTGAGAGACAGTTATATACAAATTAATAGAGTATATAACAGAGATAAGACCATAGAGCTGGATTATATTTCGCCCTCTGCATTTTCAGGAGAAGAAAAGTCCGCAGTATATACCTGTGTGAAAGGTCTTAAAATTATTGATAATAAAGGAATCAATGTGAAAACCCTGGATGAATTGTTTTCAAATGCACCAAAAAGAAAGCTGGATAATAAAACAAAGGATGCCTATACAACCAGAAAAAAAATTGATAAACTTAATCTTGAGGTAAATAAGGTGGGTGAGATCTTAAGCAATGGTGTTCCGGTAGGATATTTTACCAATTTACCGGTAAGCTTTGGATCAGATGATAAAATAGTAGATAAAACCTTTATCGATATTGAGATCTATGATGCTAAAAGTAAATATATTGGAAAATATATTACAACAACGAAGCAACTGAAAACAGCCGGAGGTAAATCTTTTGTGGTGTACAAAGAAATGTCAGGAAGAGCATCGATTCTTAAATATCCGACTTATAAAGCTATTGCTGAGCGTATGGCGATGATGGATCCTAATTTTATTAAAATACAGGAAAAAGTAACGGTGGGGCCTGTTTCAAAAGATACGCCTAATTAATCGATGCAAGATTCAATAAGAATAGAATAATTTAGCCCAAACTTAAAAATAAAAAACCTTGAAAGACTATTTCAAGGTTTTTCTTTTATATTGTTATTTAATATCTCTGGTAAATCATCAGTTAGATTTCTTCAGAAATACAAAATGGGTAGTAATTTCTTATTTTTAATAAAAATTACCCGAATCTTTGAAATCCCTGAAAAAAAACCGAACATTTTTATAAACTCAAAATGACCCCATTTTCCTTTAATTGCTGCATTGGTTTTGAGAACCAAAATAATTCAAAATCCTCAAAATCTTCTTCAAACTGATTCTTAAGTTGCTGAACTGTAGGTTTTTTTAGATTTTCTATAGAGTTTTCTTCTAAAATATTCATCAACCATTCTGCTTTATCTTCTTCCAGTTCTACCTTTACAATATTGGTTTTTAAGTGGAATGTAAGAAGCGTATAGGTACCAGAGTATTTCTTTTTATTTTTTACACGATTCTCAGCGATTACATTTTTGGTCAAAAAGATAACTTTTGAATTTCCTTTAAATTTAAAATCTTCATCTTCCAATAAACTGTCGTGAATATAATCGGGATGAATAGTTGTTCTCGGAATTTTAAAATCAAACCATTCCTGAAGGGGAAGTTCAAAATTAATTCCATGCATATAATTGAACAAAGATTTTTTTAAACCTGAACTAAACTTACCATGATTGATTCCTGTTTTGTCTGTAAAATCAATATCGTTATTCGCAAATAGAATTTCCTGCTTGATTGGGGTAACTCCAAATTCTTCAGGGTTCAATCCGACAGGTGAATGAGCGGTCATTGCAAACTGATGCCAAAAACCACTTTGTAAAATTCCCATTTCAAATAGCTGGCGAACCATTTCCATAGAATCAATAGTTTCCTGAATGGTTTGCGTTGGGTAACCATACATTAAATAAGCATGGATCATAATTCCGGCTTCTGTAAAATTTCTTGTTACCTTTGCCACTTGTTCTACAGAAATTCCCTTATCGATTAATTTTAACAAACGATCACTTGCCACTTCCAATCCGCCAGAAACTGCGACGCACCCTGAAAGTTTTAATAAAAAGCATAAATCTTTAGTGAAACTTTTTTCAAAACGAATATTGGTCCACCAGGTAACCACAAGATTTCTTCGGAGAATTTCCAGCGCTACCTCGCGCATCAAAGCGGGTGGTGCCGCTTCATCCACAAAATGGAATCCGGTTTCACCAGTTGTTTGGATCAGTTCTTCCATTCTGTCTACCAGAATTTTGGCTGAAATAGGTTCGTATATTTTAATGTAATCTAAGGAAATATCACAGAAAGTACATTTTCCCCAGTAGCACCCATGAGCCATCGTCAGTTTATTCCATCTTCCGTCGCTCCATAAGCTATGCATGGGATTGGCGATTTCAATTACAGAAATATATTGGTCTAATTTTAAGTCAGTATAATCCGGTGTTCCGATATCTGCCTGTTTATAATCGTGTCTTTTAGAATTATTTTTATACGTAACTTCTTTATGTTCAATTAAAAATGTTCTTTTGTATTCTGCTATTTCGGGTTGTATTTCCAGATTTTGGTAAAGAAGTTCAATAGGTAATTCACCATCGTCAAGAGTAATAAAATCAAAAAATTCAAATACTCTCTGATCTTTAATTTCCCTTAATTCTGTATTAGGAAATCCTCCTCCCATTGCTATTTTTATGTGAGGGAAATTCTTTTTTATAAATTGTGCACAGCGGAAAGCTGAGTATAAATTTCCAGGAAATGGAATTGAAAAACAAACCAATTTTGGCTGAATGGCTTCAATGGTTTCATGAAGAATTTTCAAAGTAAATTCATCAATGAACGTTTGTTGATCAGATAATTTTGAGTATAATTCATCAAAGGAATTGGCACTTTTTCCAAGGCGTTCAGCATATCTGCTAAAACCGAAATCAGCATCAATATTTTCAACAATATAGTCTGATATGTCTTCTAAATAAAGAGTTACCAAATGTTTTGCTTTATCCTGCAAACCCATATTTCCGAAAGCAAATTCCATATCATCCAGCTGATTAAATCGGGAAGCTTCCGGAAGAAAATTCATACTGCAAATCTGTCTTGCCAACGTAGGATTCTTACCTTGTAGAAAAGGAATAACCTGGTCTATGGTTTTTAAATATTCTTCTCTTAAGGCAAATATTCTTTGGGAATTTTCAGATCTATCATGAAGATCATTTTTTTTATTAAAAACCTTTTTAAGTCCCTCTTTTGAAAATAATTCCAAGATAACATCTATCCCTAAATCAATTTGATAACTGGAAATATTTTTAGTATTTAAAAATCCTTTAATATAAGCAGTTGCAGGGTAAGGAGTGTTAAGCTGGGTAAAAGGCGGGGTAATAAGAAGCAGGTCTTTCAACAGAAATTTTTTGCAAAGTTATTCTAAAGTTTTTTCAGAAAAAAATTTTTTGCATTGATTATATGCTGAGAGAAAACAGGTCCTTAGAGTATGTGGATTCGTGATTACTTAAATAGGGCTTCTACAGGATGATTATTAATAAGATTTAAGAAAGAGTCTTCATCAAAATATCCATTTTCGTCTATCATTTCAGAACTTAACATTTCAATATTATCTGTATTTTCCAGACTTGGCTTTTCAATAAATCGACCTGACTTCCCTTCTATTTCGTTATGAAAACTGATCAAATATTTTGAGTGGATATTTCCTTTAGCAACGGTATAATGCCCGTTTTCAGCAATTAGTACAGAAGAAATATTCCTTTCAATATGGGTTTCATTATCATTGGATGAAGCTCCAAATAAAATATTACAGGTAACGTTTCCTGAACAGTAGAGTGAACCATTGACTATAATATTTTTAGCTTTTATATTGCCTGTTATAATAAGGACAACATATTCTTCAATAAACAGGTTTCCGGATAGATTAATATCATGTTCAATGAGAACGATTTTATAGCCTTCTCCATTTTTTGTCGTTACATCAAGGGAGGTAGTAAGACCTTTGGCTTCTGCAAGCACAATATTGGGAAAATCATCCTCGTCATTTACCTGTGCGGAAGCTTCTTTTATCTTTTCTGCTGTTTCTTCATCCAGCATTTGAAGGAATTCTGAAAGGTCTTCATCATTTAGCGTATGTTCATCAAACAAAGTATTTTCCAAGGCAGTACAAACAGTGGAATTGAAGTTCTCTGATCTGTTTTTAAGTTTATTATATAATTGATCTTTAGTGAGTTGTTGTAGTTCATTCATCATTTGTATTCTATATTGCACCTATAAATTTCTATAAAAAATGGTGTATTATTATTTAAAATAGATAGATGCAATATAAGCAGATAAATCTTGCTATTTCAGAAAGTTAAATTTATTTTCAAATATTTTTCCGACTACAGGAATTGGCTTTTTCTGTTCATTGGCTGTATTGATAATTCCGAATATCCATCCATAATAATAAAATTATATAATGTTGGAATAACTAAGATCACAATAGACAGGGTAATATTTACAACAACTGATAGGAGGAAAATTTTACTATTGAGACTGAAATAGTTATTTTTTTATATATTGTCTTATCTATTTTTTCATGGTTTTCTTTGAAAATTTGAAAGCCAAATAAAAACACATCTTATTTGCAATGTCAAAAGAAACGACTTTACTGATCAACTATTTTAAAAGTTTCATTCCTCTTTCTAAAGAAGAAATTGAAGCATTGGATGAGCGTATTACAGAAAGGAGAATCAAACGAAAACAATTTATTTTGCAGGAGAATGAAATATGCCAGTACTATACATTTGTAGTTTCTGGATGCCTCAAGATGTATAGTATAGATCATCATGGAGAAGAGCATAATCTTCAGTTTGCAGCAGAAAATGAATGGATTGTGGATATTGATAGTTTTCATAATAGAAATCCCAGCAAATTATATATCGTTGCCCTGGAAAACTCTATTGTACTGCAGATTGAAAAAAATGATCTCTGGTATCTTTATACCTATTACCCAAAGTTTGACAGAAACTTTAGAGTGATTATTGAAAATAAGTTTATTGAGCTTCAGAATAGAGTACTGCAAAATATAAGTGCAGCAGGCGAGGAAAAGTACGAATTTTTTCTCAGACAATATCCTCAATTGGCCAACCGCATCTCTAATGTAGAAATTGCTTCCTATCTGGGAATAACCCCACAATTCCTTAGCAAAATCCGGCAAAAAAGAATAAAGAACTAATTTACATATGAAACTAGTTTAAGAATTGATCTTACCAAATATCAAGATGATTTCTTAAACTAGTTTGCTGTTTTTTCATAGCCTTTCCGAGTAATTTTGACTTCAATAAATATTAAAATTTAAAGAAATGGAAACATTGAAAAAAGTAGCTGTAATTGGCTTAGGAAATATCGGAAAAGCAATCGCTAATGATCTGATAAAAAATAATCATGAAGTAATTGTTGCTTCAAGAAATAGTGAAGAGGCCAATAATTTTGCTGAGCAATCCGGAGGGCTTGCCCAAAGTATGAGTATTAAAGAGGCAATCAATACCGTGGATCTTGTTATCCCTGCAATATGGTTTGGCTCATTTAAGGATTTTTTTAATGATTATGGTGATATTTTGAAAGACAAGACCATTATTGATGTATCCAATCCTATTGCGCCTGATGGCAATGGCGGATTCAAAAAAATTATTGGAGAAAGAGAGTCAGCAGGAGAACTTAACAAAGCGATTCTTCCTAAGGGTTCTAAACTGGTGAAGGCATTTGGAACTCTTGGTGCAGGAACTCTTGCAGGGGCATCAAATGGCAGCCCTGAGAAATCTGTATTATTTTATGCATCAGATGATATGGAAGTGAATCATGACGTGGAAGAAGTTATTAAGAATGCAGGATTCGATCCTTTAAGAGTGGGCGGGATTGATCAGTCGATCCGTATAGAGGTTTTTGGGGATTTGCATGAATTCGGGGCACTGGGGAAAACAGTTAACCTTACAGAAGCAAAGTCAAAACTTTAACATTGAGCAGATGAAAAATATTTTAATTCTGATTCAGGCTTTTTTTATAGTGGTAGCCTGTTCGGGAAAGCCGGAAAAAAATAATACACCCAATACAACTCACGAAAAGAACACGATGGAAGCAGCGACAAAAAAAGATATAGAAACAGTACTTTATACCTATCAGAATGCCCTTAATGAGTCATCCACTACCCATACACTTCCTTTGTATACCCGGGATGGGGTATTTATGCCGCAGGGAGGACCTTCTGCAAAAGGTCAGGAACAGCTCAAAGAAGCCTATGATTTTGTATTCAAAACCCTTACACTGGATGTAAAGTTTGAGATTGAAGAGATTACCGTGATCAATGAAAATTATGCCATAGCCCGCACAGTTTCAAAAGGGACTCAAATGCTGCATGCAGATCATAAAACCACCCCTGAAGAAAATCGGGAATTGTTTATACTACAGAAAGAAGATACAAAATGGAAGATAGCCAGATATATGTTTAATAAACAAAAGTAACTGATCTTTTTTATTGTAAAATAGTAAAGCCGGACTAAGGAGTTCCGGCTTTTATTAATATAATTAAAGAATAATATTTTTAAATAGGGCTTTCTTTCTTACGATCTGAAATAACATTCAGGATAACTCCCAGCAGAATCAACGTAATACCTATCAATAGGTTGGTGGTGAAATTTTCATGAAATATCAATACACTTACCATTACTGCAACCACCGGTTCTAGGGCTCCTAAAATGGCAACTGGTGTAGAACCGATATTTTTAATGGCATATACCAGGCAAAGGCTGGAAATAACCGTGGTAAGAAAAGCAAAAATAAGAAAGTTAAAAAAGATTGCCGTTGATGGAATAGCAAAAGATGCATTGCCAATCATCGCTTTTGTCATAAAGAACATGGAAGTAAAAAGCATTGAGTAAAAAGTAAGCTTAAACCCGGATACCTTAAGATTAGACTTATTGACGATCACCATGTACAGTGCATAAAAAAGAGCACTCAGCATTACAATTCCCAAGCCTGCAAAATTGATCTCCAGACCATTTCCTTTAAGGCATAAAACAATTACCCCTGCAAAGGCAAGAAGTAACGAAACGATAGATAAGCCGTTAAGTTTTTCCTTATAAAAGAAAAACATAATCAAAGCTACAATAACCGGATAGATAAATAAAACGGTAGAGGCAATTCCGGCAGTAAGAAAATCATATCCTATAAATAGAAATTCTGAAGAAAGGGCATAGCATATTCCCAGGACTGCTAATATCAAAGCCTCTTTTTTGTTGACTCTAAAATTTTGTCTGGAATAGATCAGATATCCCCCCACCATTAAGGCAGAAAAGAAAAACCTGTAAAACAGGGTAATGTCCATTGAAAAATGAGCCTGCTTGATAGGCAGGATAAAAATTGGAATCAATCCATAGGAAACGGCTGATAAAACGCCCAAGATATACCCCCTAAGTTTCATTTGTTTTTATAGCTTTTATAGTTTTTAAAATAAAAAACCACTGAATCAATCAGTGGTTTTTTTTCTTTATTATTTTAAAGATTAAATCGGTTTAAAACTTAATCCTTGTTCTTGCAATAATTTTTGTTCCTGATCTTTATAGTAACCACTTACTAATTTATCATGAATTCCTTCAAATGCGGCTAGAGTTTCATTAATCTCTGCATCCGTATGAGAAGCGGTAGGAATTAATCTTAAAAGAATCATTCCCTTAGGAATGACAGGATATACCACCACGGAGGTGAAAATGCCATAATTTTCTCTTAAGTCCTTTACCAATAGAGTCGCTTCCACAGGAGTTCCCTGCATCATGACCGGAGTTACACAAGTATTGGTATCCCCAATATTGAATCCTCTTTCTTTTAACCCACTCTGTAGTTTTTCAACATTCTCCCAAAGCTTAGCTTTGATCTCAGGTCTTGATCTCAATAGCTCCAATCTTTTCAAACCTCCAATTACCATTGGCATTGTAAGAGATTTTGCAAAAATTTGTGATCTTAGGTTAAACTTAAGATATCTGATGATTTCTTTGTCTCCCGCAAGGAATGCTCCGAAACCAGCCATTGATTTAGCAAAAGTAGAGAAGTAAACATCAATCTGATCATTACAGTCTTGTTCTTCACCAACTCCGGCACCTGTTTTACCAAGTGTTCCGAATCCGTGTGCATCATCTACCAATAATCTGAACTGATATTTTGATTTAAGCTCACAGATCTCCTTAATTTTTCCCTGCTGACCTCTCATTCCGAAAACTCCTTCAGTAATTACCAGGATACCTCCTCCGGTTTCTTCAGCAACCTTAGTTGCTCTTTGAAGATTCTTTTCAAGGCTTTCCATATCATTATGCTTGTAGGTAAATCTCTTACCAGAATGAAGTCTTACCCCATCCACGATGCAGGCATGAGAATCCATATCATACACAATAACGTCATTTCTGCTCACCAGGGCATCAATGGTAGAAACCATTCCCTGATAACCGAAATTCAATAAATATGCTGATTCTTTTTTTACAAAGTCTGCCAATTCTCTTTCCAGCTGAAGGTGCTGATCTGTTTCTCCAGACATCGCCCTTGCTCCCATAGGATAGAACATTCCGTATTCTGCAGCCGCTTTTGCATCCGCTTCTATTACTTCAGGATGATTACATAATCCTAAATAATCATTGGCACTCCAGAAAATTACTTCTCTACCCTGAAATTGCATTCTAGGTCCGATAGGTCCCTCTAATCTTGGGAAAATAAAATAACCTTCTCCATAATCTGCAAATTGTCCAAGAGGTCCTGGATTTTCTTTTATTCTTTCAAAAATATCCAACATTGTATCGTAATTTTTAAGTAAAAAAGCCTTTCTTGTAGAACACGCAAAAGGCTTTATTATATCGTGATTTTATTTGTTACTATTTAATAAACTCTGTCTTGAAGACTTCGTCATAGTTGTGAACACAGTTGTTGACAAACCCTTGTTCGGCCATCCATTTATCACTGTATACTTTAGTGATGTATCTTGAACCATGGTCTGGGTATATTAAAACAACCACGTCATTTTCTGTTAATTCATGAGATTGTGCATACTGCATCAACCCCTGCGTTACAGCTCCTGTTGTATAACCTCCCATAATGGCTTCTTTCAAAGCTATCTCGCGGGTTCTGTAGGCAGCCATTTCATCATTTACCCTTACAAATTCATCTACCTTATCAAAAAGTAGAGCAGAAGGGATCAAGTTTTTTCCCATTCCCTCAATCTGATAAGGATGTACATCTTCCTTATGAATCTCACCTGTCTCGTGATAGCTCTTTAATATAGATCCATCTGCATCCACCCCGATAATTTTAATATCCGGGTTTTTCTCCTTCAAAAACTTTGCTGAACCAGATAAGGTTCCTCCCGTTCCGGTGCAGGCAAAAAGGTGAGTGATCTTACCTTCTGTCTGTTCCCAGATTTCAGGACCTGTCGTCTGATAGTGGGCATCAATGTTCAGTTCATTAAAGTACTGATTGATGTAAATAGAATTGGGAGTTTCCAAAGCAATTCTTTTCGCTACTTCATAATAAGATCTTGGATCATCCGCCGGCACATTGGCAGGACATATATAGACAGTAGCTCCTAATGCTTTTAGATAAGCAATTTTCTCAGGTTTTGTTTTGTCGCTTACTGCGAGAATACATTTATATCCCTTGATGATACATACCATTGCAATAGAAAACCCTGTGTTTCCGGAAGTAGTTTCTACAACTACGGAATCTTCTTTCAATAAGCCTTTCTCCTCTGCGTTCTCTATAATATGAAGTGCGATTCGGTCTTTGGTGGAATGTCCAGGATTATATGATTCTAACTTGGCATAAATGGTTGCTGGAATATCTTTTGTAACAGTATTTAGCTTCACCATCGGAGTGTGTCCTATCAGGCCAAGAATATTATCGTAAACATTACTCATTATTTGTTATTTTCAATAAAAATCTGACTGCAAAAATACAAAAAAATAAATAATTACTAAACTTTTGTTTGATTTCTCGGAGGCTGTTCCTTAAATATTTATTTTCGTGTTTACAGTTTTAACAGGACTTTAATCGCAAATACCAAGCCAATTTTTTAAAATTTGTTAAAAACAATATAAAATAATATAAAAGCCTTATTTTCGCATAATTGATTTAATACTATGAAAAATTGGACTTTTAGGCAATGGAACACCGTTTTAGGATGGGTGATTTTCGTCATTGCGTTTTTCACGTACTTGTCCACAATAGAACCCAATTTCAGTTTTTGGGATTGTGGAGAGTACATTTCTTCTGCAGTAAAACTTGAAGTAACGCACGCTCCCGGAGCAGCTTTATTCCAGATAGTGGGTGCCGTGGCAGCCATTTTTGCATTAGGGAAAGGCGAAAATTATTCCATCGTAATTAATGCGATGTCTGCATTGTTCAGTGCGCTGACTATTTTATTCTTGTTTTGGACGATCACTCATTTTGTGAGAAGGCTTCTCAACAAGGATTTTGAAGAAATTACGAAACACCAGGAAATCTCTATTTTATTTGCCGGAGCTATTGGAGCACTTTGCTTCACGTTCTCAGATACATTCTGGTTCTCTGCAGTAGAAGGTGAGGTTTACTCTATGGCTTCTATGTTTATCGCGCTTTTGGTCTGGTTGATCACAAAGTGGGAAAATGAGTATAAGGCGGCAGACAGTGAAAGATGGATTATCCTTATTTTCTTTGTTTTGGGACTTTCTGTTGGGGTACACATGATGGGTATGTTGGCAATTCCTGCAGTATGTCTTGTATACTATGCCAGAAATTATAAGTTTACCTGGAAGAATTTCATCTGGGCAAACCTTATTACATTGGGGATTTTGATTATTGTTTTCAAAATTATCTTCCCTTTGATCATGACTATGTTCGGAAGATTGGAAATTTTCTTTGTAAACGGTCTTGGTCTTCCTTTCCATTCAGGAACAATTGTAGCTTTTATTTTAATGGTGGCTATCTGTTATTTCCTGATTAAGTATGCAAGAAAGGCAAAAAGAAACATGTATCAAACAGCTGCTTTATCGGTGGTTTTTATGATGATCGGGTTCTCTTGTTGGATGGTTATTCCAATCAGAGCCAATGCGAATCCACCTATGAACCTTAATGATCCGGATACAGCAATTGGTATGTTGGATTACTATAACAGAGAGCAATATGGTGACTGGCCAACAATATATGGACAGAACTATACGGCTTTCCTTGATGCGAATGGAATTGAGAAAAATGAAGATGGAAGCTTTAAAACAAAAAAGACCGGAGAAATCTACGAAAAAGATGAGAAAACCGGAACCTATAGAAAAACTGGAGACCGATTCAACTATGTTTTCAGTAAGTCGCAGATAAGCTTAATGCCAAGAATGTTTAATGAGGATAAAGATGTAATGGCGAACTATATTTCAATGTATGGTGCTCCTGATTTTACATTCAATTATGCTAATGAAGATGTAGCAGATAACCCTCAGGCTAAGCAAATTTTTGATGAATTGAGAGGCAAGTATGAAGATAAATCCATTACTGCATCAGATTATTTAAAGGTGAAACCTTATAATCTGATCAATGTCCAGAAGCCGTCATTGCTTCAGAATATGGACTATTTTATTTCTTTCCAGAACGGATATTACTTTGTAAGATATCTGATGTGGAACTATGTTGGAAGACAGAATGACCTTGAAGGAAATATGGAAAGCACAAAAGGAAACTGGATTTCGGGTATTCCTTTTATCGATAATGTAAACGTAGGAAATCAGGATAAGATGCCTGCTAAATTTAAGAATGAAAGTACAGTTAAGTTCTTCTTCCTGCCATTAATTTTAGGTTTAATCGGATTCTTTTTCCAATTGAACAGAGACTTTGGAAGATTCTACGCACTACTATCTCTATTTATTTTGACAAGTGTGGGGATTATTTTCTATACAGGAGTAAAGCCATTTGAACCAAGAGAAAGAGATTATGCAATGGTAGGTTCATTCTATGCTTTTGCTATTTGGATCGGAATGGGAGCCGGAGCAATCTTATGGTTCATTCAATCTAAGATCAAATCAAACGGTGCTAATATCGCACTAGGAGTGGTTCTATTAGGTGTACCTTTTATGATGGGCTTCCAGAACTATAATGTTCACGACAGAAGTAACAGATATACCGCCTATGATTATGCATATTCAGTATTGAAATCATTACCTAAGAACGATATCTTATTCGTGTATGGTGATAATGATACTTATCCGGTTTGGGCTATTCAGGAAACAGAAAGGTTCAGAGATGATGTAAAAGTGGTTAACTTTACCCTTGCATCCACCCCTTGGAATCTGGATCAGGTGAAGAGAAGAACGTACAATGCAATGGGAATTCCAAGCCAATTGACCCACGAAGATTATAGAGACGGAGTAAACGATCAGATCTATATGATGAAGAAAGAAGACTGGGAGGGTGTTTTCTCTATGTTGAAAGAACAAGGAGTTCCGGATACAGAATTCCAGGTATTCAGAAAATATCTTACCCAAGATTCACTAACGTTGAAAGAGGCTATTAACTTTATCAAATTCAAGTCTCCTGAAAAAGATCAGTTATTGAAAATGTATTTCGGAGAAGAAAAATATGAGAAATATAATATTCTTCCGGTCAACAAGTTTATTCTTCCGGTGAATAAGGCAAATGCCCTACAGGCAGGAATCATTAATAAGGAAGATCTTCCAAATGTGGTAGACCAGATTATGATTACCTATAAAGGAAATACACTTTATAAAAATAACCTGATCTTATTGGACCTATTGGCGAACTTCGATTGGAAACGTCCTATTAACTTCTCTTCAGGAGGAATTTATGACAGCGAAAATATTTTCTACCTTAATGATTATCTTCAGTTTGACGGATTCAGCTACAGGTTGATACCAATTCAAACCCCACCATCAGTGGACGGAGATATGGGAAGAGTAGATCCGAATTCTCTTTATAATGTAGTGAAAAACTTCAGATGGGGTAATTTTAAAAATCTGAATACCCACTTTGATGAGACCGCTACTTCCAATATCATCAGCTACAGAATGTCAGCAAGCAGAGCAGCTTCAGCACTTGCATTAAATGGACAAAAAGCGAAGGCTTTAGAAATATTGGATCTTGCTGCGAAAGAAATTCCTGCAGAAAAATACAACGATCCTCGTTCATTAAGTTCAATTGTATCCGGATATATTATTGCAGGACAGGAGCAAAAAGGACTACAGCTGGCAGAAGTCCTTAAAAAAGGAATCTTTGAAGAATATGATTACTATTTAAGCCTTTCAAAGTCTGATCAAAGCTATCTGAGAAGACAGATGAGAACAAAACCGATGGAATATTCCTTAGTAGTTGCTGCTGTTACAGACGCTTATACTAAGATTGGGCAAAAAGAAAAAGGATATGCTTATCTGGTAAAATCCATTGAGCCTATTGATAAAAAATTCAATGCCTTTGTAAAAGAACTTCAGCAGATGGGCAAAGAAAAGGCCATGAAAGAATCTGAAGAAGTTCAGAAGATCACGCCATTCTATCAATACTTATTTGATGTTATGCAGCCTTATGATTCTACTTATTCAAAAGAAAAAGAAGATCAGATCACATCAGCGATTATCAAGGCAACACAATAAAATACTTTTAAAACGGAACTTCGGTTCCGTTTTTTTTGTTATTGGGAATCCTAAATTTTAAGATTATATTTGTGGAACTAAAAATGCATAATGGCAAAAACACAAAATAGCAGGTTCCCAATCTATGCCGTAATCGCTACGGTTGTTTTTAAACTTCTTTTTTTATTGACGCATTACATTCAGGAAGATGCTTTCATTACCTGGAGGGTGGCTCAGAACCTACTGGATTACGGAGTAATTGGCTTCAATGGAGATACTAAAATCTCTGCTTCTACCACGCATTTGTATGTTTTTGTATCCTATATTTTCAATTTGGTCTTTGGTAAAGAAAACTTTATTGAGCCCCTTTTGATCTTCAATTCTATACTTTTTACGATAGGAACACTGTTTCTTTCTCATTTGGTTCTTAAAACCCCCTGGCATAAAGCTCTATTTATATTTTTGATAGGTATTTTACCACCTGCCATCAAGATTTCGATCCTTGGAATGGAATACGGAATTTTGTTTTTTCTGGAGATGGCGCTGTTGTACTATGGATTCAATAAAGGAAAAAAATGGGTTCTGACCCTTCTTCCTGTTTTGGTTATGTTTACAAGGATTGATACCGTTATTTTCCTGGGGATTGTATTTATTGTAGATGTGCTTTGGAACAAAAAAATCAGATGGAATTATGTTTTTGGAGGAATTCTGGGTGTTTTATCAACGGTTGCCTTTAACTGGTTCTACTTTGGAGAGCTTGTCAACAATACCATTACCGCAAAAAAATTATTGTACGAACAGCAGTTTACATTAGGGCAGCATATCAACTATTTCATGGTGAGCTTTGGTAATTTCTGGGGAATGCTGAAAGTTCCCGGGAATTTCAACCCAATCACCATTATTGTCCTTATTTTTGAATTACTATGTTTCATTTATCTTATCAGACAGAGAGAAAAGAGAAACTATTTCTTGTGGATGATTTTTATTTTCGGATGGGTAAAGCAGATCGTTTTTATCTCCCAAAAGAGCTTATTTGATTGGTATTATTGGGTTCCTCAGATTCTGCTTTTTGTTCCGGTTCTTATCTTTGTTTTGGAGCAAAAGGAAAGAAGAAATCTGTGGCTATCATTGCTTATTGTATTCTATATTACTCCAATGTTGGCTTTCCAGACCATTCACTCGATTGCAACAGGAAATGGGGAATGGAACTACCGCAGAACCATCGGCGTATTCCTAAACCAATATGAAAAAGATAAAAATCAATGGATCTTGCTGGAACCTGCAGGGTATGTTCCTTATTTTTCAGGATTAAAAACCATTGATGAGGTAGGGCTCGTAGACAAGCAGATTCAAGAAGAAATTAAAAAAGATAAAACGAATTACTGGATCAATACAGTAAAGACAAGAAAACCAAGATACCTTCTTTCTTACCAGAATTTGTACGAAGGAAAAAATGCCGAATATTATCAAATCCATTATAGAGTTTTGAAAGAATTCAGGGTAAAAGATCACTTGAAAAGTAATCATAAGATTTTAGAAAAGATCTATAACCTAAAGCCTTCAGGAACAGACTATAACTTATATATAAGAGTTGATTAAAAGAAGCTAATAAGTTATCAACACCTGCAACCCATTATCTATCACCTAATACCTAATCTATGAAATATTGTGCTTTTCTCCGTGGCGTTAATGTAAAAGGAACCAATATGAAGATGGCAGATGTCTGTCAGGTCTTTAAAGATGCCGGAATGAAAGAGGTGAGTTCTGTACTGGCTTCCGGAAATATTGTTTTTTCTTCAGATAAAAATGTTGATGATTTAAAGAAAATTCTGGAAAAGGCGATGTCAGAATACTTTTCCTATGAGGCTTTTCTGTTTGTAAAATCACAGGAAGAAACAGAGGTATTCTGGAATAGCATTCCTTTTGAAAAGAATGAAAATCTACATATCTATGCCTTTGTAGGAATACCCGGTGTGGAGAATATCCTGATGGAAGAATTTCAAAAAGCCACTCAAGCTGAAAAGGCCGAAATTGTCAATGATATATTTTACTGGCAGGTTTCAAAGGGAAATACCCTGGATTCCACCTTTGGAAAGGTGCTGGGAAAGAAAAGTCTTAAAGATCAATTTACCAGCAGGAATATCAATACGTTTGAGAAAATTTTAAAAAAGTTTTAGAATGGCGGATATATTTCCTTCCTTTCTGATTGCTGTTTCTTGCACCGTATTAATGCATGAAATTTTTAATTACTCTAAAATCCCAAATAATTTCCAAGTCTGAAACTTTCTCAGTATTTTTACTGAACTTTTAATTACAACAAAATGATTCAGTATTTAGATAATATTCAGCACAAAGATTCAAAAAATTTTTTCCTTATTGCAGGTCCTTGTATTATTGAAGGAGAAGATATGGCTTTAAGAATTGCTGAAAAAGTGATTAACATTACAGACAAGTACAATATTCCATATATTTTTAAGGGAAGCTTCAAAAAGGCAAACAGAAGCCGTGTAGATTCTTTCACATCCATTGGAGAAGAAAAATCTCTTGAAATCCTTAAAAAAGTAGGAGAGACATTCAACATTCCTACTACAACAGATATTCATGAAAATGAGCATGCCGCATTGGCAGCACAATATGTGGATGTACTTCAGATTCCTGCATTTCTTGTACGCCAGACCGATTTATTGGTGGCTGCAGCAAAAACAGGAAAATGTGTTACCCTGAAAAAAGGACAGTTCCTTTCGCCGGAATCTATGAAATTTGCCGTTCAGAAAGTTACGGATTCTGATAATCAAAAAGTTGCGATCATTGAAAGAGGAAATTCTTTTGGGTATACAGATCTGATTGTTGATTACAGAGGAATTCCTACCATGAGAGAATATGCGCCTGTAATTCTGGATGTTACCCATTCTTTACAACAGCCTAACCAAAGCTCAGGAGTAACAGGTGGAAGACCAGATCTTATTGAAACCGTTGCCAAGGCCGGAATTGCGGTAGGGGCAGACGGAATTTTCATTGAGACACATCCAACACCTGAAACAGCTTTATCTGATGGTGCAAACATGTTAAGATTAGATTTATTAGAAGATTTGTTACAAAAATTAACAAGAATTAGAGAATCGATTTTGTAATTGTTAAAAAAACATTAATTTTAGAAATTCTAAAATATTTCTTTTGAAAAAACTAGTTTTACCGCTAAGCCTTATGGTCCCAATGCTTATTTTCTCCCAACAAAGGAAAAAAGATACGGCGACCACTAAAGTGACCGATATAGAGGAAGTCGTATTCCAGAAAAAAACAACCGGAAGAACAAATGACCTTACCAACGTAAGAATTTCTGCAAAAGAAGCCAAGGCAGTAGCCTCCATCAGTGGCGGAATAGAGGGGTTGCTTAAAACACTCCCTTCTGTAAACTCCAATACTGAGCTATCTTCCCAGTATATGGTACGTGGTGGAAACTATGACGAAAACCTTATCTACATTAATGATATTGAGATCTACAGACCTTTCCTGATCAGAAACTCTCAGCAGGAAGGGATGAGTATCATCAATCCGGATATGGTTTCAACCGTGAATTTCTCCGCAGGAGGATTTGAACCCAAGTATGGGGATAAAATGTCTTCTGCCTTGAATATCTATTATCGTGAACCTGAAAAATTTGAACTTTCAGGAGAAGCAAGTTTAATAGGAGGTAGATTAACAACCGGTTTGGCATCTAAAAATAAAAAGTTTACCGCTTTATTTTCCGGCAGATACAGAAATACCAACCTTGTTCTTAATACCTTAAAGGAAGATACAGACTTTAATCCTACCTATTGGGATTTCCAGTCCTACCTTAATTATCATGTTAATGATAAGCTTTCCATGTCATTCATAGGGTATTATTCCAAGAATGATTACGAAATGATTCCTAAGGCAAAAAGTGTAACCTTTGGAAGTCTTCAGCAGCCTATTCAGGTAAACATCGGCTATGCTGGTAAAGAAAATGACCAGTATAAAAATATGATGGGTACATTCTCCCTGAACTATAAACCATCCGATAAATGGAGATTAACATTGGATAGTTTTGCCTATCAAAACAGAGAGAAAGAATACTACACCATCCGATCAGAATATGATCTGCAAACATTTGACCCCATCACAAAGGAGCCTGTTGCTACTTATGACGTTGGAGGACAGACAGAGCATGCCAGAAATGATTTATTTGTAAGAACTTACGGAACTCAGTTTAGAGCAAAGTTTTCCCCTAATATCAATACAGATATCGAAGTTGGATTTAAGTATGAAAAGGAAAACCTGAAAGACCTTACCAACGAATGGAAACTGGTAGATTCTGCAGGATACAGCCTTCCAAGACCGGAGGTTATTGACCCAAGAACTGGTACTACAGGAGATCTTCGAATGTTTTATCATATTGCAGGGAAAAATGATATAGAGCCTACAAGACTATCTGCCTATGCTCAATATTCTCAGAAATTTTACTGGGGAGCAAGCAAGGTATTTATCAATGCCGGAGCAAGAGTTTCCAACTGGAGCTTCAATAAGGAAACATTATTCTCTCCAAGATTCCAGTTTGCCATAAAACCAGACTGGGAATCTGATATGCTATTCAAGCTTTCCGGAGGAATTTACTATCAGGCACCATTTTATAAGGAGATCAAAGATTTGGACGGAAATTTCAACTCCAATATCAAGTCACAAAGATCGATGCAGTTGATCCTTGCCAATGACTATGAATTTTATATGTATGACAGACCGTTTAAATTGACGACGGAGCTTTATTACAAGAAAATGGATAACCTGATCCCGTATTATATGGATAATGTAAGGATCCGTTACTCAGGGCAGAATAATTCAAAAGGATATGCATACGGAATTGATACAAGATTATTCGGGGAATTCGTTCCTGGGGTAGATTCTTGGTTGTCCGCAAGTTATGCGCGAGTGTATGAAAATATTGATGGAAGAGGAAATATTCCAAGACCTACCGATCAGAGATTGAGGTTTGCCATGTTCTATCAGGATTATATGCCGCAGTTTCCATCCATGAGGGTAAACCTTACCTTGGTGTATGCAATGGGACTCCCAACAGGTTCTCCTGTAATGTTTAATGGTAACGGACAGCCTGATTTTACTTCAGCGTATAACTATCAGCAAACATTACCGGCTTATAAAAGAGTAGATATCGGATTGACAAAAGTATTCATTGATCCGAAGGATAAAAACAAGAGATACGGCTTCTGGGGGAATTTCCAGGAATTATCATTAGGAGTTCAGGTTTTCAATGCGTTTAATATCAATAATACTGTTGCCAACCAATGGATCACAGATTACAATACCAATTATATGTATCCGGTACCGGTACGTCTTACAGGACGTTTCTTTAATGTAAAGTTAGAATTTAAACTATAGTAAAGTTTCTCGGTAAGAGATCACAAAAAATATAAAAAGCTCCTGAATATTTTTCAGGAGCTTTTTTGTTTACCTGAATTTTATAACAACATTACTGAATTTTATAACAACGGTTTCCGGGATATTTTTAACTTTGCTGTAACAATGAAAAAGATTCTTGCCATATTGTTTTCTATTTTCTACTTCGGATTTTCTTCCGGAGCAGCTTTTAGCGTTCATTATTGTATGCAGGAATTTGTTTCTGTAAGCCAGAAAACAGACGATATCTGTGGAAAATGTGGGGTAAAGGAAAAAAAAGGATGTTGTAAAACAGAGATTAAAATTGTAAAAGTTGACGATTCTCAGAAATCAGATTTGATGAATGTTGACTTTTTAGGACAAATCTCTGAAATCCCGACCACCCATCAGTTTTTCTTTGCAGACAAGTCTTTTTCAGCATCAAAATTTACTCAAATTCAGATCAATGGGCCTCCGGAATACAAACCGGTACCTATCTATCTCCATCATTGTAATTTTAGAATTTAGAATGGGTCTGTCGTTTTTCGGTATTACAATAATATCGATCAAGTCGACACGTTCAGACGCATGTACTTATGTGTCATCCATTATTCTTTATTAAAAAATTAATTCTAAAATTTAAAACAATGAAAAAGTATATCATTACAGCAGCCCTATCTTTATTTTCAATCGTTTCACTTTCAGCACAATCTAAAAAAGACGCCCAGGTTTCAAAACTGTATCAGAACTATATTGCAATAAAATCTGCATTAGCTTCAGATGATGCAGACAAAACTTCAAAGGCTGCCACAGAATTCATTAAAACAGCGTCTGCCATTGATTATAAGTTAGTATCAGAAGGAAACCTTAATATACTTAGAAAAGATGCTTCCGCTATTTCTGATGCAAGAACTGTTGCTGCCCAGAGAGAAACATTCTTCAACCTTTCCGATAATATGATTGCTCTGACAAAAGAGTTCAAGCTTTCCGAAAAACCGGTGTATGTACAATATTGCCCAATGGCTGATGCAAGCTGGTTAAGTGACGAAAAACAAATCGCAAACCCATACTATGGGAAGTCTATGCTTACTTGTGGAAGTGTAAAGTCAGAAATTAAGTAATATATTGTATTAATCTTTAAAACAATAAGTTGCATGATTTAATTTATGTTTAAATGTAAGTCATGCAGCTTCTAAAAAGTTCGGAATATTATGAAAAAGCTAATCATGTTTCTGGTGCTTTTGTTTTCTGTTTTTACCTTCGCACAAACAACAAAAACCTATTATAGCTGTCCTATGCATCCAGAAGTAGTTTCCTCAAAGCCGGGAGACTGCCCAAAGTGCAAAATGACCTTGGTAAAGAAAACAGTTGTGATACAGTCAAAAGTGGTTGCAAAGCCGGTAGTAAAACCTATACAGAAAGTAGAGACTAAAACAAAACCAGTAGAAGGTAAGGTCAATAAGACTAAGATTGATAAAAAAGCTGATGTTAAAAAGGCAAAGAAAGTTGAGAAAGCTCAGGTTGTGAAACCTGATTTGAAACCTAAAAGTCAGATTTCTTCTCAACAATCTAAACCTCAATCTCAAATCACCTACACTTGTCCTATGCATCCTGAAGTTACTTCAGAGAAACAGGGAAGATGCCCTAAATGCGGAATGGACCTAGTTGAAAAAGAACAGCATCAACATGCTGTAGCTGAGGAGCAAAAAGAAGAAAGGCCTGTTCTCAAAAGAAATTCTGAAAATGGAAGACTTACTTTTGGAGGGAAAACAGTTCGTTATGATCTGTATGTAAAAGATACTATTGTCAATTTCACAGGGAAAAACAGAAGAGCACTTGCCATCAATGGAAAATTGCAGGCTCCTACGATGTATTTTACAGAGGGAGATACAGCAGAGATTTATCTGCATAATATGCTTAAGGAAAATACAGGACTTCACTGGCATGGTGTTATCTTGCCCAACGAACAGGATGGTGTGCCTTATCTGACAACAAAACCTGTAAAACCAGGAGAAACGCATTTGTATAAATTCAGAGTTTCTCAAAACGGAACGTATTGGTATCACTCGCACGAAGCCCTTCAGGAACAAATAGGAATGAACGGAATTCTGGTCTTTAAAAAAAGAGAGGGAGAACCAAAGACAGAGTATAATGCAGAAATCCCTGTACTATTAGGAGATTGGAGTGATGATGATCCCATGCAGATTGCCAGAAGGCTTCACATGGCCAATACAGATTGGTATGCCGTAAAGAAAAATGCCGTTCAAAGTTATTGGGAAGCGATAAAGTCCGGAAACTTTGGAACAAAAGCCTTGAATGAGTGGAAAAGAATGGAAGCAATGGACGTAAGTGATGTATACTATGATACATTTTTGATTAACGGAGTACCAAGTTCTGATTATTCCAATCTAAAAGCGGGAGACAAGGTAAGATTAAGAGTAGCCAACGGCGGGTCATCCACTTATTTCTGGCTAAATTATGGAGGCGGAAAAATAAGGGTAGTTGGAAATGACGGAAATGATGTGGTTCCTGTAGAAGTTGACCGCCTGATTGTAGGTGTTTCCGAAACATATGATATTGAAGTCACCATTCCTGAAAGCAAAAGTTTTGAGTTCAGAGCTACTTCAGAAGACAGAATAGGACATGCTTCACTTTGGCTAGGATCGGGTGATAAAGTAGAAGCGCCCAACCTCCCTAGATTAATGCTTTTTGAAGGGATGAAAATGATGAACGGAATGATGGAAATGAGCGGAAACATGAAACCAATGAACATGACGATGGGAAACCAGATGATGGACATGAATGAAGTGATGTATCCGGAACTTTCCGAAAGTCAAAGAAAAACAACAATGAAGCATATGAATGAAATGATGGGGGTAAAAACAAAGGAAGAGAAAAAAGAGGAAGATCATTCTCAACATTCAGGAATGAATACGAAAGAAGAAAAGTCCATCAAAAGATTATCCTACAACATTTTAAAGTCTCCGGAAAAAACAATTCTTCCAACGGACAGTATTCGTGAAATGAAATTTACGCTGGAAGGAAATATGAACCACTATCTATGGACACTGGACAATAAAACGGTTACAGAAACGGATAAGATTTTGGTTAAAAAAGGAGAAATTCTTAGGATTAAAATGTATAATAACTCTATGATGCGCCACCCAATGCACTTGCATGGGCACGATTTCAGGCTGATTAACTCAAAAGGAGAATATTCACCATTGAAAAATGTAGTAGACATTATGCCCATGGAAACCACTACCATTGAATTTGCAGCCAATCAGGATGGAGACTGGTTCTTCCACTGTCATATCCTTTATCATATGATGGCCGGTATGGGAAGAATATTCAGCTATGAAAATTCAAAACCAAATCCGCAGCTTCCTAACAGAAAACTGGCCTGGAAAAACTTCTTACAGGATAACAAGATGGTAAGCTCTATGGCCATGCTGGATGTTGCAAGCAATAAAATACACGCAGAAACCATGACAATGTTTGGACCAAGATGGGCCAACCTAAATGAATTTCATTCTAACTGGAACTTCGATCATTTTGAGGGAAGTGCAAAAGTGGGAAGATTTTTAGGAAAATTCCAATGGGCACTTCCTTATGCAGGGTTTAGGGTTCAGAAGAACCATGAAATTATGGAAAGACAAATGGCGGAAGATATGGGAATGGATTTTCATGGTAAGAAAACCTGGTTCGGACAGCAGAAAGCTTCTAAAAGCAGATATGCGTTTATGGTCGGAATGCAGTATGTATTGCCAATGTTGATAACGGCTGATGCAAGTGTAGACCAAAACGGGAAAGTGTTGCTGGAACTGAGCAGAGAAGATATTCCAATTTCCAGAAGGTGGAGAGGAAACTTCAGTGTCAATTCTGACGGAGAGTTTTCTACAGGACTGAGATACATTGTTCAGAAATGGTTATCCCTTTCCGGAAACTATGATAATGAAATGGGATTTGGAGCGGGAGTTACCTTAACCTATTAATATAAAGCAAAAGACTGTCTCTTGGGGCAGTCTTTTTAATTACTACCAATCTCTGTACAGTAAAACTACATTTCCAATTCAATAATTTTCTTTGCCATTTTCTTATTAATGCTTTCTGGAATTAAACTCATCAGAAAATTACGGAGTGAATTTCCCTTTTCCCACTGAGAAATTTTTCCAATCGTACGGCTTGTACTCACAATATAATCAACCTTTTTTCTTCTGATTTTCTGAAATTCCTCAAATACAGAATTGAAATCCTGATTATTCTCCAGTAACTTTCCAATAATGTAAGCATCCTCAATGGCCTGGCAGGCACCTTGTCCCATATTGGGAGTAGTAGCATGGGCAGCATCCCCAATCAGGCATAGATTTTCAGAATACCATTTCGGGATAGGAGTGAGGTCGGAAATTTCATTACAGATGATATTTTCTTTTGCTGTAGCTTCAATAAGCTTCAAAACCAGAGAATGATACTCTTTAAAAATGTCTGTTAATTCCAAATATCTGCCAAAGCTCCTCTCATTGATGCAGGCATACCAGTATATTTTTTTTTCCGAGATCTTTACAAAGCCAAAACGTTTTCCTTTTCCCCACATTTCAAAGGCCTCATGATGATGTTTTTCAGGCAGCTCAAAGTCTACAAGCCCACGCCAGCATTTTTGTCCGGAACTTCGGATGGTTCCTGTTTTTAATATTTGATTTCTAATAGGAGACTTTATACCATCTGCTCCAAAGACAATTGTACTTTCTACCCGGGTTCCATTATCAAACTCCAAAATATAGTTTTCTTTCTTTTCAATGGCCTTTAAAGAATGATTGAGCCGAATAGCCGCAGGATCTAAATTTTCTGCAAGAATTCTCTGTAGTTCAGCTCTGTGAATAGCTACATTGCAGGAATTATACTTTTTTTCCAGTTCAAGAATCTCTGTTTTTGAAAACGGTTTCATTGACTCGTTGGATAGAGTGATTCTATGGATTTTATTTCCAGCATTTTCAATTTTTTCCTTTAAACCTAATTGATCAAAGACTTGCATTGCATTGACGGCCATCATGATTCCTGCTCCTACAGGCTTTATTGCAGGAGCAGATTCATAGAGCGTAAAATCATATTGATGCTGCTTCAGGATATTTCCAAGAGTGAGACCGCCAATTCCGGCTCCTATGATTGAAATTGAATTCATCAGTATTGGTTTGTTTTATATAAAGCCTGTTGTAAATTTATAGGGTTAGCATATAGCTTTCGGATACTTTTTTAAAACCATATTTACCGAAAAAATGATGCGCACCATGGTTATCAACACCACTTTCCAGCATAATAAAACTGATATTCCAGTTTTTGGATTCCCGAATCACTTCCTCCAAAAGTGTACTTCCAAGAGACTGACCTCTTACGGCTTGATCTAAAAGCATATCTTCCAAAATAGCATACTTTTTAAAAGGACTGTTAATAACATTGAAAACAAGCATTCCTACAATCTCTCCGTTGTCATTTTCTGCAATTAAGATATGCAATTTTGAAGCCTCACTGTAGTCATAATCACTCATAAGCTGTTCTGTGAATACAGCTCTGAGATCAGGATTCCAATGATTAGAATCTAAAGCTCTTCCATACATAATTTCACTGTGGGAGATGTAAGAGTCTGTTTTATGGGCGATAAAAAAATCGACCAGTTCCGGGACACGTGTTTTATCCGTAAGCCATTTTGTAGTATATTTCATAAGAGGTTGTTTATTTTATATTCTTTAATTCTTCCATTAACTTATTTTGCCTTTTGATAAAGCTTTCCAGACTGTCTGTTTTTAAAGGATGGGCATTTTGAAACTTTTCAATTTCTGAAAGTGTTTTTCTGATTTTAAAGGCAGTATATAAATTACCTAACGTTTCATTATTTTTATTGATCTGAACAATAAGCACTTTTATATTTCCGGTTTTAAGATTGTATCTCTCAGCACTGGTCTTAACCGCTGTTTCAACCTGTTTCTTAATCAGAGAATCAGTAATCGACTTCATCTGATATTCTGCTTCCCGATAATAAGATTCAGATATACTGAGTACTTTGTTATAGTTCTGCAAAACCTTTTGAGTTTCCTGACCCGCTTTTTGTACTTTATCGTCAAGTGCTTTAAGGTTTTTATCATTCTTAATTATTTCAGAATAGATTTGATCAATCTGATTTTCATAACGGCCCGATTTTAATGAGCCGGAGATAGAAGATTTTGCATTGTCAACAGCATTTTCTACAATGGGAGCATTTTCAGTCCTATTTTCCTTACATGAAAGCAAGGATAAAGCCATTACCGAAGCGAAAAGTATTTTTTTCATTGTGATTATTTTAAAATTATAATTTAGTGATAGGTTTTAAAAGGTCTGCATTACTAATCGTGTAGAATAAATTGGGATAAATGAAATCCAGCACTCTGTTTTCCTGACCTCTCAGCTGGAAAAACTCTGATTCCTGATCTTGATCTGCCAATGTCAATGTCTCACCAGTAGAAAAATAAGGAAGCTCTTCTTTGAACTGAATATAAGTTTTTGAAGTTCGGAAAGTTATTCCCAACCACTTATTATTGGATGTCGTATTTAAATTTGATGATGAATTCAATATGATTTTATGCTGAAATTTTTTATTAGTTTCAACAGAAAATAAAACCACAGAATTATGATGGAGTATAATTTCAGCCTCTTCATTGCTCACTTTGTCTTTAATAACAAGTTTTCTAAAATGAAACTCCTCGAGTTCTTCAGGTTTCTCATAGCATGTAAAAAGTGCGATAAAAGAATTGCTGTCCAAGTCCAATGCCTGATCAGAATGGTAATTCATTTTAGAATACGTAGAATCATACACTTCAATTAAAGCGTTGTTGAAATTCTGTACAGGTATATCAGCATGATCAGCGCGTAATGTATCATTCATATGATCTACAAGCTGGTGATGAATATCTGAAAATGCAACAGCCGGAGTAGCATATCGGGTGGTGGTTCTCACAATCGGAATAAGTAGCCCATTTGTATTGACAAGATGGTTGCCAAGCCTACCTTTTCCGGTAGATTCAAATTCAGCAGAATTAAATAGTGGATCGAAAAGATTTTCTTCCGTGGTAAGAGTTATGGTATAAAATTCAGGGAAACTCATTTTTCTTTATTTATATATTTAAAAAATAGGTTTTTCATAATCACCAGAGTTCATGCTGAAATGAATTTTCCCATATTCCATCATCTTTTCAGAGATATTTTCTTCATAATAAGAACTGCGCAATTCTTCCTGAAGTTCAGGCGTCATTTTTTCAAGTTTAATATAGCTGCCGTTTTCTTTAATATAAGTCTGATTATCTGTATGCATGGCTTCCAGATCAGAACAACGCACGACATACCCCATTCTTATAGGAATTTGATCAACACCCAAAACAGAAGGTTTGATTTCATGGGTATAGAGCCTGTTGGTGGAAAGCGGGATTATGAATGCAGAATTTGGGTATAAAGTAACACTGAATTCCTTTGCCAAAGAATCATCCTCCACATTTTTCTTTAACTTGAAATGCAATCTTGTCAGGGCACTTGTTTGTTTATAGCACCAATCGAATCTATCGGTAGTTGATGGTTTTAGCTGTTCAGTATTAGAATCATCATAGAAAGTACAAAATGCAATAAGTCCTTCCTTAGGCATGTCTTTGGTTTTATCCGAATGTGCCTTGATTTTAGCTTTTACTTCTTTTTCAGAATCAACAGTTTTCTTTTTATTCTCATAGATCTGTACCAGAGCGTGATTAAGTTCTGTTTTATTATCGAAACTTTCCTGCACGCAATTATTTAATATATTGATAATTTTTGTATCCATACTACGGAAATTATCTGTAGGTCCTGTTAAATTACTGGAGCATCTCAAAAGATGATAATGAAAGGCATCTTTTCCGTCTTCAGCAGTATCTTTGGTGACTTTGCTGAGGTAGATCCCTTTTCTTAGAGCCTTGCTTTCCTTATTGGATTCTGTAAGTTCCTGAAAATCATGTTCAGATTTGATTTGATCAAAATTACGTTCATCTACAAAGAGTTTCCTGTAGTAAACACCAGCATTGCTGATGACTACTGGAACTTCTCCCAGTGTTACTATTTTTGATTTTTCCGGGTTATAATTTTCATCATTAACCGAAAATTCTTCTATAATGTTAAGAAAGAGAGTGGTCTTTGTAAGTAGGCTGAGGTCTCCACATACGTATATCTTTTTATTGCTAAAGTCAATCTCTGTATCAGAAAGGGTATTGATCACCAATCCGCAGAAATTCTCGATGAGGTATTGAAGCTCAGAATTGATAGTATTGTCGTTTTGTAAAACGACAAGAACGTTTTTATCTTTAGAAATTTTGTTTTCAAATGGTGGAGTATTCATGTTTAATCTTTTTCGAATGGAATATTATAATGGTATTAGTTGAAGGTATTTAAAAAATTGTTACAAATGCTTATCAATAGAATGTAATTCAAAAATAAAAAAAACGGAGCCTGAAAAACAGACTCCGCCTATAAAAATAGTTTGCGCTAAAATTATTTACCTAGGTAAGATTTAAGGATCTTACTTCTGGTATTGTGTTTTAGTCTCTTAATTGCTTTTTCTTTGATCTGACGAACTCTCTCTCTTGTAAGATCGAAAGTCTCACCAATTTCTTCTAAAGTCATTGGGTGTTTTCCGTTCAGTCCGAAGTATAGTCTTACCAAATCAGCCTCTCTTGGAGTTAAAGTATTCAATGCTCTTTCAATCTCAATTTGTAGAGATTCAAGCATCAAGTCTTTATCAGGACTTGGTGATTCTCCTGAACGTAATACATCATAAAGGTTAGAATCTTCCCCTTCTACTAAAGGTGCATCCATAGACAGGTGTCTTCCGGAGTTTTTCATAGATTCTTTAATGTCCTCCTCACTCATGTCAAGAACTTCAGCCAATTCTTCCGGAGAAGGTGGTCTTTCATTTTCCTGCTCAAGGTGAGCGTATGCTTTATTAATTTTATTGATGGAACCAATTTTGTTCAACGGAAGTCTTACAATTCTAGATTGCTCAGCTAACGCCTGTAAAATTGATTGACGGATCCACCATACTGCATAAGAGATAAATTTGAAACCTCTAGTTTCATCGTACCTTTTTGCCGCCTTCATTAATCCTAGGTTACCCTCATTAATCAAATCGGGTAAGGAAAGACCTTGATTTTGGTATTGTTTGGATACAGAAACTACGAAACGAAGGTTGGCTTTGATTAATTTCTCTAGTGCGGCTCTGTCGCCAGCACGTATTCTTTGTGCCAATTCTACTTCCTCGTCCGCAGTAATTAGTTCCACTTTACCAATTTCCTGCAAATACTTGTCTAATGAAGCAGTTTCCCTGTTGGTAACCTGCTTAGTGATTTTTAATTGTCTCATTTATTTTATCCTCAAAAAAAGAGTTACTATAATATATACGTTTGGCAAAGTAAAAAGGTTACACCTATTTGGATTTTTTTTGTGAAAAGTAGTATTATGGGGGAATCAAGAGCTAAAACTGTAGAAGTTAATTTAATTATAAAATTGGTAAGAACATTATTTTTAAAGCTTACACATTGAAATAGTGCAAGAGCTTTACATTGTAAACAAAAAAAACGAAACCGAAGTTCCGTTTTATAACTATTAGTAATATTTTAACTGTAGCCAGTATTTTTAAATGTTTACAAGCAATCGGTAATTAAAACAATTCATTCAATACCTTCGCCAGTCTTAATCCTCCGTACAATAATTGTCTCTCCATTGTTTCGTTGAATTTATACTGGTAATCGTAGGATAATTTTGAATCGTTTGGAGTCTGTGCATAGATTTTATTGGCAATTTTGTGCGAATCATACAACCAGTCTTCCAGGGTTCCGGATTGAATTTGTGCTACTTCTTCTTTAGATTTGATATCCAAAAGCTTAGAATATTCAGTATAGCTGTATTTTTGAGAGTCCACTAATTTTCCGTCCCAAACAGAGTGTAAGTTTGTTTTTTCTCCGAAATAAGTAACATTGATCTTATTTCCTCCCAAATCTTCGGCTCTTCCTACGTGTAGCGGCTGAGCAAGATCACCCATAATATGAATAAGGAAGATCAAAGCAATTTTTCTGTCCTTTTCAGAAGTATTTTTATCCTTAATTTGGCTGGATAAAGTGTTTACCTGAGTATAAAGACTTGGACCTGCCTGCATCTTTAGGTTTTGATCAAAAGCCTTAAGGTCTGTTTGTGGATCAATGTTTACATAATGCCAGGTTGAAGCCTGCTTCCATACGCCTGTAGTGTCGGACTTGATAAAATCCGGCCAGTTGGCCCAATATGCCAAACGTTCTTTCCCCATTATTTTTTTGATTTCTCTTCTTGCCTTTCTCGAAAGGTGGTTTTCAGCAATGTCAGCAATGACTCTATGCCCTGTAAGTCCCCACGCATAAGAATAAAGTGAAGAGGAAATGAATGCTAAAATCAGAATTTTAGAATAAATACTTTTCATTTTAAATAACAATTTTCAATCTGCAAAGATACGGCCCGCTTTCCGAATGAGCATAAATTATCCTGAATTTATTCCGTAATAAAGTGTTAATAAAATTTAATTTAAATAAAATAGGGAATTGTACTAGGTTTGGAGAGGAAAGTTAAAGAGGAAGATTATTTTTGTATAATGTATAATGTATAATGTATAATGTATAATGTATAATGGAGGAGGGTAGCATTGTAATAGAATGGGTATTACAAAATAACTGAACAAAATTTTAAATAACTGATTTTTAATACTAAACTTTTACATTTAAACATTGGGCTGATATGCTTTTTACCGTATTTTTACGGAATTTACTTAAAATTATTCCTTTTAATGTCAATAAATTAGTATTTTTAGAATAAAATTATTACCAAAATATTTTTTCAAACTTACGAGATATATTATCTTTACAAGTCATAATCACAGGAAACACTATGCATGAGAACAATATTGTAGACATGAATTACAATAAGCTGCAGACAGACTTTAAGGCTGAAGCGGTGGCTGTTAATCTTTTAAAATATCAACGGACAGTAAGTAATATCTTTATTGAAAGAGTCGGTGTGAATGACCGTGCCTATCTAAAGGATATTAAAAGCATTTCAAGCAGTTATCTAGGCTTTGATGAGGAAGTATTCACTATAGAAAGTTATAGGGAAGGAATTTATGATTATCTTCCTGAGGGATTATTTCATCCGCCGTCCCTTGGAGCTTCCAGAAAAAATGTAGATACTGTAGTAAGGGAAATTCGGAAGCAGAAAAGGGTGGAAGATGATGCCCGAAAGTTTTTTCGCCCTTTTGAGCTGGAGGTGTTTTTTACAGAGATCAGTGCCCTACTTAAGGAATCTGAGTTTGATATTTCCAGTACTACAGATTCTTTGCTGGAAACAGTAAGTGAACTTTGGCCACTAATTAATATGCTGGATAAGAAAAATGCCTATGTCTTTATGCATATTTTGCCATTTTTTCACCAGATCCGCGGAGATAAGAAATGGTTTGAGAGATGTATGACTGCATTTCTACAAGTACCTGTAGAAGTAACTTTCTCTCCAAATGTTATTGACGGAATAGAGAAAAATAATGACTCTATGCTGTTGGGAAACTCAAGGTTGGGAGTTACTTATATTCCCAGTGGAAGACATATGGACGGACAACGGAACTGGGTGGTTAATATTGGCCCGATTCCTTATGAGGAGATGAAAAAATATATTCCCGGAAGCCCGTTCAGAAATGTTCTTCAGGCTCTATATGATTATTTTCTTCCGGTAACGGTGGATATAGAGGAAAATTTTGTCACAGAAAAGGTAGAATACTCATTCAGCCTGATGGACGATGATAGAAATGCCAGCCGCCTTGGATACTCTACCTTCCTCTAAATTATTTTATTATATTTACAACTACCAACAAAGTATAAATTCGAAAAGAAAAAAATGGAAATTTCTTCAGTAAAAGGTATTTTTTTAAGGTATATCCTAATGCCTTTAATCGCAATTATAATGATGTTTATCCTGGGAATTATCAGGAGAAATAAGCCTGCGATAAAAATTAAAGTCATTATTATATACGTTCTTCTGTGCAGTTTATGTCTGGCCATTCCGGGTGTTTTTGGATTTGCCGGAAATCTTTTTAACCCTTACTGGTATCTCATTGCACAGGTTGTTTACCTTATTTTTGGGATTATTCATGTAAACTTATTACACAGATACTTTAAAAAGCATATTGAATCTCTGTCAATGAGTATTCTATTTGAGTCTATCCTTTCATTAACGTGTATAGCATTGGGCGGATTTTTGTTTACCTTGTTATTTAACTGGATGAGCAAAGGAACAGGGTATGCTGTAATGGCAGCCACCAGCATGCTGATCTTTGTGGTACCCATGGTATTTTATTACTGCTATATTCAGTTTATCAGTATTCCTTTTGATATCTATAAAACATGGAGATATTCTCCGGAGCAGAAACTTCCTGATTTTGATGGGGTTGACTTTGACAGATTAATGGTATTAAACGTTGAACTGAGTAAAAACCTTGAGGATACCAACCGATTCAGAATTAAGGCAAAAACACTTCCGACAGGAATTACTTTTGGGGACTGGTTTTATAGAGTAGTGGATGATTATAACCACAAAAATCCAGGATCTATTATTCATCTTTCAGATGAAACAAGAGAGCCTTATTACTGGATCTTTTATACTAAAAAATCGTTTTTCAGCTTCAGAAAATATATAGATTTCGACCAGGACATTACTACAAACAGCATTTCTGAAAATGAAGTGGTTATTTGTAAGAGAGTTATTCAGCATGAAGAGGAGGGAGTCGCCAGAAAATCATAAACACAAAAAAAATTAAAAAGTATTAAGCATGATACAACCTATTAAACATTTTGCAATCAATTGGGTGGATGGGATGAAAGTTTCCCAAAGACACCTTAATGATCAGGATAATTTCTTAATTGATACCATCAGAGATTCCAATTCACTTGGGATTACTACATATAACTATGGCCTTCTGCCTATTTCCACAGAATTTACAGATCGTACTATTTTTGATGTTCACAATACTGCAACCAATGATGTGCAGCTGGTGATCAAAAGATGCAGCGCTGTTACTATGGCCGGATATCGTATAGAATTAATCGATAGAAGAATTAGTGTGAAATCATTGGCAAAGTCAATGAATGAGGAGCAGGTAGATGGAGAGTATTATATCCTGATCTCTGTAAATCCTTTTGATAAGGTTCCGTTTGGAGATATTGACCCGGAAGAGATTCCGCCACGTCACCCTAATGCACAGCCTAATCACCACATTGAGTTGCTTCCTGTAACTTCTCTGAACAGCAGTTATTCGGGAGGAAATTACTTGATTATCGGGAAGGTGGATTTAAAAGCTAATATTGCACAGGTAGATTCCAACTTTATTCCGCCATGTACTTCTATTCAGAGTCATCCGGCTTTAGTGGATTATTACGGAAGCTTTGCAAAATCGATCGGGAATTTACAGCAGTATGCTTTTAAGATTATTCAAAAAGCATCTCACAAAAATCAGAATACAGCATTGGCACAGAATGTTAAGTTTTTGTGTAGCACGATGGTGAACAACTTTGGGGATATGTATTTCCAATTCAGAAATATTACACCTTGGCAGCCACCTGTATTTTTAATTGAATCGTTTGCAAGACTGGCGCTTCATTTATACAACTCAACGCAGCTTCTGGTTCCTGCTGAACTGGAAGAAATGCTAAACTACAGTTTAGAATGGAGTGAGATTGCCCCACATACCTTACTGAACCAGCTTTCTATTGTGGCTGAGACTAATTATGACCACCACAATTCCGGTGAGCCGTTACTTTATATTCAGCAGATGTTGAGAAGCTTAGAAACTATCTTTGCCAAACTGAGCGAACTGGATTATATTGGTCAGAGAAAAGAAAATATTATTGTTAATGAGCAGGAGGTTTCTAGCAATTCTAACCCTAAGAGAGGTTGGAGTGTACTAGATTAATACTATCTGTTACTAAAATATAAATCCCGAATTGAAATTCGGGATTTTTTTATTGTAAAAAAATATAAGCAAATTTATTTTTTGTTCAGAAGATCAAGAGTATGCTCTACATGTCCGCCTCCTTTCCATTCATCATGTCCCGGAATGACCAGAGTTGCCTGAGCGTACTTAGACTTTAGTTTAGCCATAGTTTGTGGCCATTGCGCAACATTGGCCTCTCCGGTATAGCCCAGATCAACTGCCGATTTGCTTTTTACAAGACATCCGCCATCTAATATCTTATATTTTGGAAACCACACCACAACATTGTCAGCAGTATGCCCTTCACCAAGAAAATCTACTGTAAATTCCTCCCCGCCAATGCGGTAAGGTTTTCCTGTTTTTATAAGTTCTGTAGAGGTAGCTTTTCCGTCTTTCTTTAGTAATTCATTGGTTTTTGCGGTTGCATAGGTTTTAATTCCTTTATTGTTATAAAAGCTTAGGTCTCCGGCTCTGTCTTCGTGTGAATGAGTAGCAAATACCGCAATTACAGGAAAGTTATGACGTTTTTGAATCGTATCCATTAAGCTTTGATACTGTGTTTTCTGCCATGGAACATCAAATAATACAACTCCTTTTTTAGTTACCAGATAAACAGCATTGGTAGAATATTCTTTACCTCCGAATACTCCGAAAGTTTTGTAAATATAGAAGTTAGGCTGGATGGGAGGTTCAATCACAAAATCTCTTACCTGAGCATTTGCTAGCGGGCTCAGCAACATAGAAGCAATTAAAAATGGAATGCTTTTTTTCATAATTTTTTTAAGTAATAATTAAGTTTTGTAGTTGTTGGAATGACAAAGTCTGTAGAACGTTTTGCAAACCTAGTTAAAAATAAATCTTCAGATATTTTAGGATGGAGAGTTTAACCCTTTTTTAACAATTACGCTGTCAATACCTTTCAAAAAAGCACTGTAATTAATAGAAACTAAATTATGTTCAATATGAGAATTTGTATAATTTTTTTTGCAAGTCGAAAATATGATGTAAACAATAAAAACTTAAAAAAAATACATTTTTTTTATTGATTCTACTATGAATATAAGTAAAGTAATTGCTAAAAACATTGCTAAAATAGAGTACGGATTAGCAAAGTTAACGGTCCAGCCTAAAAATTTATTTCTTTTCGGCGGAAAAAGCCTCTTGTCATCTTTATTATAATAAAAAATCCCCAATTTCCAGTGGTTTTCATCATCTTTCATAACTTAATATTTTTTTGTTAAATAAATAATACACATCGTTATTTCTATCTCTATAGTATTAATGCTCCTATCATCGAAAACATAAAAGACATAAGACCATGAATTATAAATATACTCAAATGAAATAAAATGCCCAAAAATAATAAAAACAAGAAATTAAAATTAAATAACGCAACATTGTTGCGATAGTGATTTTTTTACTACTTTTGATTTTTATTAATAACCATTTTTTTTACGTTTAACAGAATTTAATAAAAATCTTAATGTATATGAAATTCAGACTGATGCTGGCAGCATCTGCTATCTTTATTGTTTCTACGGTAAATGCTCAGGAGACAGAAGTGACAGGGAAAGTGATTTTTGAAAATGGGGGCAGTCCGACTGCTGAAGTAATGATTAAAGACACTTCGGCAAAAACTATGGTCGATAGAAATGGTGGCTATACGATCAAAAATCTGGCTCCCGGAAATTATAGACTTTTGGTAAAAGCTAAGGGATATGAAGAATTTGAACAGGAGATCTATGTAGAAAAAAAAAGTATGCTTATTCCAAATATTGTACTCATCCGCAATAGTAATAGCATTGATGAAATAGCAATAACAGGAGTTTCAAGAGAAACCTTAATTAAAGAAACACCTGTTGCTATGCTCAGTATTTCTTCCAAACAGATTGAAAGAACTGTGGCTACAAACATCATCAGTTCATTGGTGAAATCTGCTCCGGGATTAAGTGTTGTGGAAACAGGACCTAATATTTCCAAACCTTTTATCCGGGGTCTGGGTTATAATAGGGTACTCACTCTTTATGATGGTATACGTCAGGAAGGCCAGCAATGGGGAGATGAGCATGGCATAGAAGTCGCTCCCTATATTGTGGAACGGGCAGAGGTCATAAAAGGACCTGCCAGTTTGATGTTTGGTTCTGATGCTTTGGCAGGAGTGGTAAGCCTTTTTCCTTATTTGCCCTCTCAGAATGATGGTATGGTGCATGGAAAAATAACCAGTGAATATCAGGGAAATAATAATCTTATCGGAAACGGGATGCAGCTGGGCTACAAAAAGAATTCTTTTATAGCTTCCTTAAATGCTTCTTACAGAATGGCAAAAAACTACAGAAATGCTATAGACGGCAGAGTGTATAATGCCAATTTTGAAGAAAAAAACTTTTCTTTTCTCTTAGGACACAAGACAACTACCAGTTTTTCAAAAATTAACTTTACACTATACGACAATCTGCAAGGAATACCTGATGGAAGCCGTGATCCTAATACCGGAAAATTTACATATCAGATAGGAGAGGGAGATGACGATGATGTGGAAAAAAGGCCTGGTGTTTCAGAAAAAGACCTTAATTCCTACACGCTTTCTCCTTTACATCAGAGAATTCAGCATTATAGATTATATGCACAACACAATCAGCAGATTGGGAATGGTGATCTGGATGTTCAGCTGGCTTTACAACAGAATATCCGCAGAGAATATAACCATCCTACTGTTCCTTCACAACCCGGAATGTATGTACGGCTTAATACTTTGAACTATGGATTACGATATAATTTTCCTAAATTTTCATCTGTTGAAATCTCTGCGGGTATTAATGGAATGGTTCAGGATAATAAAAATAAATCTGCTACAGATTTTCCTATTCCCGATTACGACCTGAGTGAGGGTGGCATCTATACATATATCAAATGGAAATATAAAAGACTTAACATAAGCGGTGGTGCCCGCTATGATATTCGAAAAATCGGCTGGGACAATTTCTTTATACAGACCAATCCGATAACACAATTTGAGGAGCATGCTGCTCAGGCATCTTCCAATACCAGACTTGGGTTTGCTTCTTACAACAAAACATTCGGTGGCTTATCCGCCAGTATCGGATCGGCTTTTCAATTGACAAAGCAAATCAGTCTTAAAGCTAATATTGGGAGAAGTTACAGAGCACCAAACATTACAGAGATTGGTTCAAACGGACTGGATCCCGGAGCTCATATTATTTATAAAGGAAACAGAGATTTCAATCCTGAGTTCTCATTGCAGGAAGATTTGGGAGTGAGTACCAGATTCAAAGACTTTTCAGCAGATGTAAGCTGGTTTAATAATCATATTCAGAATTATATTTATCTTTCATTACTTGTGGATGCACAGGGGAAGCCTATTGTAGATACCCAGGGAAACAGAACTTATCAGTATCAGCAGGCTTCTGCTCAGCTTTATGGAATGGAAGCATGGCTATCATTGCATCCGGAGAAATGGAAAGGGTTTAATTTTGAAACCAGTTTATCCGTTATTTACGGATTCAACCGTGATAAGAAATTCAAAAATAAAGAAACTCAGGGAGAATACCTTCCATTGATTTCACCATTGAAATTATCAGGAAACCTGTCTCAGAAAATATCTGTTCGGTCAAAATTAATTTCATCGGTTACGCCTACAGCAGAAGTAGAGTTTTCAGCAGCGCAGAACAGGTATATGGGCTTGGATAATACAGAAACTGCAACAGCGGATTATACATTATTTAATGTAGGTACGTCAGTTGCCATCCATTATTCTGAAAACCATTCAGCAGTTCTGCAGTTTCAGGTAAATAATGTATTGGACCGCGCCTATCAGTCCCATCTTAGCCGGTTAAAATACTTAGGGAATATCTATAATATGGGACGGAATATATCTTTAAAACTTATCGTTCCTTTTTAATAAATAATCCTAAAGGTGACCGCTTACTATGCAGTCACCTTTAGGATCATCTATTTTTTCACCAATATTTTCTCAGTTGCTTTTTTGCTTAAAATTTCATTTTTTCCCTCAATTTCTATGGTCATCGACTTGTCGAAGTTTTCAATCTTAGTAATCTTTACCTTAGTATTAAGAAGAAGCTTTCTGTCATTCAGGTAGGTAAGGAAAGCATCATCAGAAAGGGTAACGGAAGCAAAAATAACTGTTTCTCCAACTTCGCAGCTGCTTAATTTCTGAAGATCCTGAGCAATGATGTTACCATCCTTATCCGGAATTGGTTCTCCATGGGGATCGAATTTGGGATGATCAAGAATTTCATCCATTTTATCAAAGAAAATTTGAGAGTGTACATGTTCCAGCTGTTCGGCAATTTCATGCACATTTTCCCAGCCAAAATTCATTTTTTTGACCAAAAACATTTCGGTAAGCCGGTGCTTGCGAACCACAAGGGCAGCTTCCCGTCTTCCGTTTTCTGTAACAATCAGCGGTTTATAGGTCTCATAAATGACCCACTTTTTTTCTGCAAATTTCTTCATCATATTATTAACGCTCGGCATTTTCACATTTAAAAATTTGCTGAGTTCATTAATGGTCACCTTTCCTTCATTGTCAACTAAATGAAACAAAGCTTTCAGGTAATTTTCTTCTGTTAGGGTTGTTCTCAAAATGTTAGATGATTTTCAATACAAAACTAACAAAATATTATGGAAAGATCACTCTTGTTATTTTAACTTTTTTTAATTTTACAGTATGAAATTTTCATTTAAAAACGACTATTCTGAGGGATGCCACCCCAATATTCTGCAGGCTCTTTTACAATATAATCTTGACCAGCAGGCCGGTTATGGTGAGGATGAGTATTCTTTGCAGGCAAAAGAATTAATTAAGCAAAAAATAAATAAGAAAGATTCTGAGGTTTACCTTGTTTCCGGAGGAACACAGGCTAATTTAATAGTGATTTCATCTATTCTGAAGCCTTATCAATGCGCAGTTTCTGCATCTACAGGACATATTTTAAATAATGAGACCGGAGCGATTGAAGCTACCGGACACAAAATATTAAGTATTGAAACTGAAGATGGAAAACTAAGACCATCCGATATTGTTCCGGTTTTGGAAAGCCATAGAAATGTTCCGCACCAGGTAATGCCAAAACTGATTTATATATCAAACTCCACGGAGTTAGGTACTATTTATAAGGAAAAGGAACTGGAAGAGCTTTCCGAATTTTGCAAAGAGAATCGTCTCTATTTGTTTATGGACGGAGCTAGGCTGGGACACGGATTAACTTCCGAGATCAGTGATCTTACCCTGGAAAGAGTGGCGGAACTTACCGATGTATTCTACCTTGGAGGAACCAAAAACGGAGCATTGATAGGAGAGGCTATTGTTATTAATACCCCTTTGCTTCAAGAGGATTTTGCATTTAATATCAAGCAGAAAGGAGCGTTATTGGCAAAAGGACGTCTGTTGGGAATTCAGTTTATGGAACTGATGAAAGGTAATCTTTATTTTGACCTGGCAAAACATGCCAATCAACAAGCCATGAAGATAAAGCATGCCCTGCAGGAAAAAGGAATAGAATTTCTTTCAGATACCTATACCAATCAGATTTTCCCGATTGTAAGCAATGATCTTATCCAAATTTTATCAGAACATTTTGATTTTTTCGTCTGGAAAAAAATAGATGAGAGCTTTTCGGCCATCCGCCTTATCACTTCATGGAATACAGGTGATGAAGCCGTGAACCGGTTTATTGAAATTATTGAAAGAGAATTGTCATAAAATAAAAAACAGCCTTCGTGAAGGCTGTTTTTGTTTCTATACATGTTTGCAATTATTTTAAAGCTTTGGTAACCACTTTACAATCTGCAGTATTTAGTGTTTGTCCCTCTTTATAGCTGATCTTTTTTTCGTCGGCATATTTAGATTGTCCGTCTTCTTCTTTATGATCTCCAATACCTTCCGTTAAGACATTATCCTTTTGAAGGAAGTAAATATCTCTTTTGCTTTTTTTACCTTCAGAAGTGAACTCATATGTCAGTTTCAGGGTATCTCCGGATTTAAAACCTGTAATATCTCCTTTTGAACTGTCTTTCTCGCTGTTTTTGTAAGATAATTTTCCGGTAATTGTTCCCAGATTATCATCAATAGAAGCAAAAACACTGTCTTTTCCTGTCGCTCCGATATAGCAGAATGATTTTGTCCCCAATGTATCTACTACAGGCTCAATAGTTGTTATCGTATCAGTCTGAGCTTTAGGAGCCACTGTTTCTGTTTTTTTATTACAATTCATAAGAAAAACCGATACTGCACCCAGTAAGATTAATTTTTTCATATCCAAAGTTGTTATATTAAATTCAAATTTCAATCTACTAAATTAGTAATAGTATTTAAATATGAAAGAATATCATCTACAAATAGACATGATTTTCAATATCCATCTTCTGTATTTTCTTTTAAATGAATAAAATTGATAGTTTCGTGTGAATGCTTTTTTGAGGCCGGTAATACTTTGGGCACGATAAATGATTGATTATACCTTTACATTTCACACCCTATGAAAAAATCAGTGATAATTACCATATTGGGATTCTTGTTTTTAGGAATACAGTTTTTAACGGCACAGACTCCTCAAAATTATATCTACACATCATCCGGTGATTTGCAGAATATTGAAAAAATGATTACCAGAAAAGACATTGGCGGTGTACAGATTGTCTACAACTGGAGAGCATTGGAAACTTCTAAAGACGTTTATGATTTTTCCAGAATTGAAAAAGACCTTCAATATTTAAGCCAGTTAAACAGGAAATTATTTATCCAGCTTCAGGACCGTTTTTTCGAGCCCGAAGCCCGATATGTTCCTGATTATATTTTAAATGAAAAAGAATACAACGGGGGGCTGGTTCCTCAATATGACAATCCGGGCGAAAATAAGCCTGTCGGAAATGGATGGGTTACACAACAGTGGAATCCCATGGTACAGAAAAGATATCAGAAGCTGATAAGTATGCTGGCTGCAAAATTTGACGGGAAAATTCAGGGGATCAATCTTCCTGAAACTGCCATTGATATTGATATGAAGAGAGATAAAACAGGTTTCAGCTGTGACCGGTATTTTCAGGCCGAATTGGATAATCTGAAATATGCCAGAAACGCTTTCAAAAAATCTTATGTCTTACAATATGTCAATTTTTTCCCGTGTGAATGGGAAAATGACCATCAATACATGTCGAGATTATTTGAATTGGCTGCAAAAAATAATATAGGATTAGGCGGACCGGATATTGTTCCGGAGAAAAATGCCCAAATGAAAAATTCCTATCCGTTTTTTAATCAATATAAAGGAAGACTGCCTTTGGTGGCTATGGCAGTTCAGGAACCCACTTTAACCTATACAAATCCCAAAACTAATAAACCTTTTACAAAAGAAGAGTTCACAGACTATGCAGAGCATTATCTGGGTGTTAATATTATATTTTGGAGCGTGGAATCTCCGTGGCTTAACAATAAATAGCTGATTCCTATATAGGTTTTACAAATTGAGCAAATGCTTTTATTGATAGTTAATAGCTATTTCATTCTTTATATACCGTCATCAAAAACAGAGATATCTGATGCTATGATCTAAGGCTGACGCCTTTCATTCTACTTACTATTTTCAGATCAGGAACAGTGGCTTTGTACTAGAATACCAACCACCCATAAAGTTTACTACAACAATTAAAATGAAAAATAAGGCTATTATTATTCCTGAATAGTGACAGCCAATTACTTGGGAAAGGATCTTTTTCTGGGTAGGTTTGTAATGGTCGGAAATCAAAGGAAATCTTCATGGAATTTTTCAGACAGTACTACCTGTGATAAAAAATAAAAAGATTTTCTGTTTATTGATCAACTATAACATTTTACTTTAAAATTAATTTAACACAAATCATATGAATTTTTCAACACAATTTTTAATTAATGGAGAACTGTTTACTCCTGTGGGGCTTGGTACAGAAACTTCAATTAATCCTTCTAATGGGGAAGTTCTTGCAGAGTTCCCTATGGCAACCCAATCAACAGCATGTGAGGCCGTTGCAGCAGCAAAGCAAGCCTTTGAAAAAGGGCCGTGGTCAAAGATGACGCCTGACGGACGTGGACGTCTGCTATGGAGATTGGCAGATCTTGTAGAAGAAAATAAGCTGGAGCTGGCATTAATAGAGACTCTTGATCAAGGGATCGTTATGAAAGACGGACTTAGCTGGCAAATAGAAAATCTAGTCAATGTACTTCGGTATTATGCCGGTTATGCAACTAAAATTGAAGGATATACCAATCCTTTTGCTTCTCCTGATTATATATTTCGTACAAAACGGGAGCCGCTTGGAGTTTGTGCAGTTATTCCCGGATGGAATGCACCTTTAATGGAATTAGGATGGAAGCTGGGTCCTGCCTTGGCAACGGGGAATACTGTGGTGGTAAAAGCAGCTCGCCAAAGTCCATTATCTATTCTGCATTTTGGTAAATTAATTATTCAGGCAGGTTTTCCAGCAGGAGTTGTTAATATTATTACCGGTGCAGGTGCGGAATCGGGTGATTATCTGGCTACACATCCTGACGTGAGGAAAATTTCCTACACAGGCTCCACAGCAACAGGTAAACACCTAATGAAGCTGGCAGCAGACAGCGTAAAGCGTTTTTCTATGGAACTGGGAGGTAAGAATCCTCTTATTGTGGCTCAGGATGCTGATATTGAAAAAGCTATAGCAGGGCAGATTATCGGCGGTTATTTTAATGCGGGACAGATTTGTGCAGCATACAGCCGTACGTATGTTCATGAGTCTGTTGCTCAGGAATTTATTGATAAACTGGTCACTAAAGTCAGCCGTTTAAAAATTGGAAAAGGAGAGGAAAAACTTACAGATATGGGACCGCTCATTAATGCCAAGCAGGTAGACCGCGTTTCCGATTATGTAGCCAAAGGTATCGATCAGGGAGCTAAACTCGCTTATGGAGGCAGGAAACCAGATGATGAATTGCTGGCAAAAGGAAGTTTTTACTTACCTACTATTTTAACGGATGTTACAGACACTAATGTGGTGGCAAAGGAGGAAATTTTCGGACCTGTTGTCAATATTTTAACTTACAGTGATGATGAAGAAGTGATGGCAAGGGTGAATGATACAGAGATGGGATTATGCGGAAGTGTTTTCTCTCAGGATATTGGACGCGCCAACCGTTTTGCTGAACGTATTCAGGCTGGAATGATCTGGATGAATACCGGACCGATACTGGACGGTCCATCTCCGTGGGGTGGATATAAGCAATCCGGAATTGGTAGGGAAATGGGACCGGATCCTCTTAGTGCCTATACTGAAAGTAAATCTATTATAACGTACATAGGATCATAGTTATTTACATAAAAATACATACGATAAATACAATCAGTTTACTATTAGTGGGTAAAGTAGTCATTATTACAAGAGCTGATTCAGGAATTGACTAATTCATCTTTACTACTCCATAAATGATTTACTTTTATCCTGTAATAAAAAATCACACAAAAAAGAATTAATTATTGTATTTACAAAACACAAATGCTTATGAAGACAAATCTAGTCTATGGACTTTTATTGTTAAGCACGTTCACAGTTTCCCTCAATTCGTGTAGAACAGATGAGATGCTGACAGGCACAGAACAAACGCAAAAGGAGAAAATTGCCTTTTTTGAACGCTTTGAAAAGGAAAAGGGTCTTTCCAAAAATGCAGCATCCAACAACTATGCACTCCCTTTGGAAACTCCATGCTTGCCTACTTTGAGAAGTTTCCCGAAAAGAAAACCGAGCTGGAAAACAAGTATGGAACGGTGGATTTAAGGGTTTCCTCACAGGATATAGGAGGAGATGAGGGAGACAACAGAAAGCTTCTATTTTTTCCGATGCTCAAGGATGGAAAGGTAACGGCCGTAATAGCGGGAGTGATTAATGCAGAAAGAGACTATCTCTATTTTGACGTTCACCAAAGCACACATTCCGATGTTATTTATCTTATTAATACATTTCAGGACTACTATGAAACCAAGACAGTTTCCAGAAATAGTAACAATCCTATTGATGTAGGAGAAGTGATCATCAGAGTAACAAGACCGGTAAAGCTGACGATGTATGACGGATGGGCCGGAAATGGAGGTCCTGGCAATGGCGGACACGACATGGGTGGTGGAAATGGTGATTTTGGGGGATATGGTGGAGGTGGTGGATATGCTCCAAATACACCTAATAACACGAATCCTTGTGAGCAAACGAAAAATATTGTGAATAATTCCAAATCAAAACCAGCCATAGATTCGTTAAAACAACAATCTAAATCAGGGGATGAAAAAGGATTTAAAGTAAATTCAGACGGAACTACCACTGCACAGATTAATGGCGGGGCACATCACGTGGATCTAGGAGATACCGCAGGCTATTTAGGAGGGTATCATAACCATACTCCCTCAGGCATAAAAATGTTCTCACCTCCTGATATTACAAAGATGCTTAGCTTTGCAATGGCACAAACTAATGGGAATATTGGAAATGGCTTTATGGGAATGATTGGGTCTGAACCATGCTCTTCTTGTCCGGATGGCTATAGATATTATCATTATATAATTAATTTTAATGGTACCTCTCAGGAGTTGGCTGGGTTTCTATATAATGCGAATTGGGATTTAAAGAAAATTATAAAAGATTATCGAGATAGAGAGAAAGAACTCTCCGAAAATCTATCTTACACCAACCAATTGGGAGGAAACTTAAATAGTAACGGACTTCAAAAATTATTTTTTGATACGTTGAAGAACATGAAAATGGAAGGAAAAGTAAGCCTGCAAAAAATAGAAGATAACGGAACTGTGCAAAGTATAGCATTAACAAGTAATGGAAGCAGTACAACAGCTACACCATGTCCTTAAAAACAAACATTATGAAAACAATATATTTTAAAATAATAATTATACTAGGATTAATTGTAAATACAATATCCTGCAAAGCACAAACACTTCCCTTGAATACATTAATGGATGATATACCTGCAAATGGACATTTAAAAGATCTTAATAATGAACTTTCACCTTATGTAGGAACCTATAAAGCTAGCTATGGGGGAAATGAAATCATTCTATACATTACAAAGATTGAAAACAGATTAGAAGAACGTACAAATAAAAACTTTTATCGAGATGCACTAGTGGTAAACTATGTAGTTAAAAATTCCTCTGGAATAATTTTGCAGGATACTAAAAATAATAACCTTTCCAATATTGAGCTCTATAGTACGAGAACTAGACCAACTCTTAATACTGTAATTTTTTACTATAGTGGAACTAATTGTCGAATAGGCTGGGGTGATATTTTTTTAAAGAAAATTAATAATACCCAAATATCATGGGAATATAGACCAGATGATATCGTTCTAACAACAGGAGACTGTCCCCAAGGTACAGATAAAACTATCTATCTCCCAGAAACAAAAGACTTAATTTTCACAAAACAATAGTGAAAAATATAATGATCATATTAGGGATGTTTGCTGTGTTTTCTTGTAAAGCACAAACATTACCTCTAAATACAGCATTAAATGCCATACCAGCAAATGCATATGTAAAAGATTTAAATAATGAATTAACACCATATATTGGAACTTATAAAGGTAACTTTCAAAATAAAGAAATAACTTTAATAATAACCAAAAAAGATGATAAACTAGAAGTTCGTTCAACTAAGCAATTTCATAGGGATGCCTTAGTTATAAAATATATAGTAAAAAATTCTTTAGGTAATATTCTTCAAGACACGCAAAATAATGCTATACCTAAAATAGAGCTATATAGTATCGCAACAAGACCATTAAATAATTCTGTTATTTTCTATTATAGTGGAACTAATTGTCGCGTAGGCTGGGGTGATATTTTTCTAAAAAAGATAAGTAACACTCAAATTTCTTGGGAATATCGTCCGGATAATATTATAATTGATGACAAAACATGTCCTCCTGGAACAGATATTAATATCTATCTCCCAGAAACAAAAGACTTAATTTTCACAAAACAATAGTGAGAAATGCTCTGCTCATATTAGGGATGTTCGCTGTGTTTTCTTGCAATGCACAACAAATTTACCCTTTAAGAACCTATACAGAAGTACCTGCAAATTCATATATAAAAGATTTAAATGATGAACTACTTCCATATGAAGGAACTTGGAAAGGAGCTTGGAATGGAAAGACTATTTGGGTTTATTTCAATAGGATAAAAAAGCACTTTACCTATTTAGAAAATAGACCATACTATAATGATATATTAATTGGAAAATTTAAGATTGTAAATACAAATGGAAGCATTCTTTTTGATAATACAAATCTTTCTGATGAAAATACTAAAATTAAAGGAAATAGATTTTTCTCAGTTCCAAATGTTAGATATATGTTAAATTATAATGATCCAGACTTGTGTAATGTTTCTGGAAAGATTCTCATCAACTTCACAGGTTCTTCCAAGACACAACTTAGTTGGAAATTTAACTATGTGAGTAATATAATTACTGCTGATTGTTCTTTTTATAACACTGAAGAACCTGAAGTATTTCCTGAAGAAATCATTCTAACAAAACAATAGTGAGAAATACTCTGATCATATTAGGAATGTTTGCTGTGTTTTCTTGTAAATCACAGGTTATTTCTCTAGACCAAGTATCTCAGTGTGAAAGCGGTAATTGTCCTAAGTATACTGCTATAAAAGACACAAATAACAGATTGAATAAATTTATTGGAATGTGGCAAGGAAGTTATACAGATGGAACATCATATGAATTTAAATTCACTAAAGAATTAGACTATTCAGAGTATGGCGGAAAGCCTAGAGATTTGATCATTGGAAGAATCCAAGTTAAAAAAGCTGATGGAACAATCATAGAAAATAACTTAAATGTTTCTGATAGTTATGCTAAGATTAAGGGATTAGAATTTGATAAAAGTTTAACCAAGTATCAAATGTATTATTCAGGAAATGCAGAATGTAATGACAAAGGATTTGTATACCTATCTTTCCCTGATCCTAATAATTTAAATCAAATGAGGCTTATTTTTATGCAAGATAGAGATATTATAGCCAGTTGTCCAAGTGATTATAAAACGGTAATGCCGGATGGAAAAGCTATAATGCTTACAAAACAATAAAAAAATCCCAGTTAAACTGGGATTTTTTGTTTTTACCGTTTAAGCGTCAATCTTTCAGGTTTATATTTTTAATAATCCTCTAAAACCTCTTGCAGCATAATAGGAATCTGCACCATTATGGTACATAAAGACCCTATTGTAGCGTCTGTCACAAAAGATTGCTCCTCCCAGTTCTCTGATGGAGGCCGGAGTTTGTACCCAGCTTGAAGTCTTCTGATCAAACTTTCCCAATTCCTGAAGCTGGCGGTATTGTTCTTCGGTTAGAAGTTCAATGCCCATTTCAGAAGCTTTGTCTATGACATTGCTTTCCGGTTTATTGGCCTTTCGGGAATTCCAGGCTGGGTAATCATAGCAGAGGCTTCTGCGTTTCGGGCTTTCTGGGGAGCAGTCGAAGAAGATGTATTCATCTGTTCTTTTATCATAAGCTACCACATCAGGTTCGCCTTCTGTTTGTTCCATTTCGTTCAGCGACCATAGCTTTTCAGGAGCAGCTTCCAGTTTAGTCTGGATTTTCTCCCATTTCAGGTCCTTATGGCGGTGCATGTTTTTTTCGAATCGGGCTTTTAGTATTTTTAAAAGTTCGTTGATTTGTTCTTGGGTGAGTTTCTTTTTCATGTCAAATTTTGTTTACGATTGGTTTTGTGAGGTTGAGAATCGCAATGACGCGAGTCTTGCTAATGAGGGTTTGCTTAAGGTGCAAGGATTTTCTCTACGATAAAATTTCTGCTTTTTTATCAATCAATAATAGTGATTTTTCTATCTACAGGTCTTAAATACCAGGAAATAATGACTAAAAGTAACAGTAATACTGCCGGAAAAGTTCTTCCTGCTGGGTCACCAACGATAAGGTGTGAAATGACGGCTCCTGACATCACGAAGAAAAATCCTGCATAAGCCCATTCTTTAAGGAGCAAACGCTTGGGGATCAGTATGGCGATAACGCCCAATAGTTTCCATACTCCAAGGATCGTCATGAGATAGGATGGATAGCCGAGGGTAGTAAAATTGGCCAGTTCATCTTTGTTCTGGATAAGCTGAACAATGGCTGTAGAAACCATTCCTAAGGACATCCAAAGGGTGAATATCCAATAGAAGATTCTTTTTCTTTTTTCTGATTTATTAGATGTTTCCATTGTAATTATTTTGTGATTAGTCGTTTAGTCCTTTTCCGGTAAGGATTTGAGGAATGCATTTTTCAATTCTTGCTTCCCGTGTTTTGGGTTGCTTGGCAGAAGAAAAGTGGAGTAGGTAAGCTCTTTGTCGTCCGGGTGTTAAGGATTCAAAGGCTTCTTTTAATGTAGAATTATGGTCCAGTTGATGTTGAAATTCTTCAGGCATTTCAAATTCCCTGGTTTTTTTCATTTCAACTTTAGCTCCTGATTCTTCAATTTCAACGGCTTCAAACATATAAGCTTGAAGATTTTTTTCCAAATCCACAATTTGTTGCAGTGCTGTAAAACGGATTTGTCTTGCAGCCTGTACATTTTCCGATTGCCGGATCAAAATATGGTCAGGATCTTTCATCAAAGCACCTTTAAAAAAAAGGATGGCACAATATTCTTTAAATCCGTGAATTAAGAAAATATTTTTTCCCTCGTAGGTATAACAGGGACAGCCCCATTTTAAATCTTCTACAAGTTCGGTGCTTAGGGCAATCGCTCTTAGTTTTTCAAATTCTTTTTGCCATTGACTGGCGTCATCAAAGAAAAAATTAACTTTTGGATTCATGGGTTTTGGGTTTTAGAGTGAGGGTGTTGGGGAGTATTAGAGTATTAGAGTATTATAGTGGGAGGGTTATAGGGTTGTGGGAAATGAGGTGATTTCTATAATCAACAACCTAAAACCTATTACCTGCTTCCTAGCTGTTCCTGCAAACGATTATGTGCCATATTAATACCCTGTGCGAATGGCATTTTCAAATGCTGATCTCTGAAATCCACAGATTTATAAATGGTTTGAATCGTAATTTTACAGGTGGTTTCCGTTAATTTTTCAAATTCTAAAAACTCGAACTGTGCAGGAAAAGGAGTGTTTTCCATCTGAAACGTTCTTGTAATTTTCTCATTCTGAATAATTTCGTGAATGGTTCCGTTGGCACTGAAGACTACGTCACCCTGAGGGTTTGATGTTTCGAATCTATAGCTTCCGTGTTGCTTGTTTTCAAATTTTGTCACTTTGGTTCCCATCCATTGTTCGAAAAGTTCAGCTTCAGTATATGCCTTGAAAAGCAATTCTACAGGAAGATCAAATTCTCTAATGATGAAAATTTCCTGTTTTCCGTCTTCAGCGTGGATTTTTGTTTTAAGTTCCATATTTTGAGTTTGGTTTTGAGTTTGAGAGTTCTAGGGTTTTAGAGTGTTAGGGTATTAGAGTATGGTTGTGTTATTACTCATTGCTTATATTTTGGAAGGTTTTCATGACACTTTCCAGTTTGTTGAATTTCTCATCCCACATGCTGCGGAACGGTTCTATAAAGTCGGCTATTTCTTTCATTTTATTGGGATTGAGGTGATAGATAATTTCACGACCGTTCTGTTCAGATCGTAGGAGTTCACATTCTGTGAGGATCTGAAGATGCTTGGAAACGGTAGGTCTTGCCGTATCGAAATTAGATGCAATCGCTCCTGCAGTCATAGATTGTGCAGCCACCAACATCAATATAGTTCTTCTGGTAGGGTCTGCGATCGCCTGGAATACATCTCTTCTTAAATTCATTATGTAGGTATTTGACTACAAATATATGTGTAGTTATTTAGCTACGCAAATTTTTAATAATAAAAACTTTCTTTAAATTTTTGTAATATTTTTACAGGACTAATTTTGGATCCAATCTATTGGTATTAACTTTAATCCATTTCTCCACTCTTCAATAATTGCAGTTTCAAATTGTTCTGTTTTTAACTTAGCATGGTCAGTTATAATTACTTGAAAAGAGGGAGATAGTGATTCAGTTACATTGAAAATGAAGTCATACATCTGCCTAACAGCAGCTTCATCAGAACTCTCATTAATTTCACCTGTTTGATTTATATCTTTTTCTGGTGGAAAATATATTTGTGATGGTTGGTCTAGTACAAGGAATCTAGGTACTGGTCTGTTAGTTTTCACAAAATATTGATGCAAAGCAAAGTGAATTAATAAATGGGCTGCAAGCCAATTGGCACCACTACCCATGTTACTTAAAGGAATAGACCTATCAAGAGTATCAATAAATATAGTTAGTTTCTTTATATCAAAACGTATTGGAGAATTTTGATGTTCAATATCTAAATTTGCTGCCCAATTTGTCATTTGTGTATTAATATGGTTTAAGACAGCATTTAAACGGCTTTCTTTTTCTTCAGAACCAATTTGTAGTTCTAATTCTGAAAGTTTTGCTTTCAACAATTGAATTTTATCATGCAATGTTTTATCTTCTTCAACTAGATGAAAACTTTCAAGGAATAATGAAATTTTGCCAATGGCTTTACCCCGCCTCAGGTTTAGGTCTTTTAGCCTCCCAGCTTGTTCCTGTTCAGTATATATTGCTTTAATACTATTTTGCTTTAGCTCGATTTGTTTTTTTAAATCATCTTGATTTGAGGTTAATTTTTCTATATAGCTTCCAAGTTTTGGACGTTCTTGGATTGTGGTTGTTAGGTTCTCCGAAATTTGAGAAAGTGATCGATTAATTGCTTCAATTGAAAGTATTGTTGTATCGATTGTTTGACTACATAAGGGACAATTATGTAATTCTGCTTGAGTTTTGCCAAATAATTGAATAGATTCCAGTCTCACTTTTTGTTGTGTGGCCTCATTAGAATAATCAGAAGATTGGTTGATGAATATTTTTACAGCTTTTACATCATCATTTATTCTACCCAATTCTTTTATTAATTCATTTTTTTCTTCAATTAGTTTTTTCAAATTCTCATTTTCGCCTTCTGTTGTTTCATTAAATGTTGTTTCCCAATTCAAAACTTCTCTTAAAGCAGCTAATGCTGAAGACTCACTTCCTGTTTGCTGATTTACAGGAAGTAAATTTAGTTGTTTTGCTTCTTCAACAAATTCAAAGATTTTTTTACCACCATCCTGTTTAAGGCGTTCATACTCTTTTAGTTCTTTTTCACATTTTGCTAATTCACGTTTTTTTGCAGAAATTTCTTGTTCTAAACGATAAGTATCCTCTCTTAAAACACCTAAAAAATATGGGAGTGTATCTTTTATAGATTGAGCAATATAAGGATCTGATTGATTATAAAACAAATAATTTCGTTGAGCAATTAAATCTTGGGGCTGATAGGAATAATATCTACTGTGTTTAAAATTTACTGTTAGGGGAGCTCTTGTCCCTGAATCAGGGACGTTTGTAAATTCAGCTATAAATAATTTCTTTGTTAAAAAATCTTTCAGAGTATTAATATCTGAATTATTATTAAGTTCTGATAATTCAGGAATTTCTATAGTATCAGCATTTTCAAAATGAATATATTGGGTAGAAGCCTGGTTTAGCCTATTAGGATTTTGTCTAGCAATGAACACTTGTTCCGCATCAAGTTGTAGTAAAATACCAAACCATTCAACTGTATCTCTAATAATACCTTCAGAAATTCTACAATCATCACTACATAGACAATAATTTATAATATCTATAATCGCTGTTTTTCCAGTTTTAGATTCTCCTGTAATGATATTTACTTTGCCAAGTTCAAAAGAAAGGGTTCTTTTATCTCCTTGCCTATTGTAAAAAATTAAACTTTTTATTTGCATGAAAAATATTTTATGGCTTAATTCCAAACATGGAATATATTGTTATTGGTGTACCAGATTTAGAAAATAATTTACCAAGTAGAACAGCTTTGGTTATACAACTTTTGACTTCATCGTTATCTTGTTTAAGTTTCTTTCTTCTTTCTCTTATATCTATATTGCCGTCCTCATCAATACTTAATGAATCATGAGCAATTCCAAACATTATTGCTTCTCTTGAAAAGGGTAGATAGCTATTAACATGTAAAGCAAATCCTATCTTTAAATCTTCGTTTCCGTTTATCCAACTATGAATAGTAGTTGCTTTTGTCTTTGGTAACCTTTCTCGAATTTTACTTGTTAAAATAATTGGTAAAATGAGTACAGATAGTGAAAAAGGTAGGTTTTCTTTTTTTTCATTTTTATATGCCTTAATACATTCTCGTACTATTTCACTACAAAATGCAGGATTGACAAGATGAGCTGTTACTTCCGGTCTGTTTTCCCATTTTGGTAAATTCATATTAATTTATCTTATTTTCAAAATTAGGATGCCAACCTATTTCTTTTTTATCAGAGATCATATGGCAACAACCTGTTATCATATAATTTTCTCTAAAACGGTCTTTAATAAAAATTTGTGGGCATTGATTTACATAGTGTGATTCATAAAAAATTTTTCCAACACGCTTTTGTGTTTCTTCATCATCTGCTGGATTTATTATAATAGAAAACTTTTTATCCCAATCTTCTTTTAACTTGTTTTCATAAATTATATCATCGGTGGGATTAATAAGTCCTTCTCGGAGCCATTTAGATTTTTGGCTAAAAGCTCGATGATAATCACTAATGGCATGATTTATTGATCTTGGATTTACTGTTACCAACTCCAATTGTTTTACGAATGTAAAACCTCTGTATATATTTAATTGATTTGCATCAGCAGTAATTGAAGCATCAAAATCATTAGGCAGATTATCAAATTTTAATGTGTCTGCTACATCAATGACTTTTAATCTAACTTCTTTAGCTGTAATTTCAGCCCTTAGATTTTGTAATTGTAAAATAACTTCACTTAAGAACCAGCCCTCTAGTCTTTCATAAAGAGCATCTTTTTTTAATGTAGAATTTCTTAATTCGTGAAGAATTTTAGTTTTAGCTTCGTTAATATCAACTGAAGCATCTGTAACAATTATTTTTTCAACTAATCCTTTTTGTTGCTCTACAGTTAAACTTAAGAATGAGGTATAAGCCTTAGAATTAATTGTATTAGTAGATGTTCTTGCAATCTGGGAGAGATCATCTACTATCTTATCTACATCGCGAATGGATTGTGTTCCTTGTTTTAATTTAAAAGGAATTGTACCATTAGATGCTGTAGCAGTTGTTACAAGATTAAAAATAGAGTTATCTATATTAAAACTACCGTTCTTAATTCCTTCGCTCCAAACTCTTATTGTTTTCCATAAATCAACACTAGCATTTGTAAGGTTAGCTACAGAATTAACATGGAATTTAGTTTGATAGACATCTAAAGAATTAAGAGAATCAATACTAATGTCATCAATTTTTTCAATTAATAGTTTCGCCTCATCATTAGGTTCAGATATAATAAGCATTAATCCATATCTAATTTGATATAGGTAGCCTAAATTAGGCTCACTTGCAGAAAAAATAGAAGGGTTATTAGTCATATTTATATTTCAATAGTTCTTATGGCATACTTATTTTAAAATATAGATAGATGCATTATATTTTCTTTTCTAATAACCTTTCCAATTTCTCAATCATCTCCTTCTGCTGCTGAAGCATACGCTCATAAAGCTCCACCATTTTATCAAGAGGGTGAAAATTTGGAGAATTATTAATCACACTAGCGAATTGAGGTGAAGAGTGATCATGGTTATTGAAAGTATTAGCGATTATATTAATAGCCTGTTCCTCATCAAAATTCTCAATTGCTTCCGCCGGCACTTTCAGAATTTTTGCTACCTGAGCCAGAACATCGGATTCTACCGTTTCTTTTTGTTCTAGAAGAGAAACTTTCTTCTGGTTCCAGTCGTCACCCAGTTCAAAAGCCATGGCTTCCTGTTTGATGCCTAGCATTTCACGGAAACGTTTGATGTTACGGCCTTGGTGTATTTTTTTACTCTGCATATCTGTGTCAATCATAATAACAAATATAAAGTTTTAAGATATAAAAATAAAGCTCCTGTTCAAAATAAATAAAATTCTAGAATATCCTCAGTTCAAAATAAAATATCCCGTATTCCAGATAAAGTATTCTTTTAAAAACTGATTTATCCTGTATAATCTTCTTTGATTTGCAATATAAAACACCAGATGATGAGAAAGAAGATCAGTCTCAGGAACAAATATAAATTGTTTCACAATCGTAACCTTACGGTTTCCCATAAGTTTTTTCTAAGATCTTACAACAGGCATGTTTTGTTTCCTGAAATCCGAATTGCCGGAAAGTGGGTGCAGGAATGTGGTTTTGAGGCGGGAGATCATGTGGCGGTGATTGTAAGCAGGAATCAGATTATTTTGAGAAAAATGAAGGTGGGCGAGATGATTCGTTAGTGTAAACCTGAGACTGTATTCTTTTTACTCCCGCAGATTGAGCGGATGGACTGATTTTCATGGTTAATTTTAGTATGCTTCATCTGTAAGGTCTGCGGGAGATTATTTTGATTAATTGACTTGTGTTTTTTAACGCAAAGTTTTAAAGTAGATAGTGCTGAATTTCAGGAGGCAAGGAGAGGGAAGTTGAACTTGCCTGATAAAGCGGATGCTTGGCTGGCTACTTTCGGCAGCTGGGTTTTGTCTCTTGGATTTACTATAAATATAAGTTTTTAAAGTTAATGCAGTTACATTTAGAATTGCAAGAAAGGGCAGGCGAGGCTGCCAGATGAAGGAGAGAGAAGGTTTCGGCGGCCAGAGGCCGCCGAAACCTATCTATTATTTTTATAAACTTCGGTTCTCGATAAAGTATCATTTTTATTTTCTCTATCTGTACAGCCGAAAACCTTTGCCTTTCAGACTGAGCTGTGAAGCGTATGCGGAAAGGATGTAGTGAGAAAATTATTATATCTTTGGAAATCCAATGTTTTCTATACATTAATCAATAGTATCCGATGATGAAATTTTTACTAGACCTTTTATTCCGTATTTTTCAGCTTTTTACAGAACCTTATTTCTTATTATTTCTTGCGGGAGTGATCCTATTTTTGCTGAAAAGAAAAAATAAACGCAAAAACCTGAGAACAGGAATCTGTATATCAGTAGTGGTCATCATCATCATGATAGGAAATGGTTTTTTGGGTAAAATCACGTCAGGATATCTGCAGAAAAATTACCTCAAAACGGTTAAGGTTAAGCATTCAGCTTCTCAACATCCTGTTATTGTAGTGTTGGGTGGCGGGATTGTGGATATTGATAAAACAGAAACCCTGCATACAATGTCTTATTCCAGAATGGTAACAGCTTATCAACTGTATCATGAGTTTAAGAAAAATAACCAGCCTTGTACAATATTAATCTCTGGAAAAGGAAGAGGGCATAAAAGTGAGGCAGAGCTTTTCAGCGAAAATTTTAAAAAGATGGGGGTAGCAGATGCTGATATTATTAAAGAAGATCAAAGTATGAATACCTATCAGAATGCAAAATTTTCTAACCAGATCTTAAGCAAGATGGGGTCTTACAGTCTATATTTGGTGACTTCCGGTTTTCATATGAAAAGATCTGTAGCATTGTTTGAGACGTTTGGATTACAACCTATTCCACAGGCATCAGACTTTATCGATACTGAAATCACAATATTTCCTAACAGCTATAATGCGGCATTTACTTTTGTCATGCTTAAAGAGATATTGGGAATATGGCAGGTACAGCTATATAATAGCCTTGGAATTAATAAGTAATATGGCAAGGCTAAGTCTAAAAAACGGCAGAAAAACTCAATCATAAGCCATTTTTACAGAAAAGCTATTAGAAGCTCAAATAAGCACCCTTTTTTCATTCAGTACCTATGCTATCTTATTGATAATTAGTGCGGTAAATTGGTTTTTTTGTTTTTAGAACAATAACCGGTATTTGAGATGTTTACATATGAAATACATTAAATTTATGTCCGTCCGGATCAGCAAAGACAAAGCCGTAATAGTTGTCTCCAAAGCTTTCGGGAGGGGAGATGATCTTTCCGCCGGCTTTTTCAACTTCCTCAGCCCATAGATCTGTTTGTTCCTTGCTTTCTGCTGATAGGGTGAATATAATTTCATTGGCATTTTGAGAATCACCAAACTTGACATTCTTTACATTGGCTTCCAGTATATTTTTTAGGAAAAAATGAATAATGAAATCTTTTTCACCTACGAAAAAACTTACCAATTCATTAGAACTGTTCGGATTATTGGGCTTAAATCCTAATTCTGTATAAAACTTCTGTGTACGCTCTAAGTTGGCCACTGCCAAATTCGCCCAAATCATTTTAGGTTTCATATAATTATTTTTTTGGTTAGGATAAAATTACAGCCTTTCTCAACAATAGAAATTGCCATGTGGCAAGATTTTGTATTTTTAATGAGCACAACAAAAAGATGGTAATTAAAAGCAAGAACGTAATTATTACCAATTGAATTTAACATAATATATTGAAAAACCTGTACATTTAATGAGGACGTTAAGAGTTGAAATAGAGCCGGATATGGAAACCGCAGAAAATCGATATCCTGAAGTTTTGAGACTTATTTTAGAATATACTGACCAATGTGATGAAGAGGGTGATGAGGATAATAGCCAATATAAGCTATTGGAAGACCGGCTTCATCACATGACAGGGAAAGATATGTCTCAATTTAATCTGTGGGAATGGTGGGAAGGTGATGGGGCTGAGAATCTGGCTTTTGATATCAGTTTACCTGATCCTCAGATCGTGAACGCGATCACAAAAGATGAATTGGCAGAAATTGTAAGACGCGTACATACTTTTGAAACTCCTGATCCGGACGATCAATCATTTAAAGCACAGTTTTACAGTTATATATGCTTTGGAAGCGGCTATTATTCAGCATTTTTGAAGCTAAACTGTAAAGGATATCATATCAGGTTATTTCAGTCTCATAAAGATAAAGACGGGAATTATTCTGAGTATAGCATGGAGGAAATAACAGATCATCTTTGGAATGGCGGCATGATAGGTAAAGGGTAATTATAGAGAAAACAAGACTATGAACGAGAATATCATACATAAAATCAATAATTTAGGAGGAAATACAGATGCTGTGAGTGTAGATAAAAATTTTGCTGAAAATTGGCAGAGCATCAGCTTTACGCATTATCTATATGATAAAGACTGGGACGTTTATGGGATTGATGAATTCTATAGCAGGCACAAGGAACTGTATATAAATGATGAGAAGAAATTTTATGAGGATTTATTGAAGCATTATTTTTCTGATCATGAACTGCCGTACGGGCAGTATTTTTTCAGAGATTGGTTTTTTACGCCCTTTAAGGAAGGGACGAACGATCAGGAGGAATTTGACGGACTTATTGAAGAAGATATCGTGCAGAAAGTTGTAAAAGTTTCTAAGCCGGATTTTATCTGCATATTTTACTCATACGGATATCCGGATCATTTTTTTATTTGTACAGGAGATTCTGAGCCATCTAATCCGACAGTTTATAGTACAGACCATGAAATGTATTTTGACGAGATTGAAAACGAAGGAAGTCTTGATGAGTTTCTGGATAGATTTATGACCCAAGAAGAATTTCTAGATGTTGTAAAGGAATATCTGAGTGGAAAACCGAACACATAGGGACATTGGATAGGATAATATTCTATTTTCGGTAAATTATAATAATCCTATAATTTATATTATGTTAAATTGAATATGTTAACCGATTTGTTTTCTTCATGTTATATATTATTGGAATCTATAATTATTGAATAATAAACCGCTGTTATAGAGATTATAACAGCGGTTTATTTTATATGGTTACTTTCACACCCACCGAAATATTAATTCCAGGTAAAGGGCTAATAAATTTTAATTGTGAATTCTGAAGCCTTGCTTCTGAGTTTAGCAGATTATTTCCTACAATATAATACTCCAGTTCACCTATATTCAGACTGTTGTCTTTATAGGCAATACGGGCATTTAGAAGTGAAAATGCAGGCATTGGAAGTTCCGGATTGATGTTTTTTCCCAGATACTTTTGCTCTAAATAATGATCCAGAGCAACATTGATGCTTAGTTTTTGTACAGTTCCGGTAAGATTGAATCCAAAACGGCTGGTTGGCATATTGGGCATATAATCTCCGTCACTCCATTTTCTTATAGAGCTGTCAGCGGTGCTGATGTTTCTTACCAAATCATAATACCCTCCTATTTCCCACTTTCCAAATTTTTGAAGATCTGCCTTGTAAGCTGCTTCTGCTTCAATTCCGTTGATTTCAGTATTGTCAGAACGCCATTCTTTTACTAAGAAAACTTCTCTGGAAATTCCGGTATGAGCAAGATAAATATAGTTTTTATAAGATGTGTGATACCAATTGGCTGATAATCGGATATTCTTTAGATTAATTCCTCCTCCGATTTCAAATGTTTTTGCCGTTTCTTTATCCAGACTGTCATCGCCGTTTTCTTCTGTCAGGATTGCAAAATGATTGTTTCCTGCATACAACTCATTGATTTCCGGAGCCCTTTCAGAATAATTATATTGTACTTTCAGGTAAGCTTTTTTAAAGATATTCCATTGAGAAGCAACATGGAATTGATTGAGTGTAAAGTCTCGGTCAGAAAGTTTTCCACCGGAAAGCCCTCGACTTCGAACATATTTTTGATCTGCATCAGCTCTGCGTTGCACATGATCATTTCTATATCCTAAATCAAATTCGATACTGTTAAAATCAAGATGCTGCATGGTAAATATTCCTATTTCACGGCTGATATTGCTAGGTAGGTATCTTTGAGTTCCGGTGCCTTCCATGCCTCTGTATTGCACTTCAAGTCCTGTAGTTCCGGTGAGAAACTTTAATTTCTTTTGTGCAATTTCCAGTCGGCCATTATGCTGGTTCACCTTAAACTGATTGGCGCGATAACGATCAAGAAGTTCTGCATTGCTTGAAAATACTCCCATATAATTAAGCTTTATACTGGCAATTGGAAAATTGTTGAATCTATATACAGATTCGAACATGGCTTTATGAGATAAACTTCTTACATTAATTGGCAGGTATTCTATTTTCTGCTGAGGCTTACCATGAGAATGTTCCGGCATTTTAGCAAGGGCATAGCCGGGCACTCCAAAGTATGAATATGAATTTTGGTAAGCTCCTCCTGCATAAAATGATTTTCCTATATAACTTGTACCTACATAAAATGAATTGCTTTCTGAATGACTATTGGGAATGACTCCGTCTTTTGTCTGTACATAATCCCTGATACTGTTGACCTCGCTTCTGTAACGGTCTTTTACGGGATCTTGTCCGGAAACGTATTGGTCATTTTTGGGATTAGGATAATGCTTCCCATCTGAAGGATTATAATAGGTTGGACTGAAGGTATAAAGATCATCTTCGGACAATTCATAGTCTATCATATGATCTTTGGCAAACTGGCTGATGTAAGGAAAAAGACTTTTGTTCAATACCCGTCTTGAATCAACATCTACCTGGCACAAGGACTGCAAAATACTGTTGAAGCCCATAAGGTCTGGATCATAGCATCTGCTGTCTTTTGATTTTCCGGGAATTCTGACAATTTCCTGCTTCTGGTTGGCTGCTCCTACCGTCCATACCCAGTTTTTAGCAAGGGTGCCTCTGGCTGAAAATGCCTGTTTCTGCCCGCTATTGCTTCCTCCTTCAAGAAGGGCACGGAAGTTTAAGTTTTTTGACGGTAATTGTCGGGCTACATAATCTGTTTCAATATCAATAGCTCCTCCAATCGCTTTTCCACCATACAAGACTGAAGCAGAGTTTTTGTAAATATTGATACTTTGTACGTTACCCATTCCTATATCTGTATTGAAGTCTGGGCTTATTCCTGAAAGGTCATTTACTGCGGTTCCGTTTTCCAATATCCTTACCCTGTTTCCACTTAAGCTTCGAATGACGGGAGCCCCCGAATGAGGCCCATACCCTGAATTTTGAATACCGGGGATTTTGCTCAATGTTTCACCAAGCGTATTAGACTGAATAAAATCCAGCGTCTTTCTGGAAATATTTACCGAATTGTGATTCAATTTCCCCTGTACCTGAACAGACTCAATGTCTTTTATTACTTTTTTTTCCGGATCTTTTTTTTGTGCTTTTAAAATAGAAGGGCAATAAATAAGAGAACTCCCCATCAAAAAAAACATAGTTTTCTTCATGTGTATATACTTTAATAATCTGGCAAAGCTATATAATTAAATTCTTTAATGCAACATTGTTGCTTTATTGATTTTTGATATTGCTTCTTTTCCAGAACTATCTTGTAGTATAATTAATTGATTTCTAAAATTGTATAGGCATCTCTGTGAAAAATAAAAACCGCTCTGAAAAGAGCGGTGGAAAACTTGATCATGAGGTTTTCAGTAAAACCTCTATTAAACATAATGAACTATACTATAAACAGAGACGCAATCGTCTGTGCATCGCTGCCACTTAATATTTCATCATATGCAGCAGAACCGGCCGCTGCTCCAAATAGGGTACTTGTATTGTAACCTGCCTGGTTAATATTGTCTTCTCCTGCATAAACAGGATTGGTTGCTGATGGCATATTTCCTCCATTGGCAAGCTCAATCCAACCTTTATTGGCTCTCATTCTTCTCACTTGTGAAGCATGTCTTGCTTCTACAGAGTGAATTTGTAAAGCTGCCTGCAGGACAACCTTATTGGACATTACATTTCCAGCCTGTCCCTTATAAGCCCTTACCCCTGTATCTTCAAAAGCCTGAGCCAATACAAGAAATTGGCTATAATCAGTAAAAGGAGCAAAATTTCCATTAGCTGTAAAATCAAAAGTGGGCTTAGCACCTGGTGTTGTCCCTAAAGAGGTAAGGGTACTTTTCAGAAAACTGACATGGGCTGATTCATGTTTTGAAATCTGCATAAATACTGCTCTGTCCGCATTAGGGATCAGTCCTGCTGTAGATAATCCTATGCTGTAATACTCATTTTCGAGGTATTCCAATACCAATGCTAGTTGTAGGGCATCAGTTAAGGTACTTTTTAAGGCAGCTCCGCTTACATTCATCTTTGTTGTTTCAGCTTTGGTAGTTGCCATTAGACTCCCTAACCCAAGTGGTACAGCTGCTATTGCTGCTTTTTTCCCGAATAATGATAGATCCGTAATCGTTTCCAGTCTTGAAGCTTCTGTGGTAAAGAATTTATCATGAGAAAGCTTATCTAGTAATCTAAGAATGTTCATAATGTAATTTTTAAGGGTGAATGATTAATTTATGCCTCTTTCTTTCCAGGTAAAGCGTGTTTTTATAAACCCACCGGCAGCCATTACGATATCTTTTGGCTCTTTAGCAAGATCTAGCCCATTAGCATCTATAACATCATCTCCTGAAAAATCAGCAGATCCGGGATTGATTAAATTTCTAATAGCTGAAGCATGTCTGGCCTCTACTGAAACTATTTTACCGGCGATGACAAGGTATGCAGGGTTTGAAATGTATTTCCCAGCGCCATTGTATGCTGCTACCCCTGTATCTTCCAATGCTTTTGCTGTAGCGAGTACCGAGTTTCGATCATTAAAATTTACATTAGGATACTGAAATTCAAGCTTAGGCAGCACGTGATTTGTAGCACCGCTAATGGCTGCCTTGAAAAAGTCTCGATGGATGACTTCATGATGATAAAGATCAGTAAACACTTCTTTTTCAATACTGGAAATACCGGTATAAAAATTATTGACCACTTTTGTATAAAAGTCTGCTTCCAGCTGTTCAAGAGCATATGCATAGTTTAATATGCCTACATCACCGGTTCCCAAATCATAGATTTCATCATTTATAATCTGAAAATCATCGTTATCATCACATCCTACTAAGGTAAGACCGGCAATAGCCAATCCTACTCCACTCAATTTTAAAAAGTTTCTTCTGCTTGTATCAAGAGTTGCCCCCTGATTAGAAACATGAATTGTTTTTTTCATAATATTAATTTTTAGTGTTAGGTTAATGGTAAGAAGAGAAAACAGCATATTGTGATATGCTGTTTTTAATCTCAAGGGTATTAAGGCATCAAAACTGTATCTATTACATGAATCACTCCGTTAGACTGGTTCACATCAGCGATGGTTACTTTTGCACTGTTTCCTTTAGCGTCTTTCACATATAGGTCTTTACCCTTTGTCCAGAACGTAAGTTCTTCACCTTGTACTGTTTTCATCATACTTTTTCCGTTTCCGGTTTTTATAGCAGCCCAAATTTCTTTAGCGCCATATCTTCCTGGCAGAACATGGTAGGTTAGTATGGTGGTCAGTGTAGCTTTATTTTCAGGCTTTACAAGGCTTTCTACGGTCCCTTTCGGAAGCTTGGCAAATGCTGCATCGGTAGGAGCCAGTACAGTAAAAGGTCCGGCGCTTTGTAATGTTTCTACAAGTCCGGCAGCCTTTACTGCTGCTACAAGAGTCCTGTGATCTTTAGAATTTACAGCGTTTTCAATAATATTTTTGGACGGGTACATAGGAGCCCCTCCTACCATTACTGTTTTTTCTTTCATCGTTTGTGCTGTTACCTTCCCGCTAAAAGCAAATGATAAAGCTACCATTGCTAAAACTGTGAGTGTTGATTGTGTGTTCATTGTGTTGAATTTTTTTATTAATTATAGTTAATTGTGCTTTTAATGTCATTTACGAGGTTGGTTCTGTTTTAGATTGTAAAAAAATGAAATTATTTGTAACTATATGATATGTAATGTTTTATTTTTTATTGGATACGAATTCAAGACAGATTGAGTTCATACAGAATCGTTTTCCGGTAGGTTTTGGACCATCATCAAACATGTGCCCAAGATGGGAATCACATCTTCCACACAGAACCTCCGTCCGTTCCATATGATGAGAAGTATCTTTTCTATATCTGACACTGTTTTTACGGATTGGCTGATAAAAAGAAGGCCAGCCGCAGGTTGTTGCAAATTTGGAAGTAGAAAGGAAAAGAGCATTGCCACAAACGGCACAATAGTACATTCCTCTCTCATCGAACTCATCATACTTTCCGGTAAAAGCTGTTTCTGTGGCTCCCTCTCTGGCCACTTGATAGAGTTCAGGCTTTAAAATCTTTTTCCATTCAGCATTGCTTACTTTCAATGAGTTTTGAGCTGTATGGGAGTAATAGGGATTTGTGATTTTAAAAAGAGCGTTTTGTGCTTTGCATATTCCGGTAGATAAAGCAATACAAAAGATGAAGATTGCTTTTGAATTTATATTTTTCATATTTACTATTTTTTAATTATTTCCTAATAATCATGTACGAAATAAAAGATGATCTGGATTTTATTGTCAATATGTTTTATTTTGTTACATTTGGACGGAAAAATAAAAGCTATTAAAACAACCTATTCGGAAGAAGAACTTATCGTTTTACTAAAAGAAAAAAACGAAAATGGTTTTCATTATCTGTATGACCACTATTCTGGTGCGTTGTATGGAGTAATTTTTCGAATTGTTCAGTCTAAAGAATATACGGAAGAAATCATTCAGGATGTTTTCGTTAAAATTTGGAATTCCATTCATCAATACGACGTGTCTAAAGGACGATTTTATACCTGGATGATCAACATTGCCCGAAACACGGCAATAGATTATCTAAAGTCGAAAGGATTTCAGAATGAACTTAAAAACCAATCCCTTCCGGATTTCGTATATAATACTACAGAGCTTTCAACAGTCAATGATTCATCCGATTATATTGGATTTAATAACGTGCTTGAAGGCCTTGAGGTTGATAAACAGGAACTTATCAATATGGCTTATTATCAGGGATATACCCAACATGAAATATCCGAAAAACTGAAGATACCGCTGGGAACGGTAAAAACGAAAATGCGGAACGCACTGATGAAATTAAAGGATTTGCTAAAAGACTATCAATAAATTGAACACTAAAGAATACATATCATCCGGAATTATAGAATCTTATATTCTAGGCCATGCTTCTCCAGAGGAAGCGGGTATTTTGGAGTGTGTGATGAAGAATAATGCTGAAGTAAAAGCTGCTTTTGAAGAAGCGCAAAAAACTTTGGAACATCTTGCTACGGCTCAGGCTGTAACACCTCCAAGTGATTTGAAATCTAAAATTTGGAATAAAATTCAGCAGGAACAGAGCATGGAAGAGGAAAAACCTTCCCTTTCTATTCCGGCTCCTGTTGTTAAACCTTTGGAAGAAAATAGCAGCATTAAAACCAACAATAACTGGAAAACCTTAGGTATTGCTGCTTCTGTTTTATTTTTAGGAAGTATTGCAGGCAATCTTTTTTGGGTGAGCAAACAATCTGAAAGTCACAAAGAAATTGCAAAAATGAAGACTGAGAAACAGTCTCAGGATCTTGCCATGAAGAAAATGAATCAGAAAATGGCTATGTTTTCCAATCCTGATATGCAAATGGTAATGCTAAAAGGAGTGGAGAAACACCAGGATGCAAAAGCCATGGTTTTCTGGGACAAAAAAACAAAAGAAGTGTACCTGAGTGCAGAAAGTCTTCCAAAAGCTCCCACAGGAATGCAGTATCAGCTTTGGGCAATTGCAGACGGAAAACCTGTAAGTGCAGGTATGTATAGCCAGGATAAAGACAGTTTGATTGCATTGGCTAATATTCCAAATGCACAGGCTTTTGCCATTACTCTTGAAAAAGAAGGAGGAAGCGCTGTTCCTACTATGGAAAACATGTATGTAATGGGAGGAATATAATAATGGATTTGATTATTATGATGTTATTCAGATACATAAAATCTTATTGTATATAAAATTATAATATTTAAAAGTAATAAATTCAAAAAGCATCCTGATGGATGCTTTTTGATTGGTATACAATTGGAAAATTTACTTTTAAATTGAATATTCAACAGCAGCCTCCTTGGCAGCGGCAACCATGGCGATTAAAGCCTTTTCAGTTTCTTCCCAATGTCTTGTTTTCAATCCACAGTCCGGATTTACCCAAAGCTGATGGGCAGGAATTACATCCTGAGCCTTTTTCAGAAGTTCTATCATTTCTTCTTTTGACGGAACCCTAGGTGAATGAATATCATAGACTCCAGGACCTATTTCATTAGGATATTTAAAATCTGCAAATGCATTTAAAAGTTCCATTTGGGAGCGGGAACATTCTATGGTAATAACGTCTGCATCCATATCAGCGATATTTTTAATAATATCATTGAATTCCGAATAGCACATATGCGTATGGATCTGGGTCGCGTCGTCTACTCCACTTGCCGAGATTCTAAAGGCTTCTACAGCCCATTTCAGGTAATTCTGCCATTCTGTTTTTCTTAATGGAAGCCCCTCTCGTATAGCTGGTTCATCAATTTGAATAATTCTGATTCCTGCTTTTTCAAGATCTACCACTTCGTCTCGAATAGCCAAGGCAATCTGCTTACAAGTTTCGGAGCGGGGTTGGTCATCACGTACAAAAGACCACTGCAGAATGGTAACCGGTCCTGTTAACATCCCTTTTACCCACTGATTGGTTTGTGACTGTGCATATTGTGACCAGTAAACCGTCATGGGTGCAGGGCGGGAAACATCCCCAAAAATGATCGGAGGTTTTACACATCGGCTTCCATAGCTTTGCACCCACCCGTTTTTGGTAAATACAAAACCCTCAAGTTGCTCACCGAAGTATTCCACCATATCATTACGTTCAAATTCCCCATGAACCAAAACATCGATTCCGATTTCTTCCTGCCAACGGATTGTTCTCTGGGTTTCTTCTTTCAATAAGGTATCATATTGCTCTGCGGTTAATTCTCCTTTCTTGAACTTGGCTCTCCAGCTTCTTACTTCGGCAGTTTGTGGAAATGATCCAATGGTCGTGGTAGGAAATAATGGCAGTTGTAATGCTTTTTGCTGTTCTTCTCTACGAATTTGAAATGAATTCTTTCGCTGTGAATCTTCTTCCGTTACAGCTTCTGCTCTTTGCTTTACAATATTATTATGAATTAAAGAAGATGTTTTTCTACTTAAAACTGCTTTTTTATTTTCCTCAAAATCATTAATAATATCTTGATTTTCTGTTCCGGAAGCTAATTCCTTAAGGTTGACAACTTCTTTTACCTTTTGCTTGGCAAATGCCAGCCAGTCCTTAATTTCAGGATTAAGACTGGTTTCAAAGTCTAAATCACATGGAGAATGGAGCAATGAACATGATGGGGCAATAAGAACTCTTTCCGAACCTAATTTTTCAACGGTTTTATTGATAAAGGCTAAGGAATTCTCATAGTCATTTTTCCATATGTTTCTTCCATCTACAAGTCCCAGTGATAAACTTAGACTTTCCGGAATTGAATTGATTACCTCTTCTAATTGCTCGGGATTTCTTACCAAATCAATATGTAAAACATGTACAGGAAGTGAAACGGCAAGAGACAGATTATCTTTTAATCCATCAAAATAAGTGGCCACAATGAATTTTAATGATGGGAATTGCTTTCTAAGTTCCGAATAAACAGCCGTATAGGTTTCTTTAGCTTTTTCTGTAATATCCAGAGAAAGGAACGGTTCGTCAAACTGAATCCATTCTGCACCCTGTTCCTGAAGTTTTGATAAAATCTCGATGTAGACAGGTAGAATATTTTTGGCAAGATCCAGCTTATCAAATCCCTCTTCTTTTTCCTTTCCTAAAAGTAAATAGGAAACCAATCCGATAATGACAGGTTTGGCATTGATCCCGGCTTGCTTAGCTCCTGCAAATTCATTGAATATTTTACTTGAAGTAAGTTTAAACTGCTGGTTTTTATAGAATTCAGGAACAATATAATGATAATTGGTATCAAACCATTTGGTCATTTCCATGGCGGTAATATCCAGCCCGTCTTTTTGATATCCTCTGGCCATTGCAAAGTAAAGATCAAGTTCTGAGTTGTTTCTTTTAAGGGCAACCTCATGATAACGTGTCGGAATAGCTCCTACGATAAGGCTCATATCCAATACCTGATCATAGTAGGAAAAATCATTACAGGGAATAAAGTCTATTCCTGCTTCTTTCTGAATATTCCAGTTTTGGTTACAGATATTTCTTCCCACCGTAAGAAGTTCCTCCAAAACAATCTTGCCTGACCAATATTGCTCGCAGGCTTTTTTGAGTTCTCTTTTGCTACCAATACGCGGATAGCCCAGAATGTGTGTTTGCATTTTTAAACTTTTAATTAAACTTTTTTGTTAAAAGTCCTTTGAATGCTTCGGAATGTTTGGCGGATAAGAAGATCTTGACATAAGTGATAAAGGTAAACAGTGTCATTCATCCTTGGAAAAATGCACTATCCTATATCATCTGTATGACTCAAAAGCTTCAGCCCGCGAAAGCATTGTCATTCAGTAAAGGCAGGTCTCCTGACTTGTAACAGTTTCTGTCATCCTTCCCGCTTTTGGCAGTGGATATCCAAGGACAGAAACTTTTGGTGTGTTACTTACAGTTGCGCGACAGCTCGTGATTCTCACACGATTCCCTATTAATCTACCTTACGTAAAACCTTTCCTGTTTGATGAAGTATATAAAGAACTGTTTTTACCACCCTTTAATGAGTACTGGTAAAAGATTTTAATTTTGTGTAAAATTAGTGATACAGAATATATTGACAATTGTTTAGTATTTATTAAGCAAATAAAACTTTATAAATTATATTTAAAAGAATATAATTCTGTAATTTTGATTGATTTTAAATTTAAAAGAATAATATTCTGTGGAACAACTTGATGATAAGGACCTGAATTTACTGAGACTGCTTCAGAACAATTCAAAATTGACCGTTAAAGAACTTGCCAAGGAAATAAACTTGTCTCCCTCTCCTGTTTTTGAAAGGGTAAAAAGACTTGAACAGGATGGGTATATTAAAAGATATGCAGCTGTTTTAGATGCTGAAAAACTCAACCGTGGATTTACGGTTTTTTGTCAGATCAAGTTAAAAATTCATGATCGGTCTGTAGGGTATGATTTTGTAAATGAAATTCTGGAAATTGAAGAAGTAGCAGAATGTTATAATATTTCCGGCGATTTTGACTTTCTATTGAAAGTACAGGTTAGGGATATGAAGCATTATCAGGATTTTGTATTTAACAAGCTTGGTTCGGTGGATTCTATAGGAAGTACCCACAGTACATTTGTAATGGCTGAAGTAAAAAACAACCACGGCCTGACGATATAATATTTCCCATAAAAAAACCGCTCTGAAAAGAGCGGTATACTTTTTAAGTGCTTGTTCGTTTTTTCTTAGCAAGTAGATCCACATTCAAGTAACTTGATGTGAATTACACCGTTAACAACGCATTGAGTTTGACATAATGCATTACCTACAATAGTACCTACACCGCCAACAACGCCGCCAACTACACCGCCTACGCCACCTACAACTCCTCCTACTACACCACCTAGGCCGCCAACAACGCCACCAATTACACCTCCAAGACCACCAAGTAATCCTCCGATTGGATCAAGTAACCCGTTTCCTGAAATAGTTTTTAGTTCGTTTCTGTCTAGTTTTTTGAAATTTTTCATGATTAAAATTTTATATGATTAATACATCACAAATATATGACAAATAAACATATGTAGATATTTTTTTGAATAAAATAATTAAATAATTTTATAATTTAATATTTCGTTAATATAATTGTTATTTTATGAATATTCCGTTTTTTAATATATCTATTTGATTTTCTAAATGTTAAAAAACATATTTCAACTTGGGAATTTTAGAGTTAATTTTTTTAACTCAAATGATGTTTTATTATGATTAATATCCCTGTCACGTAAAAAAACTTGTTTTGATCCGAAAATCAGGGGTTTAGATTCGGAAAAGAGGGTTTTCTGCTGCTATATTTAACCAACTTGATCGGAGAAAAGGCGAATATCCTGACTTTTTATGGTAAAACTGATTCTGGTTATTGATAACGGAGTCAAAATTTGTATTTTTGCGTACATACTTGTATCAATGTCAATTTTTTCAAATAATATACGCTTTTTAAGAGCCAAGAGAAAGCTCTCCCAACAAAATGTTGCCGACGAACTGTTGATCTCCCGAGTGAGGTATTCCAAATATGAAAACGGAATTTCAGAACCCCCTATTGAACTTTTGATCAAAATATCAAAATATTTTCATGTCAGCATTGACCTTATGTTGTCTGTAGACATTCAGAAATATCCAATGGACGAAATGCTGAAGCTCCCTGATAACAGAATTGTTCTTCCTGTAGCCGTTGATGACCTCGGGAATGATACCATAGAAATTATTCCGCAGAAAGCTTCCATGGGATATCTGGAAGGGTATAGTGATGTGGAATATATAGAAAGTCTTCAAAGGATTGCACTGCCCTTTTTAACCAATGGGAAATACAGAGCTTTTCCGGCAGACGGAGATTCTATGCCGCCATTTAGAAGTGGTTCCTATATTGTAGGGAAATATGTAGAGGGAATAGATGAGTTGAAGCCTGGAAAAACCTATGTTTTTATCACCCTGAATGATGGAATTACCTACAAACGCTTTAAGGAGAAGAAAGGAAATTCTATTTCTGTAAGTGCAGATAATTCTTTCTACGAGCCCTATGATATTCCGTTTGAGGATGTTGTAGAAATCTGGCAGTATGCTTCTGGAATTTTCCCTGAGGATTTTGAACCCGGAGATTATGAGAGCTATAACTTTAAGGAAATGTTCCGCGAATTGAGACAGGACATTAAGGATCTTGATAAAAAGGTTTCCGGACGTCGTAAAAAAACTTCATAAAGTATATGATAAACAGGATATTTAACCTGATAAAATAAACAGGCTATTCAAAAGTAGTATACTTCGGATAGCCTGTTTTTAAAAACCTGTTAAAAATGTAAAATATGTGTTTAAAAATGTCTCCTTTTTATATTGAAGATGCTTTCAGCATGAAATAATGCAGATCTGTATTTTTAATAAAAGGCTGCAATAGCTCACTCCCTGGACCGTAGGCTGCTACTTCTACATAGTCTCCCGAATGATCCATACTGATCCACCCTACCGAATTTCGACTTTTCTGAATTTCAGAATACAGTTTAAATGGTAATTTCTTATAATTATAAAGTCCCTCCTCCTTTTCCAGACCGTTGTAAAAGCTCAATAAATGTTTGGCTTCATCATCATTCAGAATAAGTTTGTTGCCCTCATATATCCAGTCTTTAATATCCTTAATGGAAAAATCCTTGTGGATTTTATTCAGAATATATTCATTCGTGTACTGATATGCTGAAATACTGTTGAAATGAGGGGTCGCCTCGGAACCGTAAATAGTTCCGGGATTAGCATTACCATGATCTGTAGTAATGATGACCAGGGTATTTCCATCTTTTTCGGCAAAATCCATTACGGTTTTCACGGCTTCATCAAATGCAAGCTGATCATGGATGAGTGCGGCTACATCATTCGCGTGGGCTGCCCAGTCTACTTTTCCTCCCTCTATCTGGAGAACAAAGCCTTCCGGATGTTCTTTCATCTGATTAATGGCAACACTGGCCATTTCTGCCAAGGTAGGTGTATTTTTAAATTCAGCGAGGTTGTTTTTATCGATGGTGTAAGGTAATGCTCCCGTACTGAAAATTCCTAAAACTTTTTCTCCTTTCTTAATGGATTTAAGGTCATTACGGTTCTTTAAAATTTGATATTTCTTTTCTTGGTATACGGAATAAAGATCTTTTTTGTCTTCCCTTTTATCGGGGTTGAAAAATTCATCCCCACCTCCCATTAAAACATCTATTTCCAGATCTGCATACATCTCAGCGATCTGAGGTTCGGCATTTCTTTTCGCAGAGTTGACACAAAAGCCTGCAGGAGTGGCATGGGTAGCAGTAACCGTAGTCACACAACCTGCTTTCTTCCCTGCCTTTTTAAATTTCTGCCATATGGGAAGATGCTTTTCGCCATTGGCGCCCATATTCAATACCCCATTCTTTACTCTTATTCCTCCTCCGAAAGCAGAACTTGCGGCCGCAGAATCCGTTACAATTGAGCTGGCCGAAGCAGTGTCCATTAACGCACGTGAAACTTTTTTCTCATGATACAGGTTGAGCCAATGGCTTCCTTTTCCTAAAATATTTCTTGAATAAAGATCAGCCATTGAAAGAGTTCCGAGGCTCATCCCGTCACTGACCATAAATATGATGTTTTTTGCTTTTCCGATTTTAGGCTGATCCACATTTCTTTTGGAACCCCAAAGTTCTGAGGGCGAGAGAGACAACAACCCTGAAAGCAATACCGAACCTTTTAGAAATTTTCTTCTGTCCATAGCTGTAAAAATAATGGACTAAGTTATTGCATATATTTCTTCTATCGTAACTTAGTTGCATTAATAAATGGTTAATTTTAAATGTTTTGTGGAAAAGGATCTTCAAAATCCCGTTTTTGATCTAATAATTCTTTTTCCTGATCATTGATGAGACAACCCTTAAGATCCTGTAACATTTGGTCTTTGTCCAGATTTTGTCCGATAAAAACAAGCTCATTGATTCTGTCACCCCAGTCTTTATCCCATCTGCTTTCAATAAACTCCTGATTTTCTATAAATGAGGCATATTGTGCTCTATGGCTCATAGGCATACTTCCCCACCATATTCCTGCTTTTTCCAAACGAAAGGAACCTCCCGCCTGAGAAAAACTGAGGGCGTCATTGGTTCTGGAAGCCAGCCAGAATAAACCTTTGGCTCTTAGTATTCCCTCAGGATAATTATTGAGATACTCCCAAAGTCTCATAGGATGAAATGGCCTCTTATCTCTGAATACCAGGGAACTTATTCCATATTCTTCAGTTTCCGGAGTATGATGATCAGACTGCAGTTCTTTTTGCCAACCTGCAGAAGCCTGTGCTTTATCAAAATCGAAAAGTTGTGTATTTAAAATATGCTGTGGATTTACTTTACTAAATTCTGACTGAAGAATTGTAGCTTCCGGATTCAGTTTTTTTAGGGCTGATTTTAAAAATCCAAGTGTTTCCGGATCTACAAGGTCTGTTTTATTCAGAATGATGATATTGGCAAACTCAATTTGGTCGGTAAGAAGGTTTACAATGGTGCGATAATCTCCTTCCATATCAGTAAGGTCACGATCCATCAGGCGTTCATTGGATGCAAAATCTTTCATGAAATTGAGGGCATCCACAACGGTAACCATAGTATCAATATAACTGAAACGGGAAAGATCAATTCCGCTTTCTTCATCAATATAGGTAAAGGTCTGGGCCACGGGAATAGGTTCACTAATTCCGGTACTTTCAATCAAAAGATAATCGAAACGGTTTTCGTGGGCCAAACGTTCTACTTCTACCATCAGATCTTCTCTGAGCGTACAGCAGATACAACCATTACTCATCTCTACCAGTTTCTCTTCTGTTCTTGAAAGTGTATTTTGGTTTTCTATAAGACGTGCATCAATATTGACTTCACTCATATCATTAACAATGACTGCAACTTTCAAGCCTTGCTTATTATGCAGGATATGATTCAGTAAAGTTGTTTTTCCGGCTCCTAGAAAGCCACTGAGTACTGTTACAGGAAGTTTTTTCGTCATGTATTCTTAATGTTTATGATTTTTAAAGTTGATGATATGCCCTGCGATTAAACCTACAGCTCCAACGTATATCAATGGAAGATGGATTTCAAATAGTAAATCTGTAAAGACTGAAATTGAAATCATAAGAATAGAAGCCCAAAACAAAACTGCTAGCCAACGATTGGCCATATGTCTTGTTATTCTAAAAACAACCAAGGCTCCAATAACAAGAAAAGCCAAATCAACATAAGGATTATGCGATATTCCCAATGGAATGATTAGCAATAATGGAAAAACAATACAATGAATCAGACATAAAACGGCAGCTGAAATTCCAACAGCATCAAGAATTTTTGATTTCATACAACATAGGATTTAAATTTCTTATCGTAACTTTGTTGCAAATGTAAATATAAAAATCCAAATAACGCAACTATGTTGCATTAAAATATGAAACAGGTAAGGAATACACACGCAAAAACAGAAATTTTAAACCTTATTAATCACTCTGATATAGCTTTAACGCATTCTGATATTCAGAAAAAACTTGGAGATCTTTGCAATAGGGTTACGATTTACAGGGTGCTGGAAAGGCTTGAAAACGAGGGATCTATTCACAAGATTGTTAATGTTGATGGTGTTGTGAATTTTGCAAAATGCAGCGGTAAATGTACACATGAACAGCATTTTCATAATCATGTTCATTTTAATTGTAAAAAATGTCATTCTGTAACCTGCATTGAAAATGCTATTCCTGAAATTAGTCTGCCTGATCATTTTGTAGCCGAGGAATATAACTTTGTGATCAGTGGAATTTGCCCGAAATGTATGAGTATATAATTTTTTTAATCGTTATATTTTAAGAACCTTGCCCGTAAGTTGGGTTAAAATAATACGATTTAAAAGTTCATATAAGAAAGGAATAAAATATCAAAAAACCTCTCCAAGTATAAGCTTAGAGAGGTTTTTTAATTGATAATATTGAAATCTTGTTATAAAGAAGAGATATACACTTCTATTTTGGTTCCGTCATAATTAAAGGTTCCATCGGAATTCATTTTTCCTAAAACCCATTTCATATCTACGGGAACAGACCATGCTGATCCCAGAGAGAACCCGTTCACTGATCTAATTTCATTTCCGTTTCCTGTTGTAATGGCAGAGTGAAACCATGTTTTGTCTATTAATCTATAAAAACCAATGGCTTTTCCTTTAGGAATTGGTGAATATCCGTCCCATTTTTCTCCTGCAGGATAGTTGAATTTACTTAACCATTTTTGGCCTGATGATCCAGCAAGTTCATCTGGATTAATACTAGCCCCTCTCATGTACAGGGCATAAGCAACAACATCATGGCAAACTCCATTACTGTACTTTGAAATATTTTCTGCTCCCGAAAGAACAGCATGGGCAACCGGGGCCCTTTCAGATAAGGATAACTGAGCCTTCCTGGCTCCTTCTGGTGTAACTGACATATTGTGAATATTTTGTTTGGTTCTCGTAAAGATAATCTTTTTTAAATTAATCAATATTTTATATTGAAAATCAATTATTTACTATGTGCGATGATGAAAATAAGGCAGTGTGTTTTTAATATTTCCTCTACAAAATTGCCACAAAGACTTTCTTTGAAGTTATTTTGATATCATTCGGCTGTTTTGTAACTTTTTGATGGATGTGATTGACATATTGAATATTATATTTTAAGTCATGATCCGAACATCATTTATTTTAAGTATTATACTGTTAACCTTATTCTCTTGCAAGGGAAAATCAGAAAAAGATGTTCTTGTGGATTTTTATGAAAAAGGAAAATTTAACGGTACTGTTCTCATTATAAAAGAGGGAAAAGTAATTTGTGACACCGCCTTGGGTTATAAAAATTTTGAAGAAATGAAACTTTTAACGGTAGATACTCCATTTTGTATTGCTTCTCTCACGAAACCCTTTACTGCTGTGGGAATTATGATACTGCAGCAGGAGCATCTGTTGTCCTATGATGATAAGGCAAGCCGTTATATTCCGGATCTCCCTGTATATGCTCAAAATATAAGCATACGGCAATTGCTTACTCATACTTCGGGATTGGCAGATTATGAAAATGTTTTAGTTTTAGATCATGATAAGGTTACCAATCGGGATGTTATGAATTTTCTGAAAAAGCAATCAGGGCTGAGATTTCTTTCGGGAAGCCGGTTTGAATATAGTAATAGTGGTTATATTGTGTTGGGCCAGATTATAGAAGCTTTATCAGGGCAGTCGTTCAATAAATTTATGAATAGCCGGATGTTTTTGCCTTTGAAGATGAACCATTCATTTGTTTATGATGCTGAAACCATTCCAACCTCTGAGATGATTAAAGCTTATGATATTCATAAGAAACCGGACGATTATTCTTTGCTAACTACCGGAGATGGCAGCATCTATTCTACCACGCGGGATTTGTACAAATTTGATCAGGCTTTAAGAAAACATCAGCTACTGAATGAAGAAAATTCTAGACTAATGTATGAATTGCCGATTTTAAAAGACAAAAAACCTAGTGAATATGGTTTTGGCTGGTTTGTTTCTGATCATGCTGCACTGCATACAGGCGGTGTGGATGGTTTCAGAAGCGTCATCTGGAGGGATTTGAAGAATAATACCTGTATTATTGCATTAACCAATCAGGGAGATGCTTTTCCGGTATATGAATTTCTGGATGCTGAAAAAAAAGCATTAGGCAGTAAATAAAGGAGGCTTTTTTTCAATATATCTGTTTAACTTGAGTTTAATAATCAGAACTTTATACAAAATACAATGAAATATAACATTCTATCAATCATTGCTTTATTATTCTCATTTGTCTTATTTGGACAAGATAAGCCATGTGATCAATATGGAGAAGCCAGAGAAGTTATCAAGGATTTGGACTCCATTGTGAGTCCCAATGGAATTCAGGAGAGGTACAAGGCAACTGTGGGGGGAGTTCAGCAATGGGTGTATGTACGTGGACAGAACAAGGAAAATCCGGTAATATTATTTGTACATGGAGGTCCTGCCTCTCCTATTGCTCCGGTAATGTGGATGTTTCAAAGACCGATGGAAGAATATTTTACAGTGGTTAATTATGATCAGAGGGCATCCGGAAAAACCTATAATGCCAATGATACATTAAGGCTAAAGAATACTATCAATATCAATCAATATGTGGATGATGCTATACAAATGGCAGAGCTGGTAAAGGAAAAGTATAAAAAGAAAAAAGTAATTCTTATAGGACACAGTTGGGGAACTATAATTTCCATGAAAGCCGCTTTGAAAAGACCGGATTTGTTTTATGCCTATGTAGGAATCGGGCAAATTATCAATACCAGAGATAATGAACGTCTGAGTGTTGATTTTGCTGTAAAAGAGGCTACAAGGCTCAAAAATGATATTGCATTAAAGGAATTGGCATCCATTGCTCCTTATCCGGGAAATACACCCATTACAAGACAAAGAATCATTATTGCAAGAAAATGGCCTCAATATTATGGTGGTTTAACGGCCTACAGAAACAATTCCAGATATTTCTTTCAGGCTCCATTATGGTCTCCGGAATATTCCTATCAGGATGCGGAAGCGATCGGTAAAGGAAGTTTATTTACTCTTTCAAAGGTTCTTTCGGAATTTCTTGATACTGATTTTAAGAATGTTAAAATATTTCCGATACCGGTTTTTATGTTTATGGGCAGACATGATTATACCACGCCATCAGAGCCTACTGCTCAATGGCTTCAGAATGTAAAGGCTCCGACTAAAAAAGGAATTTGGTTTGAAAATTCAGCACACTTAATTCCTATTGAAGAGCCTGGTAAAATGCTGGTGACGTTATTAAATGACGTTCAGCCTGTCTGTAAATAATAAAATGCTAAGCTTCCAGTTGGAAGAGTCCCATGATGGCATTATGATAATGGGCAGGCCGTCCCTCAGTATCAGTAATCTTTTTGTCGCCCAAATAAGAAAACCCGCATTTCACGTAATAGTCTGTAAGTCTTTGATTTCCTGCCGTAGTATCCATTCTTACATATAATTTTTGGTGTTCTTTGGCAAATTGCTTGGACCATTCCACGATTTGTTCTACAAATTTTTGCCCCCGAAAGTGAGGATTGGTGGCAATTCTGTGGATGTATATGGCTGGATCTGCATTTTTGTCTTCCCAAACCTGCTGATCTTCAAAAGTAATGCTCCAGACACAGGCAACCTGCTGATCTACGGTGATTTTAAAAAGTCGGTTTTCCTGGATTTCGGTTTCTATCATGCTTCGTTCAAACTCCGGCCATTGTACACCGGATACTTTTTTCTTAAAATCAGAAGCCATTTTATATAAGTCAAGGATCTCATCAATATCCTGTGGAGAAGTGTTCATTGTCATTATTACCGTTCTTGTTCCCAAAAATACTGAAAAAAGAGCGGATCTCTCCCTGTTATCGTTATTCAGAATGGGTATAAATTCCATCTTGTTCTCATAGTTTCGTTGGGTAGAGTAAATAAAAATACTATTTTTATCGCCCGATAAAGAAAAAACAATTATGCCGACTGATGCTTCCCACAAGCTGATTCCGATGACAACCTTCGTGCTTGAATACTACGCCAACGAAGGGTATGCTGATCTTCAAATTTTAAATTTGATGAATAATTATGCCAATTTTCTAAAACAATCCCTCACTTTGGGAATGTTTGTTCCTGTAGATTCACAAGGAAATGTTCTAAAGGAACCTAAAAACTATACTTCATGGAAATCACTTGAGCATAATGAGGGAGAAAGAAAAGATCTTCTTGGTTTTGAAGAATATGGCGAGTATCAGAAAGCAGAAAGAAAATGTATGTTTGAGGGATTTAAAGTGGGCTATAACGGGTATTCAAAGGTTAGAATTATAGCTTCCTATGATGAGTCTATAGAACTGTCTTTTAATAAAAATGATTTGTTGCCAACAGGATTCAATGATGTGGAATCATTGACTGTTTTTGATGATATCTTTTTGACCTCTAATGCTTTAAATTTAATTGGAATAAAGAATAAGTCATAATTTTTGATAATACAATAATATAAAAGCCCCTTATCACATTCTGATAAGGGGCTTTTTAAATCGTTTTTTCCTGATAAATATTGATAATCTGTTAGATATAAATTATAGAGCTGATCTGTTTTTATAACAATGATTTTACGATGGTTATCAGACTCATGATAATAACCACTACTCCTACTACGACAAACATTTTCTTCGTGGGTAGTTTTGAAGTAAGCATGGCAGAAAACGGAGCTGTAAAAACTCCACCTAAAAGAAGTCCCAGAACAATATTCCAATGATGGATACCAATGGTAAAAATAAATGTAATGGCACTGGTGACCGTCAGCAGGAACTTAGCGACAGTTGAGCTTCCGACCACATAGCGGGGAATTCTTCCCTCCTTGATCAATGTTCCGGTTACTAACGGTCCCCAGCCACCTCCGGCAAAGGAATCTATGAAACCTCCAACAAGTCCCAGTACTCTGAGATTGGTTCTTCTCTTGGACTTGATGCGGTTTTTCTTATTGTCCTTAAAGGCATTTTTCAGGATATTGGCTCCCAAATACAAGGTATAACATGCAATGATGGGCTTTACAATATGGGCATAATGTTCGCCATAGTGAGATAAAGTTAATGCACCAATGACTGAACCTACAATGGCCAAAGGAAATAATACCCAAACCATTTTTTTATTTACATTTCCCAATTTATAATGACTGAATCCCCCTGCAGCGGTTGTAAAAGACTCTGCAGAATGAATGCTGGCACTTACCACAGGTGGCGGAACATTCAATAAAAGCAATATGGTTGTACATATTACCCCATACCCCATTCCCATTGATCCCGCAACGATTTCTGCCATAAAACCGGCAAAAAGCATCCAGTAAAAGATATGATTATCCTGATTAAGGAAATCCTGAATATCACAGGAAAGATTAAACTGATACACCACAAGACCCAATATCCCGAAAAGAAGCATAACTCCTATGATGGCCAGATAGATGTTGGCTTTTCTTTGAGCTATTTTGGTAATATTGATCAGCTTTTCAATTTCAAGATCTGGTTTTGCTGACGAAACGGCTCCATCAGATAAATATTGGGTAGTTATTTTGTTGAGTTCCGTTACTTTATGGTTGAAATCACCTTTTAACTGATTACGTATACTCTGCATATTGTCCAGTACCAGATCCATTTCATCAGGAATTGTTTCTGTGAATGTTTCCCTTAACCTTTTTGCAATGGTTGGAGATTTTCCATTGGTTGAAATGGCAATTTTAAGGCTGCCTTTTTTAACGATTGAACCCAGATAGAAATCACATAAATCAGGTTTATCGGCAATATTAACCAATACATTCTTTTGATGGGCATCATTGCGGATCTGTTCTGCCAGTACAATATCATTTACAGCTATAATTGCCAGATCTGTGTCATTAAAATCATCATTATTGTAGGCTCTTTCATGCAATGTTATATTGGCAAACTGATCCTGTAGGGACCTTACTTCAGGAATAATTTCACTGGCGACCAGCCTGATGGAAGTTTCGGGAGAATTACCAAGTACAGATTCTAGCTTTTCGAGGGCAATTTTCCCTCCACCGATGATCAGCAATGATAATTTTTCTAGCTTTAAAAATACGGGATATAAAGAATTACTCATCTTGATTACAGTTTTAAATCATACGTAAAAGCGAGATAATATAAACCTCCAATTTCAGGTCCAGCTGCATATTGGAAGTAACGTCTGTTCAGTAAATTGGTTGCCCCAATTTTTATATTGGCGTGTATTTCAGGAAGCTTCCAGGTAGCTTGTGCATCAATGGTATAATAAGCGGGAATATCTCCTGAAGCTAAGGGGCTTTCCCAAGCAAAATTGCTCTGCCATCTTGCTACAATCGTAAATCCTATATTTCTGATGATTTCCCTATTCCCTACACTTACATTCACCATCCATTTCGGGGTATTGAATGCGGTAATAAACAAGTCTGAAGTATTGTTGGAGGCAAGATCATTATAAGATACATTAGCATTAACGTTATAATTTCGAACGACATTATATCGGATGCCTAGTGAAGTTCCGTAACTTTTGTACCTATTATTACTATTTGTATATACTCTGTATCGGTCTTGTTTGCTTCGGTCAAGCATGGCGAGGATAGCCGTATTGCTTCCCACCTGACTGTTTTTAGGAACAGCGACTTCTACCTGCCCAAGAAATCCTTCATAGATGTTGTAGTAAAAATCCCAATCCAATACCAGTTTATTATTAAAGAAAACAGATTTATAGCCTACTTCAAAGGAATTGATTTTTTCCGGTTGCAATTTTTGGAGATTGGCAACAGTTAAAAGTTGTTGATTGTCCTGAGCGGCCTGGCTTTGGCTTTTTCCTCCGTCTACATCGGCATTTACTGCAGAAGTAAACCTATCTATGGATGCCAGTGTGTAGGAATTTTCCAAATACCCTAATCCGTCATTTACTTTAGAGAGTCCTCCTACTCTTCTTACATTTCCGTTATTGACAAAGGAAAGGGCTTCAAACAAGGATGGAAATCGGTATCCATTTTGAAAGGATGCCCTGAAATTATGTTGATTAACGGGAGAATATACAATGCTGATTCTTGGATTAAGCTTGGCTTCAAACTCCGGATTTCTGTCGATGCGTAAAGCTGCATTAAGTTTTAACTTATCATCAAAGAAAAGCTTGGTAATCTGAGCAAAGGCACCGTACTTTTGATAAATAACATCCTTACCAAATGTTCCGTTAGATAAAGGGATATTTCTTTCTGTAACAGGTCTGTTGAAGTCTACAAAATTATTTCCGTCAGGTGTTATGCTGTACAAACGGTAATCTATACCGGCAAGAAGATTGAATATTTTTACAAATCTGCTGAGATCATACGTAAGTTCTCCCTGATAAAAACGGGATTTCTGTTCAAGTTTGGCACCTCCTGTTGCCGGAGCTCCGGCAATTCCTGCGTTGGCAGAGTCCCAGTTATTAATTCCAATAATGGTGTTTTTTAATTGTTCAAAAGCAGAGGTTCCGGGTACTACTCTATTTTTGTCTGCTTCCTGTCGGGCAAGAATAAAAGCTTCGTTAAGACCTCTTCCGGCATTGATGTTATTTTGTAATGTTGTCTGGAAAATATTCTTCCAGTTGTTATTTGAAAGGTTCGTTAGATCAAGATTATCTGCCAAAGGTTTCAGGTTATAAGAATCTCCTGTATTTTCTATGGAAACATAGGCCCTGAAAGTAAGTTCTTTGCCGGTAAGTTCTACCTTATGGTTTTGAACGGTAGCATTTTGTAAACGAATTTTATTTCCTCTTTGAAAGGTCCCGTCCAGCAAACCATATCGGTAAACATAGGATGCTTTCCACTGGTCGCCAAAACGATAATATAATCCGGCATCGAATTTTATATTCTTTACTTCCGGGCTTACCAAATCTTTTTCAAAATATCCGGATCTCGAAACATTGAATGTTGTCGGCTTTCCATTGTAATCCACTTTTACGGCAACGCGGTTATTTCTTTCATCACCGTATTTGTTCCAAAGATCTTCTGAGGGATTATTGGCTAGTGAAAAATTGGGGTTGGCAGTGATGAACGAATTAGGATTCTGATCTGTATGGTTGTCTGAAATCCAGTCTGTTCCACTAAAGTAAGAAGCGTTTACCTTGATGGCAAAATTTTTATTGAATGCTTTTGCAAATCTGATGGCACTCTCTCCCAGAGAACTTATTTTATGATTGAAATTGTCTACATGATTAACCCCGCCCCGAAAGTATACACTTAATCCCTGAGAGGTAAATGGATCTTTCGTCTGGAGACTGGCCAACCCATTGATGGCGTTCATCCCATACAACGCGGAAGCAGCTCCCGGCGTAACTTCCATAGACTGAATATCCAATTCTGTAGGACCAATTGCATTTCCCAAAGGAACACCTAATGTTGCAGATTGTACATCTACCCCATCCACCAGCTGCATAAACCGGAAGTTATTGGGAGAATTAAATCCTCTGGAATTAGGAATTTTCAGGGTAAGGCTGGAGGTAAGCAACTGTAATCCTTTTACGTTTTCCAAGGTCTCATAAAAAGAAGCTGCCGGACTTTCCCTGATTGTTTTGATATCAATTTTTTCAATGGCAATCGGAGATCTTAATACTTTTTCCGGAACACGTGAAGCAGAGATCACCACATCATCAATAATAGTGTTTTGTGGATTAAGCCCAATGGTTAGTTTATTGGAAAGAGAAAGTATTTCCACTGTTTGATGGGAAAAACCATCTTTATTGATAGCCAATCGGAATGGAATGGTAACCCTTGTTCTTATCTTAAAGTTTCCAAGTTGATCGGTGGAAACGGTATCCTGTGTATTTTCAATCTGTACCTTTACAGCATCAATTCCTTTTTGGGTTTCTGTATTTTTAATAATTCCGCTTACTTCTATAAGCTGCTGTGCCTCTGCTAGATTGCAAAATAAAAATGTAATTAATATAAGCCCTGTTTTAGGCAGAAAATATCCATGTTTTTTGTTTTTCATTTTTCTTCATTTTTTAAGTTAAGAATGAAGCTGTTTGAACCTTGATGTCTTTGAAGAATAATGACATCGCTTATCTTTAACCATAAAAGGGACAAAAGTTTTTTAACACTTTAGGTATTCTAAGTGAGATACTTTATCTTAAGTCCTATGGAACCTGATATCCCAATTGGAGTACCGAGGATGCCCCCTCTTGATGAAAGGGTTCTGAGTATCCTGCAAAAGTTAAATTATGGTTGAAATAAGTTGAAACAGCTTATATGTTGTCATTGTTTAAGAATCAACAACACATACACATTCGTTCACTTAAAATTAAAAGAAGAGATTGCTGTTTTTTTAGTTTTTTCAGATCATAAAAAAGGCTTGTCATATATTCAGTTTAAAGTTTTTAAGTAGCGGTATGAAAAATCACCAAATGTTTCTTCTGTAAGTCTTTTCTGTACATAAATTCCGAAAAGTTCGTCAAGAGTAGTCAGAATTTCCTCTTCACCAATATTTTCCCTGAATTTTGTATTCAATCGCATTCCCAGCCTGTCTCCACCAATATGGAGGTTGTATTTACCGTAGGCTGTTCCTACAAATCCAATTTCAGCATTGGGAGATCTACCACATCCATTGGGGCATCCGGTCATTCTAATGGTAATATCATCCTGTAAAAGGCCATGTTTTTCAAGAATGGGTTCTATTTTGGTTACCAATGACGGTAAATAACGCTGTGCTTCTGCTAAAGCCAATGAACATGTATTTAAAGCAACACAGGCAACAGAATTCTTACGCAGGGCACTTGCTTTTTCTGTGTACTCTGAAATTCCATATTCCTGTAACAGGCTTTCCACTTTTGCTTTATCGTCTTCGTTGATATCTGCAAGGATCAGGTTTTGGTTACAGGTAAACCTGAAGTTGGCTTCAACGGTTTGGGCAATCTTTAATAATCCTGATTTTAAAGGATATTCTTCGATATCCAATACTCTTCCATGCTCTACAAACAATGTATAAAACCATTTTCCCTCATGATTTTGTGTCCAGCCATAGCGGTCTTTTCTCTGTTCAAACTTAAATACTCTGGCAGGCTCAAAGCTAAATCCGGTTCTTTTCTCTACTTCGGTTCTGTACTGATCTATTCCAAGCTTATCAATGGTATATTTTAATCTTGAAAGTTTTCTATCACTTCTGTTTCCGAAATCGCGTTGTACTGTTATGATCTCGTATACTGCCTGTAGGGCCTTTTCTTCGGAATCTACAAATCCAAGTACAGAAGCAAGGCGTGCATAGGTGGCTTCATTTCCGTGGGTAGCTCCCAGCCCTCCTCCGGCAGCAATATTATAGCCTGCAATCTGATTATTCTCAATAATGGCAATCAGGGCAATATCATTGATAAATACATCTACATCATTATTGGGAGGAACCGCAATACCAATCTTCAGTTTTCGGGGAAGATATCTGTCCTGATACAAAGGGTCTTCTTCTGCTTTTCTGTCAACAATCAGTTCATCATCAATCCAGATATCATAATAAGATTGTGTTTTAGGGAGACACATTTCACTTATTTTACCTGCCAGTTCATAGGTTTGCTGATGTAAAGGAGATTCTGATGGGTTTGCTGTACAGGTAACATTTCTGTTCACATCACCACAGGCCGCAATAGAGTCAAGATGATTTAGATTAAAGTTCTGAATGGTTGGCTTTAAATGGGACTTTAAAATACCATGCAGCTGAAGCGTCTGTCTTGTTGTTATTTTTATGGTTCCTGTAGAATGGTCCTGGGCAATTTCATTCACTCCGATCCATTGATCTGAGGTTAAAAATCCGCCGGGAAGCCTAAGCCTGATCATATAGGAATACAGCCATTCCAGTTTTTTGGAGACACGTTCTTCTCTCCTGTCCCTGTCGTCCTGCTGATACATTCCGTGAAACTTGATCAGGGTTTGGTCATCTTCTCTTATGGCTCCTGTGAAGTCGTCTGCGAGGCTGTCTTTTAATGTACCCCTGAGTCCGTTACTTTGGGTTTTAATCCTTTCTACAGGGGAAAGGTTATCTTTATTGCTCATAATTGTTTTTTTAATGTTACGACTGGTCTTTTTAATAAACATCTTTGGCATATCGGCCGCTAAGCTCCATTTCCTCTAAGTAATGAAGAGCTTCTTCCTTGCTTCGTTTTCCCTGATGCTGAATAATATTTAAAAGAGTGTTTTCAACATCCTTACTCATAGGATCTTTGGTACCGCATACATACACTGATGCTCCTCCCTCAAGCCAGTAAAAGACTTCCTGTGCTTTTTGTTCCAGTTTGTGCTGAACATATATTTTCTCTTCAGTATCTCTTGAAAAAGCAAGATCCAAATGAGTCAGACTGCCGGTTTTAAGAAAATCCTGAAGCTCAGATTGATAGATAAAATCTGATACAAAGTTCCTGTCTCCAAAAAAGAGCCAGTTTTTCCCTTCTGCTCCAATGGCATCACGCTCCCAAAGAAAAGATCTGAAAGGGGCAATTCCGGTTCCCGGCCCAATCATGATGATATCCTTATCAGGTTCCGGCAATTTGAAATGCCCTGCATCCTGAATGTAGAACTCAATATCTTGCTCCTCACTGAATTCGCTGAGAAACCCACTGCATAAGCCATTATGTTTCTGATGATCTATGAAGAATTCTGATTTTGCTACGGTGATATGTACTTCATTTTCACCATGAGCTTCCAGAGAAGATGATATGGAGTACAGACGAGGCGCCTGACCTGTAAGGCTCTGGATAACTTCTTCAAATTCCTCCGCATTTTTCACGGGATAAATTCTAAGCAGATCGAGAAGACTTAAACGAACTTCCGGAATAGAATGACCCGTAATCTTTGCATATTGGATTACCACGGTTTTTAGCAAATAGCTAATATTAAGATGCTTATGCAATAACTCTTCTACGGTATCTGTAACTTTTGAAGTTTCAATCTTTTTATTGGAATCAATTCCCGTTAATGCAATAATTTCATCAACAACTGTTTTGGAATTGAACGGAATAATCCCTAGGGCTGCACCGGGTTGATAAGCTAGGTCTTCTTCTGTTTCTATTTCTATATGGTAAGTCTCTTTTTCAGAGGTAATATCATTGAGGTTAATGATGGTTGATATTTTCCCCAGATATTTTTTTCTTCCTGTTGAAGCCTTTTGTGCTGGTATGTTTTTGATACGGTCTGTTGAGTTTTTATGAATACTTTCAAAAACATGTTCTATCCAGCTTTCCGCATCCTGTTCGTAATCAATATCACATTTTTTTAATGGAATGATTCGCTGAGCCCCCAGAATTTCAAAGCGGGCATCTACATCTTCTCCTGTTTTGCAAAAGAGAGGATAACTGCTGTCTCCCAAAGCCAAAACTCCAAATTTAAGATGGGTGAGATTGATTTCATTTTCATAGATATAATCATAGAATTTCTTGGCAAGAATTGGAGGATCTCCTTCGCCCTGTGTACTGATCACGACAAAGAAAAATTTTTCTTTTGTAAGATCTTTGGGTTTGTATTGAGAGAGATCGGTCAATTTAACCTGAACTCCTTTTTTCTTAATGATTCCTGCCAGTACTGTTGCCAATTTTTTACTGTTTCCGGTTTCTGTTCCGTAGGCAAGTGTAATTTTCCTAACTGTATTTTGTTCTGTAAAACCTGCTTGCAACGGTGGTTGTACTGCAGTAAGAGGCGCTCCGGCAAGACCTGCCAGATATCCGCTTGCCCAGATGGATTCATCTCTGGAAAAATCACTGGAAATTTGTTTCAGTGTGTTTAATTTCGTTTCAGACAGCATATTCGAAGAAATTTTGAGTTTTTGGGATGAGACTTCCGTTTTCTACCGATTTAAAATAAAGACCTTCCTGCTCTGCATTTTCAAGCCAGGAGAACTCTTCGTGCAGGTTCACTATTTTGCCTATGATGACTAATGATGGCGATGCAAAGTTTTTATCACCCAGAGTTTTTCCAAAATCATCAAAAGAAGCTGTATATACCTTTTGAAAAGGAGTTGTAGCCTGCTCGATTACTGCAATTTTTTTCTCTTTTGAAACTTCTAATGCAATAAATTTTTCTACAAGTTCAGTAAGGTTCCCTTTAGACATATAGAATACAAGGGTATCATTAGTAATGGCGAGTTCCTTCCAATATTCATCCGTAAGGATCTCAGATTTATAATAAGTGAGAAAACGTACTGATGTAGCATATCCTCTGGCTGTTAAAGGCATTCCGGCATAAGCAGCGGCACCCAATGCGGCTGTAATTCCGGGAATAATCTCGTATGGGATATGGTTTTGCTTCAACGCCTGTAGCTCATCCAAAACATTGGAAAAGATGGAAACATCCCCGCCCTTAAGCCTTACCACTGTTTTATTCTGAAGGGCATAGTCCACCATTAAAGTATTGATAAGAGATTGAGGAGTTGATGCATTTTTGCAGCATTCTTTACCTACGTAGATGATTTCCGTATTTTTATTGACATAGGTCTCTAAAATTTCAGGACTTACCAAGCGGTCAGATAAAACAACATCTGCCTTGGCGATGGCTTTTACGGCTTTTACTGTGATCAAATCAGGGTTGCCGGGCCCTGCACCGATAAGGTAAACCTTAGGTGATTTTATATTTGTATTCATTGAAGTCGGTGTTAATTAAAGGATTTAGAAGAGTCCCTCAATGGAAAGATACCTTTCGCCGGTATCGTAATTGATGGTGAGAATTTTAGCTCCGGATTCTATTTCCGGCAAATGTTTTGCGATGGCAGCCAAAGCCGCTCCTGTAGAGATTCCTACAAAAAGACCTTCTTTTTTTGCTGCGTTCAGCGCATATTCATACGCTTCCTCTTTTCCTACTGTGATGACACCGTCCAGAAGAGTAATATCCAAAATGGATGGAACGAATCCGGCTCCCAGACCTTGTAATGGATGTGGTGCAGGGCTTCCTCCACTTAGTACCGGAGATAGTTCAGGCTCTACAGCAATTACTTTAGTGTTGGGATATTTTTCCTTTACTACCTGTGCAATTCCGGTGATATGACCGCCGGTTCCTACACCTGTAATGATGTAATCCAGACCGTCCGGAAAGTCCTGTAGGATTTCCTGTGCTGTGGTTTGGGTATGTACCTGAACATTGGCAGGATTGTCAAACTGCTTCGGGATCCATGAGTTGGGTGTTTCCTGTGCCAGTTCATTGGCTTTTTCGATGGCCCCCTTCATTCCTTTTTCTCTTGGAGTAAGTACAAATTCAGCACCGTAAGCTTCCATGATTTTACGGCGTTCTATGCTCATGCTATCCGGCATTACCAGAATAAGCTTATATCCTTTTACAGCAGCTACCAATGCCAGTCCTATTCCTGTATTTCCACTGGTAGGCTCTATAATGACGCTGTCTTTATTAAGTAGTCCTTTAGCTTCTGCATCTTCAATCATGGCCAGAGCAATTCTGTCTTTAATACTTCCGCCAGGATTGCTTTTTTCCAGTTTGATCCAGACTTCATGATCTGAATTGAATAGCTTATTGATTTTTACGACTGGTGTATTTCCAATCGTTTCTAGTGTATTCTGAAATTTCATACCAATACAATTTTTTGTTTTTTCTGTTTTTATATGACAAAGGTTAAAGATTCTGGTAATGAACTGTTATCCTTTATTTTTATTTCACTTTTATGATAGACCAGAGAATGGGGAGGAACGTCCTGTGTAATCCATACATTTCCTCCGATAATGCTTTCTGTGCCTATTGTTGTATTCCCGCCCAAAATGGTGGCTCCGGAATAAATAATAACATGGTCCTCAATATTGGGATGCCTTTTTTGATTGGCTTTTTCTTTAGAAACATTCAAGGCTCCTAAAGTGACTCCCTGATATATTTTGACATGATTGCCAATGACGGTTGTTTCTCCAATGACAATTCCGGTTCCGTGGTCGATGAAAAAATATTCTCCAATGACTGCTCCCGGATGTATATCTATTCCTGTTTTGCTGTGTGCATATTCTGAAATTACGCGGGGTAAAACCGGAACTTCCTGATTCCAAATCTGATGCGAAATACGATATACGTAGGTCGCAAAATATCCGGGATAAGCAAGGTGGATTTCTTCTAAAGAGCCTGCTGCCGGATCAAATTCCAGGATAGCTTGTGCATCCTGATGAAGATGATCATATATTTGGGGAAGGGCTTCAAAAAAAGCTGTCACCTGTACTTCGGTAAGGTCTCTATCTCCAGTTATTGTATAGATCAGGTTGAAAAGATGATCCTGTAGTTTTGCAAAATCCTGCTTCAATTGATCCCTTGTATTGTCTTGCTGAGGAAGAAACAATATTTTATACAAATCTGTTACAAAAACCTTTACTCTTGCTCTGTCAAAGAATCCATGAGTTTTATTTTGCTTACTTTGATGAATTCTTTCAATTAAATGATTTGAAACTAGCATTTTTTACTGAATTATACAGGCTGCAACAGTAGAATGAGAGGTTTCATCTACTAAAATTGCAGAACCTGTTCTTTTGTTATTGATAAAACTATCGTACACCAACGGTTGCGCAGTTCTTATGGTCACTTTTACCACTTCATTGAGTCTGATATCGTCACTGGCTTTTTCTTGTGTAAGAGTGTTGACATCAATCTTGTAATCTACTTCCTTTACTACAGCTTTTACCACTCTGCTGTTTTGCTGTAATAGATACTTATTTCCGGGTTGCAATGATTTTTGATCAAGCCAGCATAGCAGAACTTCCAGATCTTTTTCTACAACGGGAAGCTGTTCTTCGGTGGCAAAAATATCACCTCTGCTGATATCCAGATCATCGGTCACATGAATAACAACAGGTTGTCCCTCGAATGCCTCTTCTGTTTCAACTCCATTGATCTCAATCTTAGCAATTTCACTTGTAATCCCTGCCGGAAGTATATGGATCTTATCTCCTTTTTGGAATTTTCCGCTTAATACCTGTCCTGCATATCCTCTGTAGTCATGCAGCTCTTCAGTTTGAGGCCGAATCACATACTGAACCTGAAAGCGGCTGCCGTTATTCAATTCTTCATTCAATGTCACTTCTTCCAGATATTCCAAAAGAGAATCTCCCTGATACCAGTCTGTATGAGAGGATACGGAAACAATATTGTCTCCTTTAAGGGCAGAGATCGGAAAATAACTTACCTCATGTAATCCGAGGCTTTCAGCAATTTTTGAATACTCTTCTTTTATGCTTTCAAATACTTCCTGTGAATAATCTACCATGTCCATTTTATTAATGGCTACGGCTACTTTCTTCAGTTTCAGTAGTGAGGCTATAATGGAGTGTCTTCTTGTTTGTTCAATGACGCCTTTTCTGGCATCGATCAGGATGACCATCAGATCAGAGTTTGAAGCACCTGTGATCATGTTACGGGTATATTGTACATGGCCCGGAGCATCGGCAATAATAAATTTTCTTTTTGAAGTTGAAAAATATCTGTAAGCAACATCTATGGTGATCCCCTGTTCCCGTTCAGCACGAAGTCCGTCCGTTAGCAGAGCAAGATCTACCCCGTCATCATTTTTGTTTTTAGAATGTTTTTCAAGGACTTCCAACTGGTCCTGTAAAATACTTTTGCTATCGTATAGCAGTCTTCCGATAAGGGTACTTTTACCATCATCTACGCTTCCTGCTGTTATAAATCTTAGAATATCCATCCGTTTTAATTATGAGTAATGAGTGAGTTTAATAAACAAAGAACTGTTATTCCTGTTACTGATTGCTTATCTAGAAATAACCTCCTTTTTTGCGGTCCTCCATGGCTGCTTCTGTAACGCGGTCATCAATTCGGGTTTCTCCACGTTCAGAAATTCGGGTGGCTACAATCTCTTCAATAACAGCATCTATCGTTGTTGCTTTAGATTCTACTGCTGCAGTGCATGTCATATCTCCTACGGTACGATATCTTATCTTTTTTACTGCTATTATATCATCTGTTTCCAGGGAAGCATGATGAGAGTTGGCAATCCATTGTCCGTTAAGGTCTACCACTTCTCTGTCGTGCGAAAAGTAAATAGAAGGCAGATCAATTTTTTCTCTTCGAATGTAGTTCCAGATATCAAGTTCTGTCCAGTTACTGATTGGGAAGACCCGTACATTTTCGCCTTTCTGGATTTTTCCATTGAAAATACTCCACAATTCAGGACGTTGAAGTTTGGGATCCCATTGTCCAAATTCATCTCTTACCGAGAAAATTCGTTCCTTGGCACGGGCTTTTTCTTCATCCCTACGTGCTCCGCCAATGCAGGCATCAAATTCAAATTCTTCTATGGTATCAAGTAGTGTATAGGTCTGCAGCCAGTTTCTGCTGGGAAATTTGCCCTTAGGCTCAGTTAAGCCTTTCTTTTCTATTGTATCTTCCACTTTACGTACCACAAGATTAACATCTAACTGATTGACAAGCTGATCCCGGAAATTTAATACTTCAGGGAAATTATGTCCTGTATCTACATGAACAAACGTAAAAGGTATTTTCCCATAGCGAAATGCCTTTGAAGCCAGATGAGCAAGCACAATACTGTCTTTTCCTCCACTAAATAAAAGCGCCGGACGTTCAAACTGCCCTGCAACTTCCCTTAAAATGTAAATAGATTCAGCTTCCAACTGATCCAGATAGTTTAAATGATATGTTGACATATTTTATATTTTTTATTGATGAATATGTAGGCCACATTCCTTTTTATTGGCATCTTCCCACCACCAGCGGCCTGCTCTGAAATCTTCTCCTTCTTTAATGGCTCTTGTACAAGGTTCACATCCAATGCTTACAAATCCTTTTTTGTGCAGATAATTGTAAGGTAGATGATTGTCTTTAACATAGTCCGTTACCTGCGCTGTACTCCAGTGAAGAAGGGGATGATACTTAATGATCCTGTTATCTTCATCCCATTCTAATGAGGGCATATTCTGCCGGTTTGAAGAATGTTCTGATCTTAATCCCGTTATCCATACCTTGTATCCTTTTAACGCAGATTTCAAAGGATGTACTTTACGGATTGTACAGCATGCTTTCCTCTGCTCCACAGATTGATAAAAGGAATTGGGCCCATTTTCTGCTACAAACTTTTTCAGTTCTTCAGTGTCAGGATAATAGGCTTTAATATCCTTTTTAAAGAATGCCTTCGTAGAAGCCCATGTTTCATAGGTCTGCTCAAAAAGTCTTCCGGTATCCAATGTGAAAATATCTACGTTCAGATTCTTTATCAGATGAGTGATTACCTGGTCTTCATAGCTGAAGCTGGTTGAAAAGATGACTTCGTTCGGAAACCTTTCCACCAGTACTTGTAAAAAGTTGGTTTGAAAAGATCCCTCTGTAAGCTCTTCCTTAAGATTTTCAAATTCATTTTTCAGACTATTTTCCATTTCCATTTGAAATTTGTTCTTGCAAATATATATAAAATTCTATAACTCCTATCAAATTAGTAGAATTTAAATAAAAAAAATTATTTTTTGTTTATAAACGTAGTCAGAGTGGCCTCCATCATGCTTTGTCTGGTTTTTTCACGGACAATAATAAGTTCATTTCTAAGATAACATGTTGCTTCATCTACACAATCATCACACGCTTCATAGAAGTTTAAGGATACGCAGGGAGTTAAGGCGATAGGTCCGTCGAAAATGCGGTAAATGTCAGCCAATGAAACGTCATCCGGAGATTTTAACAGATAATATCCGCCTACCTTACCTTGCTTGCTATTGACAAGTTTGGCTCTTTTAAGCTCCAGAAGAATTTGCTCTAAAAATTTTTTGGGGATGTTTTCATCCTGTGCAATAATAGAAGTGGGCAGAAAGCCTTGATTGTAATTTCTTGCTAACCTGACCATGGCTTTTAGCGCATATTTGCAACGTTTGGACATCATAATGTACGCAAGTTATAACAAATTATCTGATTAATGAAATGTTTTAGATTCTACCCAGAAGAATTACGGATAATATTTTTCCATAGATAGAAAGTAATTATAGGAAGAGTGCTGAGAAAGCTGAATTGTTATTCTTGCTTTTTCAGCACCCTTTATTTATTGTTTTAAATTTCATTTTTTGAAAATAAAAAATATGCTAATTCTGAGTTTTCCCTTACCAGGTTTTCAATTCTGTTAAATCCGCTCTTCATCAGAACTTTTTGGGAACCAATATTATCAAGATCTGTTACAGCAACGACGTCTTTCTTTTCATTTAAAGAAAGGGAATGTTGGGTGAGTGCTTTGCAAACCTTAGTTCCAATTCCTTTGCCCCAGTAATTCTCATCTAAAGTATATCCTATTTCTGTTTGATCAGGATTATCAAGAAAAACTCTGGCCAGACACATTCCAACAAAATTATTATTCTGAGCATCAAATATTCCCCATCTGCTTAATTCCCCTTCTTTATAATCTGCTAATGCTTTTTCAAACATCTCTCTGTATTCTTCGGGTGTTTTATAGGGCAGGTAGCGGGTAACATTTATGTTATCAAAAAGGGCAAGAAACAAGGAAAACTCTTGAGGCGTAAATTCGCGGATGATGATGGTATCGTCTTTATAATGCATGGAAATAAATGTGATGTTATAGTAATAGAATAAAGGTACATAAATAAATTAAAAATCGCTGTAAAACCTGTGATAATACAGTCTACCAATTGATGGATAAAGAATTCATGAGGTTAAGAAGAAATATGTCTGCTTTCAAAGCTGCCATACTGTTCACCAGTTTCGATCTTTTAAGTTCCAGAAGAATTAAGCATAATTCTTTTTTCAATAGATCGGAAATAATGAAGGGTACAAACAGTACAAAATTGTAACTTTAAGCTTTTAAAATAAAAAGTATTCATAATATATGTTTTCAGCACAAACCTATCAAGACAGAAGAGCCGTATTACAAAATAATGTGGCTAATGGAATTTTATTGTTTTTAGGAAATATAGAGAATCCTGTAAATTTTGAGCATAATCCTTATTATTTCCGCCAAGACAGTACCTACTTATATTATTGGGGAGTTCAGGAGCCCAAAATTGCAGCTATTATAGATATTGATGAAAATAAGCACATTGTTTTCGGAGATGAACTGAGTATAGATGACATCGTATGGATGGGCAGACAGGAAACCTTGAAAGAGAAATGTTTGAAGTCCGGAGTACAGGAAACCTTACCCTATGCAGAACTTTCTCAATATATTTTAAAAGCAATAACATCAGGGAGAAAGATACATTACCTTCCACCCTACCAGTCTTCAAATAAAATTATATTGGCCGACCTTCTGGGGGCTAAAATAGCCGACCTTCAACCTTCTGTAGAGATGATTAAGGCTATTGTAAAGCAAAGATCTGTAAAAGAAGCTCAGGAGATAGTACAGATAGAACAGGCAGTAAATGTATCCAATGAAATGCACCTTTTGGCAATGCGTATAGCAAAACCCGGTATTAAAGAATATGAAATAGCAAATGCCATTCAATACCTTGCTGCTAATAAAGAGTGCCAGATGTCTTATCCTCCGATCGTTACCATACATGGAGGTATCCTTCACAACCATTACCGTCTCAATACTTTGAAAGATGGAGATCTTTTTCTTAATGATTCCGGAGCTGAAACAGCAATGGGATACGCAGGAGATCTAACCAGAACATTTCCTGTAAGTACCTCTTTTAGTACTAAACAAAAAGAAATGTATGAAGTGGTTCTGAATGCTTTTAATAAGGCACAACAGCTTCTAAAACCCGAAATGCAATTTAAAGATATTCACCTGAAAGCATCCCAGCATCTGGTAGAGGGACTTATTGATTTAGGATTGATGAAAGGTAATCCTGAGGAAGCAGTACATAACCATGCACATACCCTATTCTTCCAATGTGGATTAGGGCACCAAATGGGGCTTGATGTACATGATATGGAAGATCTTGGTGAACAATATGTTGGCTATACCGAAGAGGAGCCAAAGGATACCAAAACGTTTGGACTTAAATCTTTACGTTTAGGAAAAGCTTTGGAATCAGGATTTGTAGTAACGGTAGAACCAGGTATTTATATGATCCCTGAACTGATCGATATTTGGCAGTCAGAAAATAAAAATGCTGATTTCATTAATTATGATAAAGTAAATGAATACCGTGATTTTGGAGGAATACGTATAGAAGATGATTTCCTGATTACCAATGATGGTTACAGGCTTTTGGGGAATGGATTAATCAAAACGGTTGATGAAATTGAAAATTATAGAGCAGAACATTTAGCTTAAATACAACATTTTCCTTTGGAAGAAAGATAAAACAAAGCCTCATAATAAAATATGAGGCTTTGTTTTATGGTATTATCAAGTATATTTCCTATTCAAAAAACAATTATTATCCTTAATTTTGATTCAGCATCACTAAAATCATTCATGTGAAACTACCCCTTTCCTACTATTCCAATCAGGATGTACTTTTTATGGCTCAGGATCTGCTGGGCAAAGTATTGTTTACAGAAGTTGACAGCCATATTACCGCAGGTGTTGTTGTAGAAACAGAAGCTTATTTTGGAGTAAAGGATAAAGCATCTCATGCCTATGGGGGCAGGCGAACAGACCGAACGGAGACGTTATATCACCATGGTGGAGTTTCTTATGTATATTTATGCTATGGGATTCATCACCTGTTCAATATTGTAACCTCTGTTGAAGATGATCCACATGCTGTATTGGTGAGGGCTATTGAACCCTTGATTGGTAAGGAACTCATGGAATTAAGGAGAAATATGCCTGCTTGCAAAGCTGCTATTTCCTCAGGGCCCGGATCTGCTGCAAAAGCTTTGGGAATTGATCGTTCTTTTAACAAAAAAGATCTGGCAGGAACTGAAATCTGGATTGAAGATCATGGCATTTTTTATCATCCAGACGAAATCATGGCAGGACCTCGTATAGGGGTTGCTTATGCACAGGAAGATGCTCTGTTACCCTGGCGATTTTTTGTGAAAGGAAATAAATACGTGAGTAAGCCCAATAAAATATAAATATCACGATTCATGAATTGTTTGATAAAATTCTTTGTAATAAGTGACAAGTTGATCAAGAGAAAATCCGCGATTTAACCCACTGGTATTGGGTAAAACCCATACTTTAGCTCCACAAAAACCCTCCGGCTGTTGTCCCCATTGGATCTCTTTTTTTTTAGAAAAAGCCTTGTAAGCAGCTTTACCAAGAAAAGCTACATATTTAGGTTGGAATTCCAATATTTTGTTGGTGAAACTTTCAAGTGCATCATCAAACTCTTCTTTCGAAAGTTCGTCAGCACGAGAAGTTGCTCTTGTTACAGCGGTTGTTAATCCATACCCAAAATCCAGAATAGAAGTATCGTTCACAGGCTCAATTTCGTAATGAGTAAAACCTGACTGATGAAGAACTTTCCAAAAACGGTTGCTCTTTCCTGAAAAATGATGACCATCATTTGATGATTTTAAACCGGGATTAATTCCACAAAAAATAACATTGAGATGGGGAGTAATGATATCTGTTAGCATAGCTGAAATGAATTAAATACAATAGATCCGCACTTATTTTTTTACTGCTTAAAGGTATTAATATTCAATGATATTTAAACCTGGATTTGATATCAAAATGTCCATCGTTTCACGGTAGGTATCCTACGTTTCACCAGTTATTTTTACCGTGTCACGTGATTTACTCTGCTGAATATGAATAGATAACGGTAATTTCGCAACAATAATGTAGTTGAATTATTCTATTGTAGAGAATCATTTAAACGTAACGATATTCTTCATACACTAGATTTTCATTCTGAATATCATTAAAATAAATATTATGAACTGGATTGCATTAATCATTGCAGGAATTTTTGAAATCGGATGGCCATTGGGTCTTAAACTCTCTCAGCAACCGGAAAATAGTAAATGGAACTGGATCATATTTTCGATAGTATGTATGACGGTGAGTGGCGGATTTCTCTGGTATGCTCAGAAAAGCATTCCTATTGGAACAGCCTATGCCGTCTGGACAGGAATAGGTGCAGTAGGAACTTTGGCGGTTGGTATTCTGTTTTTTCAGGACTCTGCAAGTATTTTAAGACTATTGTCTGCATTACTGATTGTAGTAGGAATCGTTGGACTCAAGCTTTTTTAATATAAAAGTACGCTTACTAAAAATAGAAATTGGCTTAAGATCATTACTGATTTAAGCCAAAACATTATTCAACATTGGAATAATAAACCAACCTCATTATATTTATATTGTTTAATCTCATCGCAGGAAAATTATACTGTAAAATATTTTGATACTTTCCTGATTATTATGTCTCTCTGCTTCCACAAGAGATCTATTTCAATCCTTAAGATGATACTTCAAATTTGGGTAAATGGATAGAGATACGGAAAAATTATCTATCAAGGGAGAACTATGGTCTATAATTGGTGAAGAGAGAGATTAAAGATCAATAAATGGTTTATAGGTTCTGCCAATAGGTAGTTTTTTTCCTTTAATCTGAACGGTACTGGCCGATTTTTCTTCTACCTTGGGTTTGGATATAATATAGGATTTATGAATACGGGTAAACATTTTCGGGTTTAGGCTCTCCTCTATTTTACTAATCGGCATTTTGAACGTAAAAGTGTCTGTCTTGGTATGAATATTAATGTATTCTCTTAAGCTTTCAATATAAAAAATATCCTGTAGGATAATCTTAACCTGCTTTTTACCGCTGCTGATGAATATATAATCACGCTCGGCCATTTCCAATAAAGCATCCTCTGCTTCCATTAAGTATTTAAACTTTCCAATCGAGGTAACAAATCTGTCATAAGGAATAGGCTTCAGGAGATAGTCTGCAATATCCAGTTCATATCCTTCTACTGCATATTGATGATAGGCTGTTGTTACAATAACAAACGGAGGGTTCTTAAGCTTTCGTAAAAAATCAAAACCTTTTACCACCGGAAGATGGAGATCTAAAAACATCAGATCTACCTCATGAATGTTTAGAAGATTGTTGGCATACACTGCATCAGCACATTTGCCAACAAGGTTCAGTTCTGGATCCCGGGAAATAAAGGTTTCCAGAATTTCCGCAGCAATGGGTTCGTCTTCTACAATAATGCAGTTGTATTTTTTAGGAGCTGAATTCATCATTGAAATCTATAATGAGTTGTACAATATATCTGTCGCTTTTATTTTCTACAGTAAGTATATATTTAGGATAAAGCAGTTCCAGTTGTCTGCGTATGTTTTTCAGGCCTATTTTAGTGGAATGTTCATGTGGTCTTTCTTCCTTGGAGTTTTCTATAAAATAAGTCAGAATTCCATTTTTCAATTGAATGTCAATATGGATAAATGCATCACCCAGACTTTCAGAAATGCCATGTTTAAAAGCATTTTCTATAAATTGAATCAGGATAAGCGGTGATATTTTCTGAGAATCGTTATCAATATCTTCATGTAAACTGATGCTCAGGTGATGGTGTCGTATTTTCTGGATCTGTATAAAATCCTTAATGTTTTCAATGTCCTTTTCAATCGAAATATTTTTTTCTGCAGCTTCATAGATGTTGTATCGCATGACCTTTGACAGCTGAAGAATAACATCAGGAGTTTCATCGGCCTTTTTAAGGGCCATTCCGTAGATGTTATTCAATGTGTTAAACAGAAAATGAGGATTGATCTGAGCCTTGAGCATCGATAGTTCCTGATCCAGTTTTTCAGATTTCAATTGTGAAATCTGGTCCTTTAAAAGGTTTTTCTGCCTTGTAATTTCAATTCCAAATACCAATCCCACCATAAAAATAAGATCCATAAATGAATTGAATGCCACCAAACCATTGATATATCCTGATTTCTGCTTACCATCCAACATTTCTGTAACGCCATAGATATAAGGATAAATAATATAATGAGTAAGAAACCGATGTCCCAGAACAGCTATTATTACCATAAAAATAGAAAGAAAATACTTGAAGAAAATATGAGCATATACTTTCTCATAAACATATAATAAAGAGTAAGCAAGAGGGATTTTAACCAAAAGATACCCTAATTCCAGAATGAGGGTATTCTGAAGTCTTATCTGCCATTGGAAATTTGGAAACTGATATCTGGACCAGTAAAAGTCGAGATAAACCTCCAGTATATAATACAATATCCAAAAGAGCAAATGAATCCGCAGCTTAGATTTTAGGTCTGATTTCAAGCTTATGATGGTTTTAGATGGTAAAGTAATATTGTTCAGTCAAATATAAAAATATAAAGGCTACCAAATCTAGCTATTCATCTACAAACTACCATTATTTTTTCTGCCTGAGAATGATACTTCGGGAAATATAAGATTGAAAAAACAAAATATCAGCAGAACGTTAAATTCAATACCGTTGGTTCCACCACCTACAACAAACCATCCGTTCTGCCAATGAACGAAATAAATTCCTAAAATAAAGATCACCATATTGCCAATGGCTACAGGTTTAAGATATCGATCAAACCAAAGCAATGGAACAGAGACAAGATGTATCAATTTGACAATCCACGCAAGATAAAGCCCTGCCGGACTGAATCCGATGGCATTCAGGTATTGAAGTCCAAAGGTATTGACATCTCCGCTAAAGATAGAAATCACACTATGCATCAGCAAAATGACAGATAATGCTAGTCTGAGATAGTAGTTTTTTTTCATAAAACGAAAGTACATGGTGTGAAAAGGAGTTTTTAGATATTGTATATCAACTCCTTGTAAATGTATATGAAAGGTTTTGTCATAGAAAAAGAGCAGTAAAATTCATTACTGCTCTTAAAATATCAAATAAAATTATTTTACTCTAATTCTGGCTTAAGCTTTTCTTTAAAAAGTCTTCCAATTCTTTACCGTGAAGATTTTTAGCAATGATAGTCCCCTCACCATCAATGATGACATTAAAAGGGAGTTCATCAACTTCATAGGATTTTGCAACCGGACTTTTCCAGAACTTCAGATCACTTATCTGTAACCAATTGATATTGAATCGGTGTATTGCTTTCTGCCAGCTGTCTTTATTCTTGTCCAAAGAAACCCCAAGGATTTCAAACTTATTGCTTTTTACTTGTTCGGCATAGGTGTCATACAACGTTTTCAGTTCAGGCTGTTCTTCTACACAGGGGGCACACCAGGTTGCCCAAAAATCGATAAGGACCAATTTTCCCTTTAATGTTGAAAGTGAAAAAGAATTTCCATCTGCCTTGGGCATTGTAATTTCAGGAGCTTTCTTCCCAATTTCTATTTTGCTGTTTTGGGCCCGTACAAGTCCCGAAAAAATGATGAAAAATAATACTGTAAAGTGAGTTCTCATATTAATCATTTGTTGGATAATCTTTATCTAGCCAATCCGTTTTGATGTTTTTGGGAAGGTTCAAAAGTTTTGCATTTTTGAAGCCCATTTCCATTAAAAGGTTAAAGGCTGGTCGAATATTCGGGCACTTTACAAAAGGGCAGCATCCGCAGTAAATGACAACTTCCCTATTTTTAGGAATATCCTTAAGGTAATTTTTTAATTTTTCAAGGTTTTCAGGTTCATGAGTCGGGCCAATGTCTATAGAACCCTTAATGATGGCCTCAGGACCTACTGAAATGATTAACAGATCCTTTGTTTTGTGTTTTACAATTCTGGAAGCCAATAATGCAGGATCCATCAACTGACTTTCTTTCCACGGATTCTGTGTTTGCTGCGCCTGTCCAAAAATTGAGCAGACAAAGCATACCATAATAAACAAATACTTCATACTTCTATTTTTCACAAATATATAAATGATTTGTTGGATGGTAAAAAGCTATAAGCTGTATTTTCCTGATGGTGACTGGATATTTTAAACATCTATATTCTTTTTCGGAGTGATATGGACTACATTGGAGGCTCCCGGTTCTATAATAAGCCTGGTTCCTAATCCTCTTTCCTGTTCCCGACCTTCGATGGCGGACCCTGTTGCTAGTGTTAACTTCCCCTGAAAAACAGGATGTGGCGGTATTCAATTTCCTCTTCCTCAAGCTGAATGATGATGGACGTGGCATCAATTCTATGGCGTGTTCCATCTTTTGCGACTGCAAATGCAGCATATTGTTTAAGCTCTTTCATTTTTTTCAGATAATGACCTTAACAAAGATAAAATTTAAGATAAATCTATTTTGGGTATTTTAATTTTTACTTAAAAAAGTTAAAACAGCTTTGTGGTTTTATGTATTGAAGTACAAATATTTTATACATTTATATAAAGTATTATTAATTAAAAAAATACCCTTGAAATGGAAGAAACATTTCAGCCAGATGCTATAATCATAGGAACCGGATTGGCAGGGCTCACTGCTGCGATGGAAATAACCAATGCAGGAAAAAAAGTACTGTTGCTGGATCAGGAAACCGAACAGAATATTGGCGGGCAGGCATTTTGGTCATTTGGAGGTCTTTTTCTGATTAATTCTCCACAACAAAGAAGAATGAGAATCAAGGATTCCTATGAACTTGCCTTACAGGACTGGAAAGGCACCGCAGGCTTTGACCGTCATGAAGACTACTGGCCCCGTAAGTGGGCTGAGGCTTATCTCAAGTTTGCTGCTGGTGAAAAATATGAATACATTTCCAAGCTGGGAATCAAGCTGATGTTTATGGTGGGGTGGGCAGAACGTGGTGACGGATCCGCTGCTGGTCACGGAAATTCGGTCCCTCGTTTTCATGTGAGTTGGGGAACCGGAACTGGTGTCATAAAACCCTTTGTGGAAAAAGCATATGAAGCTCAGAAAAAAGGACTGTTACAGATGAAGTTCCGGCATCGGGTTACTGAATTGATTACAGAAAATGGAAAAATAAAAGGCCTTAAAGGAGATATTCTGGAAGGCGATAATAAAGAAAGAGGCGTTGAAACCAATAGAAATATAATTTCACAGTTTGAATACACAACATCTCACATCATTATTGCCTCAGGAGGAATAGGCGCCAACCATGAGCTCGTACGAAAGAATTGGCCTGAAAGACTCGGTAACCCTCCCGAAAATATGGTTTGCGGAGTGCCTGCCTATGTAGATGGTAAAATGATTGGTATTGCCGAAAATGCAGGGGCAGACATCATTAACCGCGATAGAATGTGGCACTATACAGAAGGATTACAAAACTGGGATCCAATCTGGCCCAGCCACGGAATCCGAATACTGCCGGGACCATCTTCCTTGTGGTTTGACGCAAAAGGAAATCGTCTTCCTGCCCCTTTTCTACCGGGATTTGATACCTTAGGAACCCTGAAATACATACAGGATACAGGATATTCTTATTCTTGGTTTATCTTGACACAAAAAATTATTAAGAAAGAATTTGCCCTGTCAGGTTCAGAACAAAATCCAGACATCACCAATAAAGATTATAGTCTTTTTTTGAAAAGGATTTTTGGTAAAAAGGCGCCTGGGCCTGTAGAAGCCTTTAAAGAACATGGTAAAGATTTTATTGTATCGGATAATTTGAAAAATCTGGTGGAAAAAATGAATGAGCTTTCCGGAGATCATCTATTGAATTATGAAAAAATAAAATCACAGATCGAAGCAAGAGATCGAGAATTGGATAACAAATTTTCCAAGGATACACAGGTTAATTACATACGGAATACCAGAAATTATTTAGGAGATAAACTCGGACGTGTTGCTGCTCCACATAAAATACTTTCCCCGGAAAACGGACCTTTAATTGCAGTCCGTCTTAATATTTTAACCCGAAAAACCTTGGGCGGAATAAAAACCAATCTGAACGGACAGGTATTAAGGGAAGATGAAAGTATTATCGATGGGCTTTATGCTGCAGGAGAAGCCTCAGGTTTTGGCGGTGGCGGAATGCATGGTTACCGTGCTTTAGAAGGAACATTCCTTGGAGGGTGCATTTTTTCAGGAATGAAGGCCGGAAAGTATATTGCAGGATTAAAGGAATACTGAACCAATTTATAAAATGGAAATATGAGCAATTATTATAACGATAAGGTAGTCTGGATTACAGGAGCGTCTTCAGGAATTGGTAAAGCCTTGGTAAAAGAGTTAGCCAAAACAAGTAATGCTAAAATTATTCTTTCATCCAGAAAAGAAGAACAGTTATACGAGATTGCAGAAAGTGAAGGCCTTACGGTGAATCAATATGCGGTGATTCCTTTAGATTTAAAGAATTATAAGGATATGCCTGATATTGCATCCAAGGCTGTTGAACACTTTGGTAAAATAGATATTCTCATTAATAATGCAGGATTATCCCAACGCTCTCTTGCAATGGAAACAGATATTGAAGTTGATAAACACTTAATGGATATCGATTTTATCGGAACAGTAGCTTTAACCAAGGCTATTCTACCCTATATGATAAAAAATGGCGGCGGGCAAATTGCAGTAGTTTCCAGTCTTATGGGAGTATTCGGTGCTCCTATGCGTAGTGGATATGCCGCTGCTAAACATGCCTTACATGGTTTCTTTGATGCTTTGCGAGCAGAATTATATGATAAAAATATTGTAGTTACAATCATTTGTCCTGGTTTTATACAAACCAATATTTCTATACATGCTGTTACCGGTGATGGTTCAGAACAAGGAACGATGGATGATGCTACCATGAAAGGAATGCCCGTGAACGTTTTTGCAAAAAAAATGCTGTCTGCCATTGCCAGAAAGAAAAACCAAAAAGCCATTGGTGGCAAGGAAGTCGTAGCAGTGTATTTAAAGAGATTCTTCCCCGCATTATTAGCAAGGATTATCCGTAAAGCAAAGGTAGTCTAGAATAATTTTCATGCGATAAATCTATATTTAAATTTTGATGAAATTTTAAATTTTCTGAAATAATGCGCTTTCCTCCTGATACAGAGTTTTTCATGATGATTTTAATGGCTTTTTGAGATCGTTCCGTTCGTTTTTAGAAGTAAGAAATCAAATATTTCTAAAGATATTTCATAAATTTACACAGCTGTATCCAATTGAGGTCAGTATAAAATTCTTCCCAGGTGAAAATTCACAACAAAAAAAAGTACCTAAGTTTTCTAAAATTTAAAAGAGATTTCCAAAAATACGGACTGGAAAAAGCGCGCAGCTACGAACTTATTCTGCATTGGCTGAACAATAGGCTGAGCCGTAATCAGTTTCTTGTACTTTCTGGAATTCTAGTGGGTTGTACTGCAGGACTTGCAGGAGTTATATTGAAAACATTGGTTCATAACATCCATTATTTTATTACCAATAAAGTTCATTTTGAATATCAGATACTATTCTACATTGTTTTTCCATTTTTAGGAATTGTCCTGACGACAATGATTGTTTTGACCATATTTAAAGGACAGGACAGAAAAGGAATTGGGGCCATTCTCTATGAAATTGCACAGAACTCAAGCATTGTAGCTTCTGTAAAAATGTATTCTCAGGTGATTCAAAGTGCGGTTACCGTTGGGCTTGGAGGTTCTGCTGGTCTGGAAAGTCCGATTGCAGTTACGGGAGCTGCGATAGGATCCAATTATGCACAGACGTACAGACTCAATTATAAGGAACGTACGCTATTGCTTGCTGCAGGTGCTACTGCCGGAATAGCTTCGGCCTTCAATGCTCCTATTGCCGGAATTATGTTTGCCTTTGAGATTCTGTTGACCGGAGTGGTTTTTACAGATTTTATACCTTTGGTAGTTGCCGCCGTATGTGGAAGTCTTTTATCCAGAATTTTACTTCAGGAGGATGTTCTTTTCAGATTTTATACAAGAGAAGCATTCAACTATAGGAATGTTCCTTATTACCTTATTTTAGGGCTTGTGACAGGATTATATGCACGCTATTTTGTAATTGTTTCTCAAAAAGTGGAACATTTCATAAAAAAGCTTCAGTTGTCCAGAATGCGTAAAGCAATGTTTGGAGGCGCTGTACTTTCGCTGCTTTGTGTTCTTTTTCCACCTCTGTTTGGAGAGGGATATGAAACGGTAAAGGCTTTTACAAATGGAAATACCCACTCCATTATTGAAAACAGTTTTTTCAGATACTTTGAAATCGGAGATTGGACGATTATTGTATTTTTAGTATTGGTATTGCTGTTAAAAGCTTTTGCTACTTCTTTCACCATATTCAGTGGCGGAAATGGCGGAAACTTTGCTCCTTCTCTTTTTGCAGGCGGAACGCTGGGATATTTATTTGCTCTGATTTGCCAGCATATCGGTTTTACAGATGTTCCCGTAACGAATCTTGTTCTTGTAGGAATGGCCGGTGCCATGAGTGGTGTTTTGTATGCTCCTTTAACGGCTATATTCCTGATTGCAGAATCAAGCTTTGGATATGATTTGTTTATTCCGTTGATGATTGCTTCAGTAATATCTTATCTGATTGCTAAATGGTTCTCCCCGATTTCTCCAGAATTGAAATCTCTTGCAGACGAGGGGAAAATATTCACAAATAAGCATGACAAGAACCTTTTATTTGCGTTGAGAACAGAGGACTTTATTGATCGATATTCACAGACAATCAATGAGAATGCTTCTATTACAGAACTGTTTGAGTTGGTAAAAAATGGAGACAAAAATATTTTTGCCATAGTAGATGATCATAGAAAACTAAAGGGTGTTTTAACGCTGGATGATATAAGACCTTATCTCTTCAATAAGGAAATTGATTCTTTACAAACCATTATTCAGGTGATGAAAGCTCCGCCAGCTATACTCCATCCAGAAAATAAACCTCTGGAAATTCTTCAAACATTTGATGATACAGGAGTCTGGAATCTTCCGGTAGTAAGTGATAATAATGATTTCATTGGCTTTATCTCTAAATCTTCTATTTTAATGAGTTATAGACAGCTTTTGAAAGAATATTCAGAATAATGAGTTAAAAGAATACTTATAAAAAAATCCGTTCAGTCTTGAACGGATTTTTTTTATCTAACAATGATAATTGTAAACTACTGGCTTACTTTATTAAGCAAATCAATATCTCCTTGGTCTAAGGTAAGCTTTGGAGCGTTGAAGAGCGTTTCAAGCTGCGATGCACTCGTAGCGCTTACAATTGGGGCTGTAATCAAAGGATTTGATAACAACCAGGCCAAAGCAACAGTTCCCTGATTGCTATGGTATTTTTCACTTATCTGATCCAATGCATTTAAAACTTCCAGACCTTTTGGATTTAAGTATTTTCTTACGCCCTCTCCTCGTGCACTTTTTGCAAGATCTTCCTCATTACGGTATTTTCCGGTTAAAAATCCTGCAGCCAGAGACCAATATGGGAAGACACTCAGATCAAACTGCTCTACTAATGAAGCATAGTTTTTTTCAAAGCCTTCTCTTTCCAATAGGTTGTAATGAGGCTGCAATGCAACATATTTCGGCAGGTTGTTCTTTTCAGAAGCTTCAAATGAGGCTTTTAAACGTTCCGGAGAAAGGTTGGATGCTGCAATATAACGAACCTTTCCGGCTTTGATGACTTCGTCATATGCAGAAAGGGTTTCTTCTACCGGAGTAACATTATCATCAAAATGGGTATAATAAAGATCAATATGATCAGTCTGTAGTCTTTGCAGGGACTCATCCACAGACTTTAGGATATGTTTTTTACTGATATCGAAACCATGTTCCTTTGTTTCGGAACCAACCTTGGTTGCCAAAACAATATCCTTACGGTTATTACGGCTTTTCATCCATTTTCCGATAATTTCCTCAGATTGTCCGCCTTTTCCGTTGACCCACCACGAGTAAGTATCTGCAGTATCTATAAAATTGAATCCGGCTTCTGTAAACTGGTCCAGTATATCAAAAGATTGTTTTTCGTCTAGGGTCCATCCAAAAACATTACCTCCAAAATTAATTGGGGCAATTTCCAAATCGGTATTTTTGATTTTTCTTTTTTCCATAAAAATAATTTTACTAACTGACCTCTAAGGTAAGGAATATTAAGCCGGATGTAGATTTAAAATAACCATACGATTTATAGTTATTATAAATGGAAAAGCCCGTGTTTACTCATTTATTTTATAACAAGAATGTTTTTTTAACTTTTACTATAAACAAAAAACAGCCTTTAGATAAAGACTGTTTTTATGATTTTCTGAATATAAAATTATAAAATAAACGTAATTGATACTTTAAATTATACTCCTACTTTTTGACCTGAGGAATTTCAATAGCTGTAAGTATGAGTTTATACCCTTGAAGCTGATCATCGATGGTTTGCAATTTCTGGCTGAAGAATGATGATGTTTTAAAAAGATTGTGATAATATTCTATCCCTTCAAGCATATTTTTTTTGAAAGTATTCCATTTTTTGGATTGAGAATGGGTTATCTGTATGGAGGTATCTGTAATTTCTTTTTTCAGATAATCAACATACATTTTCAGCTCATTAATGAACATATTGGGACGCTGAATATCTGAAAGAATATTGGTGTTGCCATAAATATGCTTTACCATTTCCGAAAGAGAAACCTCTTTATCAAAAAACGCGATATTCGGTCCCGGACAAATAACCACACCCTGTTTTTCGCCTTTGATTTCGAGCCCCTGCTCCATGTAGGCAGCATTGACAAGTCCTACACACAGACAAGCCTTGTCTGTGATTTCAGATTTCCTTTTATCAAATTCTTCAGCAGATAAGAATTCCTTTTGTGTATAAAGTTCTTCCAATTTGATATCCTGATATTTTTTGGAAGCAGTACATGTCCCTTCCTGCGAAAACTCTTTAGATAATGCTAAGAGCTTCTTTGGGCATGAACTTCCGTGTTTCCCTTTTGCTTCTTTCTGATGTTTTAATATTTCGTTAGAAGTTCCTTTTACGGTATTGAATGGTACGCCAAGCGGTGAAATCTGACTCAGGTAAAAGTCCTGTTCTTTAGATTGTAAAAGTAAATTTCTGGTTTCTGTGTCTACAGAAGTTGCTTCAGGAACCAGTAAAAAGGGCGACCCCCATCCTACACTGTCTACATCATAGGTAGCCAGCAAAAAATCGTGTTCCTCAGAGGTTCCCACACCGCCCTGTACAGTAATTTTCATCTCTAAAGGTTTAGAGACAAGATGCTTGCCTTTTTGTTCCAAAGCATTGGTCATTAATGTGTGGGCTGATTGTATCAGTTCATTTTTTTTCTGCTTGAATTCTTCCATGATAGGTCCCAAAAGCATACCTTCTGTAGCGAAAGCATGACCACCACAGTTTAATCCCGACTCTATTCTGTATTCTGAAACCCATAGTCCTTTTTTTGCCAGAAAATTCCCCTGGATCATTGCAGAACGGAAATCACTCACCTTAAGAATGATTTTCTTTTTCAACATCCCATTTTCATTGGGGAAAAAATCATCGAATTCTTCCATATAACTGTATAAACGAGGATTCATCCCGGCAGAAAGAACCATGGAGGAAGATAATTTACTATTGGCAAATCCGCGGAGTGAGGCATGAGCATCATTGTACATCACCGGAAGCTGCTCGTTTTTCTTATAGTTGTCCTTATCAACTTTTGTCATGATATTGACATCAATACTTCCCGGTATTAAATTGGCCTCTATGAAATTTTTAATGCTGTCCCCCCAATTATCTTTTTGGCTGATAAGATTTTGGAGGCTGTTTTTCAGATCTGAAGTATTGGGAAGCATGGTCATAAAGTCTTTCAATGCTTCTTTATTTTTACTGATTTCCTGTTTGAAAGATTCGAATTTTTCATTCACGATATCATCTACCATGTCCAGATAAGCAGTAACCCTTTTGGCTCTGTAATCCTCTGTTTTTGTTGATATACCCAGATAATCCAGATTAAACTTCTTGGTATAGAAGTTTTTCATTTTTTCCAGGATTTCATCATCAATAATGGAAATCACAGAAGAAATTCCATATTGTGCAACGCGGATCGGGCTGTCTATGGTATAAGCCAATCCCATTACGGGAATATGAAAATTGTGTAACGGTTTAGTTGTCATTATGTTTCAATAAAAGTTTTTTACTTAATGCAACTAAAAATTCCTAAAAACTATTCACTGCTAAAAATATCATTTTTTAATAAATTATGCATTAAATAATACTTGTAATTTTGAAAATATGCTAAAAGTCACTTTATTCTGCAAAAATGAAAAAGAATGAAAATAGTTTCAAGAGGTTCTGCTGGAAAACGTTTTTTCTCTGTAATCATAGAACCAAGAAAATACTTATTTAATAAAAAAGGTTTTATTTACCTGTTACAGTAAACAAAACCTTTGCTTTAAAATATTTGTCAGGAAAACTACTCTGCTTTGTTCTTAAGCATCATCAGTAAGCTGTAAGCTCCTTTCTGTATAATTTTCTTATCCTTTAAAAAATCTGCCTTTACAATTTCTGTAAACTGATCGTCTGAAATTCCGGTAACTACAGGAATCATTTTATATTTTGCCTTTCCAAGATCTTCAAAGACATAATTTTTATTTTCAAAGGAAACCACGGCTTCATTGGGAAGTCCTTGGATGTATCGGCTGCTGATATTAACTTCCGCATTGATGTACATCCCTTTTACAAATTCGGAATTAATGGAAGATAATTTAGCGACAGCCTTTGCAGAACCTCCATTTTCAATACTTGGAACTACGCTTACAATTTTAGCATTGGATTTCAGATCAGGTTTCTGATTATTGTAGACTAAAATTTCCTGTCCAACTTTTATATCATTCACATCATTCTCAAAAATCTTTAATTCCAGAAGTAATCCGGTTGGATTAATCAATTCAAATAAGGTATCTGCAGGATTGATATATTGCCCGTTATTCACCAAAATCTTACTTACAAAACCATTGAACGGGGCGTAAATATTGATTTTACTCCTAATGTTTCCAGTGTTTAATCCTTTGGCATTTATTCCTATCATTCGGAGTTTTTCTTCAAGGCCCTTTAGTGTGGCATTCAATGTAGAATAGTCTGCCTGAGCGGTTTGCATGGTTTTATCACTGCTTGCTTTGCTTGTGTTAAGGTCCTTTTGACGGTTGAAATTCAATCTTGCTGCTTCTAGCTGTGCCTTGGTTACCAGATAATCCTGCTGAAGTTGTATGAATTGTGGGTCTTCTACCACGGCCAATACCTGTCCTTTGCTGAAGTGGCTTCCATTGATCACATTGATGGATTTGATATGCCCTCCCATAATGCTTGAAACCGAGCTGATGTGGGAAGGTGCAATCTCTGCTTTCCCGTTCAAACGTACCAGTTTTTCCATGTTTCTGTTTTGGATGGAAGTGGTAGTTAAGGCTACAGACTGAATTTGCTTTTCTGTAAGATGTACCGTGTTTTCAGCCCCTTTAGCAAATTTTGTGTTTTCGTAAACCGTTTTTTCTTCTTCTTTTTTTCCTGAGCATGAAGATAAGATAAGTGCTAAGGAAAGACTGTATATTGATATTTTTCGGAATTGCATGATGCTGTTTATTTTGAAATTAAGAAATTAAGTTCCGCTCCAATCTGATTAAGCTTTTCAAGGCTGTCAATGTAATCGGCCTTGGTTTTTACGGCTTGATTCACCAGTATTACCCAGTTCAGATAATCAATTTCTCCTACATCCATTTGTTTCTGGGCTGTTTTCAGGATGGTTTCAGATTTTGGAAGCTGTTTTTGTTCGTAGTTTTCAATAATTTTCTGTTGATTCAGATAGTTGCTGATCTGTTGTCTCAATCTGTTTTTAAGCTCAATTTCCTTTCTGTGGTATTCGTTTTCAGAGATGGCAATTTTTGCCTGTGCCGCTTTTGCCATAGCTCTCTGTCCTTTTGTAAATAATGGAATTCCTATTCCGACCTGAACGGAATTAAAGCGGTTATTGTTAATATTTTTCATGCTTTGGTTGGTATATCCTACCATAAGTTCAGGAAGCAGTCTGCTTTTCTCAAGTTGTACTTCCGCCTCTCCTATTTTGATTTGCTGTTGCAAATATTGAAGTTGAGGATGTTGCTTAATCATTTCTTCAGAAAGTTGAAGTCCTACATTCATAACAGCCTTATCTGCAATGGGTTGATAAGGACTTTCAGATTGAAGAAGCAACTGAAGCTGTAAGATGGCTATATTCAGATCATTTTCAAGAGAATTTAGCTGTACCTGCATTTGTTCTTTTTGGATTTCTGCAGTTGACTCCTCCAAAATATTGGCTTCACCTTTTTTTAATCTTAAACTGGCTTTATTGGCAAAATTACTGTACAATTGGCTGATATATTCCAATACTTTTTTCTTTTCCTTCAGTACCAGAATTCTATAAAAAACATCTGTAACCTCTTTGGTAAGCTGTGTTTTTGTAAGGTTTTGATTAATAACACTTGCTGTCCATTCCGCATTTAGCATCTGCTTTCTTTTCGAATAAACTGTCGGAAAACTAAACTTCTGGGAGATTCCGAATGAATTGTCGGTTTCTTCTCCCTGAATCTGTCCAAATGCCCCGGTAACTTCCAGTTGAGGAAGATTAAGGTAGCTGGCCTTTAATTTTTCCTGATAATCTGAGATTAATTTTGAGCTTTTAAAGGTTCCGTTTTGCTGAATTGCTTTTTCCAGAGCTTGTTCAAAAGTAATATTTTCCTGAGCCTGAATACTTCCGAAAGAAACTAATAGCAAGAAAACAGATCGTTTTTTATAGTTTATTTTTTTAGAGAATTTCATTTTATCTTTATTAATATGTTCAAATAAGACGTACAGAATAGGAAGTACAAATAAGGTTAAAAGGGTTGCCAGCATTAGCCCGCCAATCACTACCGTGGCCAAAGGCCTTTGTACCTCGGCTCCTGCTCCGTTACTTATGGCCATAGGAAGAAAACCTAAAGACGCCACAAAAGCCGTCATTAAGACCGGACGAAGCCTGATTCTTGTTCCCATAAGCACAATTCGGCTCGTATTGGTTATTCCGTTACTTTTCAATCGGTTAAATTCTGATATCAAAACAATTCCATTCAATACGGCAACTCCAAATAAGGCAATGAACCCGACTCCTGCACTGATGCTGAAAGGCATTCCTCTTAGAGCAAGAAAATACACTCCTCCAATTGCGGACAACGGAATGGCTGTATAGATCAATAAGCTGTGCTTTACAGAACCAAACGCAAAGAACAACAACAGGAAAATCATTACCAGAGAAATAGGAACGGCAATTCCCAGTCTTGCCTTGGCTTCATTTAAATTCTCAAAGGTTCCGCCGTAGGAAACGGTATATCCGGGTGAAAACTTAATGCTTTTATTCACTTTTTGCTGAAGCTCTTCCACAATAGTCTGTACATCTCTTCCTTTGGCGTTGAAACCCACAATGATTCTTCTTTTGGTATCTTCCCTCTGAATCTGGTTCGGGCTATTCTTAAGCGCTACCTTAGCCAGCTGAGATAATGGAACCTGTTCACCCGAAGCCGTAGGAACCAATAAGTTCTGAATGCTTGTTATATCTTTTTTATATTCATTATCCATGCGGATAACAATGTCAAATTTTTTCTCGCCTTCATATAAAGCTCCTGCGGTTTGCCCTGCAAAAGCCATATTGATGACCCTGTTGATTTCTGCTACAGAAATGTTGTATCGGGATAATTCTGAACGGTTATAATCAATGACTACCTGTGGAGCACCAACAACGGGTTCAATGTAAAGGTCCTGAGCACCTTTTACAGAATTAATAACGCTTCCCAATTTTTTGGCGTAGGTCGTAAGACTATCAAGATCTTCACCATAGATTTTACAGACTATATCCTGTCTGGCTCCGGTCATCAATTCATTGAAACGCATCTGTACAGGAAACTGGAAGCTCGTTGTTAATCCCGGAATAACACTTAAGGCTTTACTCATCTTTTCGGAAAGTTCCGGAAACGACGAGGCAGAAGTCCATTCCTTTTTAGGCTTTAAAACGATAATCATATCTCCCGCATCCATGGGCATGGGTTCTGTAGGAATTTCGGCACTTCCAATCTTTACAACGATTTTCTGTACTTCAGGAAACTGTTGTAAAAGAATACTGGAGGCTTGAGTGGTTACTTTTTTGGTCTCATTAATGTTACTTCCCTGAAGAATTCTCATTTCCACCGCAAAATCACCTTCTTCCAGTGATGGTATGAACTCTCCTCCCATTCTGGAAAGGGTAAAAACGGCTCCTGCAAAAAGGATCAATACGGCAAGGATGATTGTTTTTTGGTATTTAAGAGCTTTCATCAGGAACTTTTGGTGTGCTATTTCTACCTTGGTCATTACCTTGTCCGAAATATTGTCTTTTTCCTTTTTCTTTCGGCTCAATACCAGAGAGCTCATCATTGGAATATAGGTAAGAGAAAGAATAAATGCACCAATTAAGGCAAAAGCTACCGTTTGAGCCATCGGTTTGAACATTTTTCCCTCAATTCCCTGAAGGGTAAAGATGGGAAGATATACAAGCAGGATAATGATCTGACCGAAAACAGCACTGTTTACCATTTTAGTAGCAGAGTTTGAAACCTGTTCATTCATATCATTTTTGCTCAGCATATTATCTTTTCCAAAGTGTTTTTTGTGAGCAAGCTGATGCAGGACGGCTTCAACAATAATCACTGCGCCATCCACAATAAGACCAAAATCCAGTGCCCCGAGACTCATCAGGTTACCACCAACCCCAAAGATGTTCATCATGATAATGGCAAACAGCATGGCTAAAGGAATAACAGAGGCTACCAATAGCCCAGCTCTGAAGTTTCCTAAAAATAAAACCAAAATAAAAACGACAATCAATGCACCTTCCATTAGGTTTGTTTTTACAGTACTGATGGTGTTGTTTACCATTTTAGCACGGTCAAGGAATGGTTCAATAACAACGCCCTCAGGCAGGGATTCCTGAATTTTTTCCAGTCTTTGCTTGATATTGGTGATGACTTTGTTGGCATTTTCTCCTTTAAGCATTAAAACAATAGCTCCCGATACTTCTCCGGTATCATTATAGGTCATAGCACCGTATCTTGTTGCATATCCTATCTTTACGGATGCTACATCTTTAATATGAACAGGAATACCATCTTTCGTTTCTGCCACCTGAATGCTTCCTATATCTTCTGTACTTCCCAAAAGGCCCTCGCTTCTGATAAAAAGAACCGTTTCTTTCTTCTCAATATAAGCACCTCCGGTATTCTGGTTGTTTTTTTCCAGAGCAGCAAATACATCATTGATATTAATATTGAATGCCTGAAGCTTATTTGGATTGATCGCTATTTCATACTGTTTCAGCTTTCCTCCAAAACTGCTGACATCAGCAACCCCCTTGGTTCCTAGTAGCTGACGTCTGACCACCCAATCCTGAATGGTTCTGAGTTCTGTTTCGTCATACACATTTTCATAACCCTTTTTTGCTCTTACCACATATTGGAAGATCTCTCCCAGTCCTGTGGAAATAGGTCCTAGTTCCGGCTTCCCAATTCCTGCGGGAATATTGTCCTGTACAAGCTGCAGGCGCTCCTGAACCTGCTGACGAGCCCAATACACGTCGGTATTATCATCAAAAACAACAGTTACCAACGAAAGTCCAAATCTGGAAAGACTTCTAAGTTCTGTAATACCACTGATATTACTGGTTGACTGCTCAATGGGAAATGTGACAAGACGTTCTATATCTGCGGCTCCGTAAGAGGGTGCTGTAGTGATAATCTGGACCTGATTATTGGTGATGTCAGGCTGTGCGTCAATAGGGAGTTTAGTGGTTTCATAGATTCCGAAGAGGACAAGCCCTATGGTGAACAGAGCAATGATGAGCTTATTCTTTACAGAAAACTCAATGATTTTGTTTAACATGAAAAAATATATTATTTGCTAGCCTATAGTACTTTGGATGCTGCTTACATTCTTAATCATAAAAAACACAGAAGATTTAGAACACTTAAGTATTTAAGTGATAAGCTTTGTGTGTATAAAGTTCCCTTCAGTTCTTATTGGAGGAACATTAGATTGCATTATTTTAAACTTATTATAGTGTTATAAAGTGCTTAAAATAAAAGCTTGCGATTAAAAATACAATCGAAATAATAAAAGGCTACAGATTTATTGATACGTAATAAGAATTGACTGCTTTGAGTAAAGAACTTAAAGCATTAATTTTCAATCTAAAATCAATTATGAAAGCCGTGGAGGCTGAAAAATTCTGGAAAGGTAAAGGTTTGAAAAATCCTTTTCCTGATAGATGCTATTTTTCTGAGGAATTTTGATTTCCTTAGGTTTTTTGATTTCAAAGGTAAGTTCCGGAAGCTGGGCATGCACAGTTAATACAATAGGTGGATTAATAAACGGCAGCTTTTGGTCTAAATCCCAGTCAGAGTCCTTTTTGTGGTTGTCATAATGTTCCATGACAAATTCTGACAGATTTCCGTGGTATTCCATAAAGTGCTCCACAAACATAGGCACCTTTAATACTTCCCCCGCATTGGTGGTAGCCAGCACATATATCATCGAGCATAATATGGAGAACCATTTTAACATTATGGCAAATATAAGGCTTAAATTTTTTTTAAAAAGACTCTGATGTTAATTTTATTTTAATTTCTCCTGTTTGTTCGGGATGTATCAGTCATTTGCTGATTAAGAATTTTTAAAAAGAGCTCCATGGAAGGACTGATCCATTTGTTAGAATGATGGGCAGTAATCATGGTGATGGTACGCTGAAATCCTTTGATATTAATTTCTGCAATTTCTCTTTTTCTCATTTCTTCTTCAACAACAAAATGAGGTAAACATGCGATTCCCAGATTATTCATGACGCTTTTCTTAATAGCTTCAATACTCCAGAGTTCAATATTTTGTCCGGTTTTTATATTTTTTTTCTTAAGATATTCTTCAAAATACTGTTGATAAACCCCATTCGGGTCATTATTAATCACCGAACACGTTTTTATCTGGTCTTTTTTATCAAAATTCTTTTCCCGATCCAGGAATTCCGGGGAGACCATAACTCCCACTGTGAAAGATGAAAGCTCTGTTACTTTAATCTGATCATCATATCCATGTACCTGATAGTGAATCCCAAGATCAATGTCATTACGAATAATCTCTTTCTGAACTTCGTAGCAGTTTCTCACCTTTAATTTGAGCTTTACATCAGGAGCTGTTTCAATAAATTCCTTGAGCACAGGCTGCAGGATATAAGTTAGCAAACTGTCAGAAACTGAAATATTGAGACTTCCCTCTATTTTTCTGTCTTTTGAATTTAGCTGTTTGATCTGCTCTATTTCTTCCTCTATTTTTTTAATGTGGGGAATTAGCTTTAAAGACTGTTCTGTTGGAAGCATTCTTCTTCCTATTTTCTCAAATAAAGGAAATTTTATTTCATTTTCAAGTTGTTGAATCTGATAGCTGATAGCCGATAAAGAATAATTGAGCTCTTGGGCGGCATCCTGAAAATTACCTTTTTCCACAATCGTTTTGAAGCTTCTGAGCTGATGAATATCCATACTTTAATATTTTCGAAGTAAAAGTATAAATATTTCCGATTGTTTGAAGTGTTTTCTCTCTTTAATTTTGTCAAAAAAAATATGTGGTTTTCATTCTTTATTTACAGTGTACTGACGGCACTTCTTCCAGGTCCCAATAATATTCTTGCTCTTAACAGCAGTATGAAATTAGGATATCAAAAGAGTAAAACATTGCTTTTGGGAATTTATTCGGGGTTTACATTGGTCATGGTATTGACGGCTTTTTTCACAGAATTTCTTTTGAATTCCTATGGTTTCTTTCTCAATTACCTGAAATATGTTGGAGCGGGTTATCTTATCTACCTTGCATGGTCTGTAATGTTCTCAAAGCCCTCAGAGATTGGCTTCAAGCAGGATGATCCCTTTTCCAGTTCTACCGAAAATTTCTGGAAAGGGTTTCTATTGCAGCTCGTAAATATTAAAATTATTATTTATGGGATAACAGCATTTAGCAGTTTTATCTTTCCTCAATTCAAACAGTTATGGATCATTCTTGTTTTTGCCTTTGTACTCTCTTTCGTCGGAAATTCTGCTACGTGGATTTGGGCAGTAGCCGGAGAGAAACTTCATAAATTTTTGAAACGGCACTACAAAGTGGTTAATATCATTATGGGGATCCTGTTGCTCTATTGTGCGGTAAGTTTGTTCTTATAAATAATAGATTAAAGCCTTGATTTCAGCCTGCTCAGAGTTTCCTGCGAAATATTGAGATAGGAAGCTACCATTTTATTAGAAAGCCTTCTTACAACAACAGGGTTTTCCTCCAATAACTGGCGGTATTTTTCAAGGGCATCCTGTACAAGGAAAGACATCAGCCTTTTTGTATTATTTACATAAGCTGTTTCCAGATATATCCTGTAAAATTTTTCCCACTGAGGAATAATATCCAGGAGATGATAAAAATTTTTATGGGTAATATAATATACTTCTGAATCCTCCACGGCCTCAATAAACTCTTCGGAGGGTTCAGAAGTAATAAAACTGGTGAGTGCTGTTGCAAACTGATTTTCAAATGCAAAATATCGGGTAGAATCCTGCCCTTCTTCATTAATGAAAAATATACGGAGACAGCCATTCACAACGAAAAATGTGCGCTGGCTGTTTTGTCCGTTAGAAAGAAGCATTTCATTCTTTTTAAACTGAATAAGTTTGAAATAAGAAAGAATGGTTTCCAGATCTTTATCTGTTACGGATATTCTTTTTTTAATATATGAAGCTAAGAGTTCCTGCATGTAAGCAAAAATAATGATAAAAGGCTTTGCTTACTATTTTTATTCTGTATTGCTATCTGTTTTCTGCATGCCCAGCTTTCCAGTATGAACAGGCATACAACCCGTTCGGATCCCAGTTTAAAATTGCTTTAAAATAACTGCGAAGGTCCCGAACCGTAGTATATTCAGCGGCAATATAAACATACCTTTTCAATAGACCCGATGGGATTTCTGCCTGCTGGGCAAGTTCTGCTAATCTACTTCCTCTTTCAGGCTGAGGATTATGAAGCCATTCAACAGAGATATCGGCTGCTGAACAGATCATCACTTCATCTTCTTTTCCATGTACTTCCAATAATACCTTTGCTGTTACATAGGATGGAAGCTGCTCGACGATTGAACAGATCACGGGTAATGCTGTCGCATCTCCCACAAAAAGATAAAAATCTGCATCCGGAACCAAAGGTCTTTTGCCTTCTTTCATTCCTACTTCCAGAGTATCTCCATTATTAACCCGTAGCGCCCACGCTGATGCCGGACCATTCTCTCCGTGAGAGACAAAGTCTATTATTAATTCACGATTTTCAAGGTCTACTTTACGATTGGTATAGGTTCTTACAATGGGTTCACTGCTCTTTTCTGTAACAGTTGGGATGAAGATTTTATTATTGGATCCGGATTGTACGTTTGCTAATAATTCTGCCTGGTTATCATCAATATTCAATACAATACGGATGAGATGAGGAGTAATAAATGTTTTATCTTTAACAGTAAATACAGAACGTATTTTCTTCGTGGTCATTGGATTTGTTATCATAATTTTCAGTGTTTATTTTTGTTAAATAATAAAATAACGATGGAAAGAATACAGCTGATTCCTCCGAATAAGTATACGGCCTGATAGTCTAGCCAGCCTGCTATCAATCCGGCCAAAGGTCCTGCCAATCCTAATGAGAGATCTACAAAGGCTACATATGCCCCCAAGGCTGTCCCTCGCATCTGCGGCTTTACTTTTTGAATGGCCAGTACCCCTAAGGCAGGAAAAACCAGTGAGAATCCTATACCTGTTAATCCACACCCAATGATGGCTATTGTTTTAGATACAGATGTCCAGATCAGCATTTGCCCGATTACTTCGATCATTAAAGAAATGAAGGCAATTTTGAAGCCTCCATATTTGTCAGGAAAAGAAGCGAAAAAGATTCTGGTAAGAACATAGCATATCCCGAAGGTTATGAATGCAAGTGAAGCATCACCCCAGTTTTTTTCAATAAAGAACAAGGCAATAAAAGAAGCGATGCATCCAAAAGCCATTGAGGAGAATGCAAGACTTAATCCCTGACCAGCTATAGCTCTGATAACCTTGTAGAAAGGAGTTCTGATGTGATCTTTATCCACAGGAATTGAAGGAAGCTTTGCTGTAGAGAACCAACTTACAATGGGAAGTAATGCAATAAGGATAAACGCAGGTAATATGCTGTATTCTTTGCTCAGCCAGATGCTCATTGGGGCACCAATTGTAATTCCTGCATACATCGCAATCCCATTCCATGTCATTACTTTTCCTGAGTTTGAATGTCCAACAAGGCCTATTCCCCAGGTTAATGCTCCCGTAACCAGAAAACTCTCTCCTATGCCATGAATTATTCTTGCCAACAGTAGCAAAGCAAGGGCCCAATACCTGTCAACCTGAAATGATATTGCCAAAATATAAATGACTCCGGCAACAACCGCCAATATAACTCCGGACATCTTACTGTTTTTGGCCCCTTTTGTATCGGTTATTTTTCCAGAATAAGCGCGGGTAATAAGGGTAGACAATGATTGAAGACCAATAACCAGCCCTACAATAATACTATCAAATCCTAAATTGCTTTGGACAAACTTCGGAAGTACTCCTAATGCAATTCCTATGGTAAGATATACTCCAAATACTGAAATAATAATGGGAATGATTGCCTTATAGAAATTAATGGTTTGTCTTTTTTCTAATGTTGTACTCATAAATTTGTTTAAAATATTCTGGTGCAAATGTCTTTTTCTACCCAACATCAAACTTTGATATAGATCAAAAAAGAAAACAGTACGATAGTTATTCAGAATATTGATCTATGTTTTCTATTTCGTGATGAATAGTTGTTGTCCAGAAATCAAGTTCCATCTCTTTTTTACGAATGGTTTCAAGGGAAAAATCTCCCATATGGTAGGCTTTTATCAAAGATTGTCTTTGGTATTCAGCTAATTTCAGTTCTACGTCAAAATAGGACTTTTTCCATTCTGTATGATGTGACAATGATTTTTCTGTATTATTATTTGACAATTGAAACTGCTCTCTTTCAAGTTTTTTAATCATACTTTCTAAGGCATTTACAGTAATGTTATTATTTGGAGTGAAATCATGTAAAAAAGAAACAGATTCTTTTAAAAGAAGTTTGTTCAGATCTTTTTCTTCCTGCTTGTCTGATGTAGACGGTTTTATCAGGCTGATTAATCTTGGTAATGTTAACCCCTGAATTAGCAACGTGAAAATAATAACCACAAAAGATATAAATAGGATGGTATCTCTTTGCTCAATAATAGTTCCATGGTCATCCCTGATTGGTAATGCCAGTGCTGCAGCCAGAGAAACAACACCACGCATTCCGGACCAGGACAGGATGATATATTCTTTTTTGGATTGGGTGAGAAAGCCGCTTGTTTTTCCAGTTTCATTATTTGAAAAAACAGGAAATAAGGAAAGTACAGCCAGTCTTATTACAACGAGAATAATGAAAATTAAAAGGCCATAAAGAATAAGAACAGGAATTTCAGTTGCAGGAATATTGGAGATAATGGCCGGAAGCTGCATTCCAAGGATCAAAAAAATGAGACCATTTAGCACAAAGATCATAACATCCCAAAAATGACTCATCTGCATTCTGCTTTCGGTTTTGAACAACGAAATTGAATTCCATGAAAGAAACATTCCTAAAATGACCACTGCCAGTACCCCGGAATATCCTAAATGTTCTGCAAGACTGTAGGCTGCAAAAGGAAGGAGAATGACAGCAAAGGTTTCTACGCTGCTGTTACCATTAAAGAATCTGTGTAATTTTAAGAAGACAAAACCCATGATAAGCCCGATAACTAGTCCGCCAACACTATTACTGATAAACTGTATTCCTGCACTCCAAAAGGAAAATACGCCACTGGTAATGGCTATAACTGCACATTTATAAGCAATCAGGGCAGAGGCATCATTCAGCAGACTTTCTCCTTCAAGTATGGTTGTTAATTTTTGAGGAAGCGGAAGTGTTTTTGTAATGCTGGTAGCTGCCACAGCATCGGGTGGTGAAATAATGGCACCTACAACAAAGGCAAGCGGCCAGGTGAACCCTGGTATTATTGTGTGAACAATCAGAGCAATAATAGTGGTTGTAAGAAAGACCAAGCCTATTGCCAACACGGATATTTTAGGAAGCTCCTTTTTGAAATCGGGAATGGATGTATTCCAGGCTGCATCAAACAGGATTGGAGGCAGTACTACATAGAAGATCATTTCCGGGCTCATATCAATAGAGGGGACAAGCTGGGTTAGACTTAAAATAAGCCCTGCAATCACAAGTAAGATAGGAAGAGCCAGTTTGATCTTGTCCTTAACGGAAATAATAATGATTAAAATAATGGATATCCAGATGATTTTTTCAAGTTCTACCATAGCTTAATAATAAGCCGCGAAATTAAAAAGCTGATATCTTAAGAACTTTGATCTAGGTCAAAAAGCAATTATTATTTTTAATCGAAATCTAAAAAGGATTCTGCAAGCTGTTTCCACTGAATCTTTGCCACTCCTATCATTCCGCCAGCTGCTATAATCATGTTCCTGATGATATCTATAAATGTGGCATTGAAGTTAGGAGATTCATTTCTTCCATATATTGCGGCTTTTAAGTAGTCTGTTCCTTTGCATATTATAAAAGTGGAACTGGCTTTGGAACTATAAAAATGAGCTGTGTGGCTGTTTTTTTTATCAACAGGATTTTGCGAGGGTCTGCAGGTCATCAGAATGCTTTCAGAAACAGAATCCTGATAGAAACAAATATCTGTGACTTCTACCCAATCGAAACCTTTGGCCTCAGTTTCTCCCGGTCCGGGAATATTTATTCTGATGAAATCTCCTTTTTGGGGTTCACGATCTACCGGTATTCCGATAGAGTCATAAAGCTTAAATGCAGCAAAGGCTTCCCCGCAATAGTCTTTCCATTTATTAATAGAAAAAAATCTCTTTTTTAATATCTCAAACTTCAATGAGATCACAGCCTGATCAAATCGTTTTGTACTTTCGGTATCATGGAATCCGCCAGACTTATGCAATGGGACTCCCCTAATTTGTTTTGGCTTCATACAATCTGTTTTTTATGAGTGGAATAACGAAAGAAAATTTAATAATTATTTCTCTCCAAACTTTATGCCTTCATTTTTAAACCAGCAGTGGATATAAGATAAAGTTTAGTTAAATTTTAAAATATTAATAAAAACTACAATATGTTGAAGAATAGCTATTTTTAATTAAAATAAATAATTTTTAAAAAAAATACACATATGATGCGCTGCATAATATAAATTTTGCTTATATTTGTGAATCGAAATAATTTTTTTTCATCATTTGTGTTTTTTTAAGGTCTCCATTCGTGGGGACCTTTTTGCTTTTATGAATAAAGTAATTATTAATTTGATATTAATAATTGAAATATGTTGAATGTGAAATATCTTTGATTTTAAATAATGAAAATGCTTCTCTATAAAGGGATATATGAATTTTTATTATTTAATAAATCCCTTTTGCTGAATTTATATTAATGTTTTTTATAAAATCTGTAGGCCTGAACTGCATAACCGACAGAAAGCTTCTGGTATATGACTGTATACTCTTGTACCCTACTTCATAGGCGATCTCTGAAATGGTAAGAGTTCCTGAACTGAGCAGCTCCAGACTTTTAATGATGCGAAGCATTTGTTGGTATTTACTCAATGTCAGCCCGGTTTCTTTTTTGAAAATACGTTCCAGAGTACGAGAAGACAGCAAAGCCATTTCTCCTAAATTTTCTATTGCAACCTCTCTATTGTAATGATTATGAAGATGTTCAATGATTTTGGTGAGACGCTTGTCCTTTGGGAGGCAAATGTGTAGCTTAAGAGAATGCTCTACAAAATGAGGAAGTTCATTGAATAGAGCCTTTAAAAATATTGTTTCATCCTGATCTTTTTTAAGGAGCTGAGACCATCTTTCCGCATATTTTATCATTTCCCTTAGAACAGGAGGAACAGAAAATACATTCACCTCATCATAAAAGGGATTTTTAGTATCTGTGTCTGCAAACATGATCATCAGCTTGATCTTTTCAGAATGGGAATTGGTTTTATGAATGACATTTGATGGAATCCAAACCGCATGATTTTGGGGAAGAAGATAGATTTTTTCTTCAATGGTAATATACTGAAAACCACTTTCAACATAAACCAATTGGCCTTTTTTGTGCTGATGAAGAACATCATCGTGGATCCAGTTTTCCTCAAACCATACAAAATAAGGTTTGTTCAGTTCATCTACTTTTATGCTGTCGTTGGCATTCATGTCGTTTTAGGTTAAAACTTTGGCAAAATTAAACAAAATTACTGTACTAATTTTGCATAAAAGTTATTATCATGATGAAGAGCGAAGTAAGAAAAAATGCTTCTTATGTTTTAATGATCCTGAATGTATTGGTGGTTATCCTGATCTCCAGTAATCTTCGGTCACCTATTGTTGCTGTTTCTCCAGTTCTTGGAGACGTAAGAGAGGCTTTGAAGCTGGATAATTTTCAGGTTAGCCTGCTTACCTCTATTCCACTTTTTATGTTTGCCGTTTGTTCTGTTCTGGTTAGCAGATTTTCGAATAAACTTGGAATCAGTAAACTCTTGATGTATTCACTGATTATTTTAAGTTTTGGATTGTTCCTAAGGATTTCGGGATCTCTTTTCCTTTTATTCATTGGATCTGTGTTTATCGGATTGGGAATATGTATTGGAAATGTGGTAACTCCGGGATATGTTAAGAATAATTTTCCAAAGCAGATTGGCTTGATGACTGGGATATTTGCAGTTGCTATGAATCTTACGGCAGCACTGGCTTCGGGATTTAGTGTTAGGATTGGAGAATGGACCGGATTTGGATGGCGTGGTTCCCTGGGAATCTGGCTGGTCATTGCAGCCTTGGGATTTTTTGTACTAATGCTGGAAATGATATTTAATAAAAAGAATTCGGGACAGCCAAGGCCTGCAATGGGAACTTCTGATTTTAATATGTTTAAGTCTGCACAAGCATGGAATATCAGTATCTTTATGGGTCTACAGTCATTGTTCTATTATTGTATGGTAGCCTGGCTGCCTTCATTTCTTGCAGATTATAATATGCCGGGTGAAAGCGCAGGATGGGTTTTGTTTGTTATTCAGATTACCATGATTCCAATAACGTTCTGCTGTCCTATCATTGCAAGTAAAATGAAGGATCAAAGAATTTTGATTCTGTTTATATGTGTATTGATGTTCACCAGTACCCTGATGTTTGTTTTCCTGAAATCACAGTGGATCTATGTAAATGCAGTGATTATAGGGATTTCCAATGGCTTGTCTTTCAGCTTGTCAATCTTGTTCTTTTCTACAAGAACGAAAAGCAGTATCAATGCCATTAAGATTTCGGGAATGGCTCAGTCTGTAGGCTATCTGATTGCAGCATTTGGTCCTCCAATCTTTGGAAAGCTTCATGACTGGGATGTGTCCTGGAATATTTCATTCTATTTTTTAAGTATTGCAGTACTCATTATGCTTTATTTTGGAATGAGAGCTGCCAGAAATAAGTATGTGGAGGATTAATGAAACAATAAACCTTATAGATATCAAAGTCTGTAAGGTTTATTTATTTTAATGAAAAGATAATTCAGCTTCTTCTCCATCTTTCAGGATGAAACATTGGGATTCATATCCTTTTTCTATAACTTTTCCTTTAATAAACGCTCTGTTTTCTTTACAGTGGCTTACAGCTTCCAGATGGGTAACCCAGACTCTTGCTTTAGGAGCATGCTCACAAACTTGCAGGATATCTTCACAGGTCATGATAATAGGATTCCCTACTGAAAAAGTGGCTGCTCCACCTGCTACCACAATATGTTGTGGCTCATGTTTATCAATTTCTTTTGCTATGTCATCATACCAAATACTGTCTCCTGCAATATAAACAGATTGATGCTCTTTTTTAAAGACAAATCCGTTGACTGTTCCCATCTTTTCTCCGATTTCTCCGGTTCCGTGCTGTCCTTTGGTGATTGAAATATTAATGTCTTTCCATAGGATTTGATCTTTTATTGAAATAACATTCTTGAAACCCTGTTGAATAATCTGATCTGAAATGCTTTCAGGACAAAGAATGGGTGTGGTTTTATCAAGAAGTTGTACAGCTTGTATGTCCCAATGATCCGGATGTAAATGGGTAATGGCTACCGCATCTATCTTCTCTAGTTTTTCAATCAGTTCTTCTCTGCTGAAAGGCAAATCCACCAAAGGGTTCAGTAATTCATTATCTGTCATAGGAAGTTTTCCTAACGATCCTTTTTCTCCAAGCATTGGGTCAATTAAGATAGAGGTTCCGTCAATATTCAATAGCAATGTTGCATTGCGCCATAATTGTAATTTCATTTGTTTAAGTTTGTAATACAAATCTATTGGTGAGCTGCATGAAAACAATCGAAGGTTACCAAAAGGTTACCAATATAACTTTAAAGTAAGCTATGAATTTTGAGGAGTTTAAAAATTGTGGTCTCAGACGGAGTTTGGATATTCTTTCCGGTAAATGGAAACCATTGATTCTACACAACCTTTTTGAAGAAGATACGGTGCGCTTTGTGGAGCTTTGGCGGAATATGCCCAGGGTCTCCAAAAAGGTGCTTGCAGAACAGCTTAAACAATTGGAGGTTGATCATATTGTGGAACGAATTGAGGTCTATAATTTTCCTCCGGAGGTTTATTATAAACTGACTGAGAAAGGAAAAAAGCTCGGCCCTATCCTTTCTGAACTTCATTCATGGGGAAACGAGCTGAGCTTATAATGTGCTTTTTAGGTTCTTTTATTGTAATTATGATAGGCCTTTTTAGTCTCTGAACTGATCTAATACTTCTATAATATTCTCATATACAAAATCTAATTCTTCGGAAGTAATACAGTAAGGTGGCACCAGATAGATAACATTTCCTAAAGGCCTCATAATGATTCCTCTCTGTAAAAACTCATTGTAAAGCCTTTTCCCGATTTCATTGAAATAGGATGTTCCATACTCTGTTTTAAAATCAAAGGCTAAAATGGTTCCAACCTGGCGGGCATGTTCTACCTGCGGATGTGTGGCCAGTGATTTTGCAAATTCAGAATGCTGATGAGTGATCCGTTTGATATTCATTTGGGTATCTTCTTTAAGTAATATTTCCATGCTTGCCAAGGCAGCAGTACATGCTAAAGGGTTTGCTGTAAAGGAATGCCCATGAAACAAGGTTTTATGCTTATCATCAGACCAAAAGGCATTATAGACTTCATCAGAACATGTTGTGATTCCCATTGGCATGGTTCCTCCTGTTAGTCCTTTTGAAAAACACATGATATCCGGCTGTTCGGTAAGATAATTGGCGGCAAACAGCTTTCCGGTTCTTCCAAAGCCTGTGAAAACCTCATCCTGAACCATAAGAATGCCTAGTTCTCTACAGGATTTCATCAAACTGCTTAGGTCTTCCGCATTATACATTAGCATTCCTGCGGCTCCCTGAACCAGCGGTTCATAAATAAAGCAAGCAACCTCATCTTTCAAACTTCTGATCTGTGATTGTAGATCTTTCAGGTTTTCAGCATTGGGAGTATCGATGAAAACAACTTCAAACAACATGCTTTCAAACGGTTTTGTCCAAAAGCTTTTTCCGCTTACCGACATGGCCCCAAAGGTATCGCCATGATAGGCGTTTTTAAAAGCCAGAATCTTGGTCTTTTTCTTCCCTTGGTTATGGGCGTACTGAATGCACATCTTTAATGCAACCTCAACAGCGGTGGATCCGTTATCAGAATAGAAAACCTTCTTCTGGTTGACCGGTAAAAGCTTTAATAGGTTTTCCGAAAGCTGTATGGCGGGTTCATGGGTAAAGCCTGCAAAAATAACCTGTTCAAGAGTGGTAAGCTGTTCAAATATACGTTGTGCAATATAAGGATGAGAATGCCCATGCAACGTTACCCACCATGATGAAACCACGTCCATGTATTTCTTGCCTTCATTGTCAAAAAGATAGATGCCTTCTCCTTTTACAATGGGGATGATCGTATCTGCAGTCTTCATCTGTGTGTAGGGATGCCAGTTGACGGCTTTGTCTCTCTGTGTAAGACCTACCTGTTGTGTTATTGTATTCATGTATTGATGTAAAATGTATTAATGATTCAAAAAATCAGACACAAGAGCCAGGATGAATACAAGAATACTCATGATTAAAATCCAAAAACTCATAACTCATCATTTATAATTTTTTAACAGCAGGTTTCTTTTTTAAGCATAGGTCGAAGTCCAAGCTTTTCCAGCATCTGCATATCTTCAGATACTCCGGGGTTAGGCGTTACCAATAGGGTTTCTCTTTCCCCCGTGAAAATAGAATTTGCACCTGCCATGAAGCACCATGCTTGTTCTGTTTCCGTCATTTCTATACGGCCTGCACTTAGTCTTACCATTGATGCTGGCATTACAATTCTGGCTGTAGCAATCATTCTTACCATTTCCCAAGTGTCTACCTTTTCATTATTTTCCAATGGAGTTCCTTCTACCCTTGCTAATGCATTAATGGGAACTGATTCCGGATGCTTTGGCATTGTAGCTAAGGTGAGCAACATTGATATTCTGTCTCTATGGGTCTCTCCTAATCCTATAATTCCTCCGGAACATACGGTAATTCCTGCCTTTCTGACATTATTGATGGTATTGATTCTGTTATCAAATGTTCTGGTAGAGATAATCTCTTCATAATATTGTTCAGAAGTATCAAGGTTGTGATTGTAAGCGTATAGTCCTGCTTCCTGAAGCCTGATTGCCTGCTCTTCAGTAAGCATCCCCAGCGTACAGCATACTTCCAATCCTAATTCATTTACTCCCTTTACCATATCTATCACTCTGTCGAAGTCACGGTTGTTACGGACTTCGCGCCATGCAGCAGCCATGCAGAATCTTGAAGAACCGTTGTCTTTTGCTTTTTGAGCGTGAGCGATAACGGTTTCCGTAGGTAATAAGGCTTGCACTTTGATATTGGTGTGGTAACGTGCCGCCTGTCCACAATATGAGCAGTCTTCAGGACAACCACCTGTTTTAATTGACAGCAAAGTAGATATCTGCACTTCGGATGGATCATGCCTTTCACGGTGTATCGTTGCTGCCTTATAGATTAGCTCCATTAAGGGAAGGTTGTAAATGTTCTCAATTTCTTCCTTGGTCCAGTTATTTCTAATCTCTGTTTTTCTATCCATTATCATAATTTTGTTATTGTTAATTGTTTTGCCGTAGCAGTAATATTTTCTTTGTGAGGGTTAATTTCAGGGATTCTGATAATTTTTGTATCGCTGCCAATGAAGGAGCAGATTACCCTTTTTGTATCTTCAGGAAATTCTCCATTCAGGATAAGGTATTCAAGTTTAATTTTCCTTTGTTGTAATGCCATGACCGAAAGCAAGGTATGGTTGATGCAGCCTAGGTAATTCCTCACAACAAGTGCAGTTGGAATCTGTAACTTCTCTATCAGATCAATCATGAAACTATGATCCGAAAGAGGTACCATAAGACCTCCGGCTCCTTCTACAATCAATGAATTTTGAGTTTCCGGTAATTGAAACTCATCAAGGGTAATGGTTGTGTTTTCTGCTCTTGCAGATTGATGCGGAGATGCCGCCAGTTGCAGACGATAGGTTTCCGGATGACATACTGTATTGTCTGTCCAGTCTTCAATTTTTTTACTGTCCGTATAGTGGAGATCTCCTGATTGTACAGGTTTCCAATAATCAGTGTTGAAATACTGTACTAAAATAGCAGAACAAACGGTTTTTCCTATTTCAGTTCCTATTCCTGTTATAAATAGTTTCATATTGCTGTTTCAGCTCTTTTGTTTTAATTAAATTCTTTGATAATTCCTGTAAGCCTGATAATTTCTTCCTCTGTATTGAAGCTGTGAAGACATATTCGGAGTCGTTCCGTTCCCTCTTTTACTGTGGGACTGTATATGGCATAAGTTGTAAATCCCTCATTAGATAAAGCTTTCTGCAGCATACTTAATTTTTGATTGTCAGGAATTATAATAGCCTGAATAGGGCTTTTTTCAGAAGAAGGAGAATTTAGTCCCTGTTCTCGGAAAGTTTTGATGTTATTCTGAAGTTTCTCTGTTGTTTTATGATTGCTTTCCAGAAATTCATATCCCGTTTTTATACTCATCCATTGAAAATCCTGTGCTGAAGTAGTATAAATAAAGGGAGACGCAAAATTGATGAGATAAGATTTCATAGTATCATTACAAAGAATAGCTGCTCCATGCGCCCCCAATGCTTTGCCGTAGGTGATGACGCTTGCTGTAATCTGATCCTGTAGATTGTACTTTTCGATCAATCCATGCCCGAACACCCCAAAAGCATGCGCTTCATCCACCAATAAATCGGCCTTATAATGCCTTGCCATTTCAGAAATCTTCTGAATGGATGCAAAATCGCCTTCCATTGAGTAAAGACTTTCTATGGCGATATAACAATGCCCCTCCTGTCTTTTTAATACATTTTCAAGGTCATTCAGATCATTATGTTTAAACTTCATCTTTCTGGCATTCGACATTTTGCAGGCATCATGTACAGAACGATGAATCTGTTCATCTACAATAATGGTGTCATGCCGATTAGGAAGTGTGGAAAACAATGCTAGATTGGCATTATATCCAGATGGGAAAAGCAAAGCAGATGAAAATTGATGCTTTTTTGCAATAAAGCCTTCTGCTGCTGTTACAATATCGCTGTTTCCGCTAATCAGCCTTGATCCGGTACTCCCCGATAATAAGGCCGGATTATCATTGATCTTTTGTAATAAAATACTCTGTAACTCCTTATTTCTTGCAAACCCCAGATAATCATTGGAGTAAAAATCAATTCCCTCAGAGCGGGATTGAAGCTTCCTTAAGGTACCCTCCTCTTTTCTTTTGTCGAGAGATTCTTGAAAATAGTCAATGTTTTTAAGCATAACTTAATTGCTCTACGTCTTCTGTAACAGCATTGATCCATGCTTCATGAAGCACTTTTTCAATAGTAAGAATGTGTTCAGCATGAAGCTTCCAGTCTGCGGAAAATTCGTTTAGCTGATTGATCATTTCTTCCAAATGGCCCTCTTCTTCCAAAATAATGGATTTTACCATAATTCTTGAAGACTCTTCGGTAAGTGCTTGCTGGTAGACCGGATAAAGTTCGTCTGCCCTTACTTCAATGGCATAGGTTACAAAAAGATAAGCCGCATATTTAAGATCTTCCTTACTCAGTTGAAATGCCTCCTGAAGATATCTGCATGCTTTAATGTCTAAGGAATGGAGATATTGTCGTGTTGCTATCGGAGCCAGAAGTTCACTATTCTCATAGGTTTTGCAGAGTTCAGGATTTATTTTTCCAATCTGCTTTTTTAGATAATAGGCATGACGGTGTTCTTCAGCAGCATGCTTCAGTTGAATCTCACTTACAAGAATGGGGTGTTCGCATTTTGAGATTTTCCTTGCACCGGCATTTTCCATAAAGGATAATGTATTGAGCCATTTTGCATGGGCTTTGCCATCCTGTACAATCTTTTTTAACAGATGATGAAATTCCATAGATTTTTATTTTGATGTCAAAAGTAGTATATTGCCGGATGGTTGTATGGTGCCAGTTTTGATATTATGGATAGTCCGGTTAAGATCCCTTATGAAAGTTTTATAAAAATAGATAGAAAATCAGAGACTTCTATCTATTTGCAGATTGCCAATCAATTGGTAAATTCTATTCAACGGGGATATTTGCCTTTTGGAACAAAGCTTCCCGGTACAAGGGCCTTCAGTGAAATACTGGATATTCATCGAAATACGGCGGTAGCGGTATATGACGAATTGTGTGCTCAGGGTTGGGTAGAAAGTTTTCCCAATAAAGGAACTTTTGTCATTGGCAAGGATCAGGAGAAACCTATAAGAGTAAAGGATTTTGAAGAGAATAATCTTTTAAACTATCCTAAAACAACAGGTTTTTCATTTAAAACATCCAATATACTGGATAACCCTTTTGAACACTCAGATTGTGAATTTGTATTGAATGATGGTGTGCCTGATATCAGACTTACCCAGATTGGCCAGCATTCACGGTTTTACAGTTCTATTCTTAAACGCAAATCCAATCAAAAAGGATTGGGACATTACAACCATGACGGGAGTGAGTTTTTTAAGGAACATTTGTCTCAATATCTTAATTTATCCCGTGGATTGCCCATTTCCAAGAATAATCTACTGATTACCCGAAGTACGGAAATGAGTATTTATATTGTTTCTGAAATTCTTCTTTCTGCTGGAGATACGGTCTTAGTAGGAGCTTTAAGTTATTTTTCGGTGAATATGATCTTCCAGAAAGCAGGGGTAAATATTGTAACTCTTCCTATCGATGAAGACGGGATTATTGTGGAAAGTGTAAGGGAAGCCTGTAAAAGGCAGAAAATAAGAATGCTTTATCTTACCCCGCACCACCACTATCCTACTACAGTTGCCCTCAGTGCCCAGCGAAGACTGGAATTGCTGGAACTGGCCAACGAGTATGGCTTCGTTATTCTTGAGGATGATTATGACTATGAATTTCACTATGATAAAAGCCCAATTCTTCCTTTGGCCAGTGCAGATACAAACGGAATGGTAATCTATATAGGATCATTTGGGAAATCTCTGGCTCCGGGATTCAGAACAGGATTTATTGTGGCGCCCGAAAACCTGATGGTGGAAATGAGAAAGCATCTTGGAATTATCGACAGGCAGGGCGATATTCTTATGGAAAGAACGTTGGGAGAAATGATTGAGGAAGGAGAAATTAACCGATATCTTAAAAAATCTTTAAAGGTATACCAGGAAAGACGGGATTATTGTTCTGCTTTGCTTAGAGAAAACCTAGGCGATTATATCACCTTTGAAAAACCATCAGGCGGATTGGCGATCTGGCTGGAATGGAATATTCCGATTAATCTCATGCAGTTAAGCCGAAAATGTGCTCTGGATAACCTTTTTATTCCGAAAACGTTGCTTTATCAAAACAAAGGACTTACAGCCATGAGGCTTGGCTTCGGAGATCTGAATGTAGATGAAATGAAAAAAAGTATTGATATTCTTTCCCATAATGTAACACTGTTAGTCTGATAAGTATAAGAATACAGTCATAAAAAAGCCTCTACAATAATAGAGGCTTGGTCAATTTTACTTATGCTTTTTTCTTTTTGGGTTTCTTCTTTTTCTTGTTGAGATAAATAATAAAACCTGTAATGGGAAGCGATGCAGCAATGATTCCTGCAAAAAGATACATAATTCTGCCGGGGATCCCGAAGAGGCTTCCTGTGTGTAAATCGTAATTTCTTTCTCTTAGTGCGGTACCATATCCTATATTTTTGTCTTTATAAAATTGATGTTTTAGAGTTTCACCTGAATACTGATCAAAGTTAAAGTTTTCATTCTGGTATTGTTTTTTTCCGAACGTAAGTTCTACATAATAGGTTCCTTCCTCTGTTCTTGGAAAGTTAACAAGCGCAGATTTTTTATTGGTTAAGCCTTTTTCAACCTTACTGTCAATCATATCCAAAATATTGATGGGTACATCAGGTTCTTCTGTAGGGATTTTACTTTTTGCTTTCTTTTCTGTAGGGGTATTGCCATTCAAGGTATTCTTGATCCATTTATCTACATTTTCAAAATTCCATATCAATGCAGAATAAGAAATAAATAATAAAGGAATTACCGCATAAAATCCTAACACATTATGAACATCATAGTTGATTCTTTTCCAGTTGGCAGAAGTTTTAATGAAGAACATACCTTTCAACATAGCCTTGCTCATCTTTCGCGGATACCATATCACTAATCCCGAAAGGAGAATAATGGCAAAAATCAATGTAGAATATCCTGTAATGGTTTTCCCTATTTTTTCTCCCAGTAATAGTCTTCTATGGAGATCCAGTACAATTTCAAAAAAATCCTTTTTGGCATCTTCTACTTCCTGAACCTTCCCGGTGTATGGATCTATATAAACTCTATAATAATAAAGATAAGTTCCCCAATAGGTCAGCGCTTCATTATCCATTTTAAGAGTTCGGAAAACATAAGTACGGGAGGGATCGGATGAAATAACAGCTCTTTTGATCTTTAATCCATCAGGCAGGGCTTTTTCGGCTTTTGCTGTAAGATCAGAAAGAGAAAGTTTTTTGTTTCCAATGTTCTCTACAAAATATCTTTTCGGGTGAACAACATGTTTTAATTCTTCTTCAAATACTAAAATACATCCAGTAGCTGCCATTATAACAACTATAAGCCCGGACGTTAGTCCGAGCCATAGATGTAACTGATATGCTATTTTTCTAAATTTAAGCTTCATTGTTAAAATTTAAGGCTTACCTCAGCAACAAAATTACGAGGCATTTGAGCTACTACAACCCCTTGTCCTGCGAAATATTGTGCATTGCCTAAATTATTCATTTTAAATCCTAGTCTGTATCTTTCTTTTTCAAGGCTGATGGATGCATTGATGAGAGTATAAGCAGGGAAAGTGAATTTTCCTGTAGTTGTTTTATGCTCGGTAATCTGATGCCCTACACGATTGACTCCAAATCCAAAACCTAGTCCTTCCAGACTGCCGGATTGAAGTACGTAGCTCACCCATGAATTAAAGACACTTGCCGGTCCTGCAGATCCTGGACGACGTCCATCTACAGTAGGGTCCGCTTTCACAAACTTACTGTCGTTATATGCATATCCTGCCATAACGTTCAAACCTTGAAGAGGATTTGCAATTACTTCCAATTCAACTCCCTTGCTTCTTTGTTCTCCATCCTGAATGGTGATTCTGTATCCTTTTCCCTCACGCATTACTTCAATTTCTCTCTGCATATTATCAACCAGAATATCATAGTATCCTACTGTAAAATTAATACGGTTTCTCCAAAGATTTCCTTTGAATCCTGCTTCCCATTGGTTGGATTTTTGCGGCTTCATGTTTCCGTCATAATCAGCAAGTCCCTGAGTAACCGGAGCTGTATTGCTGAACCCATTCATATAATTAGCATATACTGAGAAGCGGTCCTTAAAGATCTGGTAAACAACTCCCACTTTAGGAGACCATGCAGTTTGCTTAAATTCACCTAAACGCTCATTTTTGTTTAGATTAAGCTGGCCTTTACTTTCATAATGATCGATACGTAAACTTAATAAAGTGATCAATCTGTCAGTAATGTAAACAGCATCAGAAAGGTAAGCTCCATAAATATTACTTGATGTTGTCGTTCTTGTTAAAGCAGCCTTTGAAACCTGAATTTTCTGCATTGCCAAATCTCTAGAGATAAAACCATACTTGGCAGTAAGATCCTGTCCGTTGATGGTATCAAACTTAATGATAGGCGAATGGTTGTTGTTCAGAGATTGATTTAAATAATCCAAACCAATCAACACCTTATTTTTGATCCTTCCAATGTTAAACTGTCCGTTAAAGTTCTGTTGAACACTTGTAGAAGCAGCTTCTGAGTTTTGCCATTGTACATTACGTTCCAGCATTGCATCACTTTTATCTCCTCTGATGAATTGATATTGGTACAAACCTTCAGTTTTTCTATAGTTTCTCGAAATCAGGGTTTGTGAATTCCAGTTTTTCGAAATTTTATAATTAACCTCCGCTTTTACATTGATGGATGGAGCTTTTAAAGTCATATCATTATTTGAATATGATCTTTTCCAGTCGAATCCAAGTTCATCAGGTGTATGGGCTACAAAAGGCCTTGATCTGGCAAGGAAAATAATAGGAGTATTGGTTCCCTCGTAGTTATAAATCTGAGCTCCTAAGCTAAATTTCAACTTATCATTTACCTGATAACTTAATGTAGGAGCAACAAAGAATGACTTTCTGAATTCAGAATCCCTAAAACCGTTTTGATACTGATAAGCAGCATTAAGACGGAACAATGTTTTTCTGGAATCCGTAACGGGTCCATAAACATCTGCCGTCACACGATTCAGGTTATAGCTTCCCATCAGATATGAAATTTCACCTCCGAAATAATCCTTTGGTTTTTTGGTCACTACATTAATCAGTCCTCCAAAAGAAGTTACTGCTCCTCCGTATAAAGTTCCTGATGGTCCTTTAATCACTTCGATATGTTCAATATCCGCAGGATCAACTTCACCATTGGTATTGGCAGGAACACCGTCTACCATTGATATTTTTGTAGGAAAACCTCTAAGACTGTAATAAAAACTTCCGTCTCCTGAACCTCTTCCCGGGCTTCCCTGCATTTTTACCATACCCGGAACATTTTTCAGTACTTCTGAAACATCATAGGTAAGCTGTTCTTTTAAAATCTGTTGATTGATGATAGTGTAAGCTTGTGGATTTTCTAAGCTTTTAAGCGGCATTTTAGAGATTGAAGTACTGTCTTTAGCCAGAAATTTATTTCTACTAAAAGCATATACTGTAATCCCCTCAATCACATTATTCTGCGCAGGGGCATAAACAGTAGGTATTTCATAGACATCTTGCTTAATGTGGATTTGTTCCCGCATCAATTCAATGTCATTTAAAACCACCTGGAGAGTATATTCTCCAGGGGTTACATTATCAAAGTAAAATTCTCCTAAATTATTGGTTTTTGCCTGATAAGACGTGTTGACAAGCCTTAAGAGTGCGTTTTTTACGGGTGCCTGTTCAGACAACATGACCTTGCCACGAATACGTTCACTCTGCTGTGCAGAAAGAGAACCTGAAAATAAGGCAAGGGTAAAAAGTAATATAAGGGTTTTAAATGTTTTCATGTTGTAAGTTTTGTAACAGGGGATAATTTATTTTACCGTTTTGTGATAATGGAAATGATTCTATAAGCCCAGTGCGCACATATTGTGGGTTAATGCGCAGTTTGTTTTTAATGGTTTCTGTGATGATCTCAGGGTCAATATCCTTATTGTCATAAAGCACAATGATCTTCTTGTCATTGGAATTAAGACAAACAAAAGTATTTCCCGTCAGTTCGTTTTTAAGAATAAATTCTACCTCATCCAGATTAAGACGTATTCCGAAAAGCTTCATGATACGCTTTATTCTGCCTGTGATATAATATATTCCGTTCTCACCTTTTGTGGCCGTATCTCCGGTGTGCAATACCGATGGCTGCTCGTAGGACGCAAGATCCTCAAGCGTATTGGCGTAGCCTCCGAAAATACTAACATGTGAAAAGAGTAATTCATCTGTTTCAGGATGAATACTGAAGCTTCCGCCTTCTACAGGAGTGCCGATGGAGGTTTCTTCTTCCAATAGCCCATCTGTGGTAAGATAAGCCATTCTTCCACCCGCTTCGGTTTGTCCATATTGAGCGAAGAAGTGCTTACTATACTCGCTGCAGTACGAAAAGAGTGTTTTTCTCAATTCTCCATTAATGACTCCGCCGGTATGGGTGAAATACCTCAGGCTTGGACTGTCTTTCCTGAAAAAACCTATTCTGTTCAGGTTTTCATACAAATAAGGAACCCCTCCCAGAGTACTGTATCCATATTCTTCCATGTCATCCCAGAAAGCCTTTTGCATAATGTCTTTGTCAGAACATACTATTCTTCCGGCACGCATGCAGTTGGTGGTGAAAATAGAGAACCCATACACAAAATTAATCGGTACATTTAAAGGAACTACATCAGATTCCAGAATGGGCATGTATTGAAGGATACTGATGGCATTCTGGTAAAGGTTTTCGTCCGATAGCTTCACCAGCTTTGGAATACCTGTCGTTCCTGATGTACTGAGTAAAATTTTAATATCCGGATGAATATTAACCTCACTTTTGTAGTTGTCTCGGGTAAAGATCTTAATGGTGTCCGAGAACTCTTTCAGGCTGTATCCGGGAATGGCTTCCCTTTGCGGATCAAAGATGTATTTGGGACGATATTCAGCTTCAATCCGATCTTTGAACTCCGAATTAAGCTTTTGTCCCAGTAAGGCAATAGCATGAGCTGTCCCGTAAAAATTGAGCAAAACCTCAATACCCGGCAGCTGATTGTCATTGTACAAAAAGAGGAGCCCTTTTTCTACAGGATTTAAGCCTAAGGACCGATACAGCGCTCCAATCGGTATGGTTTTACCGCTTGAAGCCTCTGTAAATACCAGATTCTTGTTGGCAATTACATTTTCTAAAATTTTCATATTCTTAGTTTTCTACGAGTACCTCGTATTTTTTCATTTTTTCACGAATTTTTCCAACGGTACCCATTTCCAGAATATCATTGAAGTCAAATTTGATCTGGTAAAACTGCTCAAGAGCTTCTACAATAAGAAGATGAGACATAGAATCCCATTCCGGGATTTCCTGATACGTAAGGTTTTCATTTACCAATTCTTTTTTTACCGCAATTGCAGATGCGATAATTTCATAAAATTCTTCTGTAGTGTTCATTTTAAATTTTTATAGTTTTCCATTTACCATTTTTAAAGATCATTAAGAATAATAGGGCTAATACGATTTCCGAAGAAACGATAGCTGTAAATATTCCTTTCAGTTCCCATTGAAATCTTACCCCCAGGAGATAAGCCAGGGGAAGCTGAATGACATAGAACATGACGATATACAATAAGGTGACCTGCATGATATTTCCTGCAGCATTCAGGGCACGGCTGATGACCATTGTAAATCCTAATAACAGATAGGCCATAGAAACGACATGAATATATTGCACAGCATATCTTGCTACTTCAGGTTCTGTAGTAAAGAATTTTACTACATATTCTGCGGCAAGCTGCCAGAATAATGCTACGGCAAGCAGATAGCTCATGTTAATGGTCCCTGCTCTCCAGACTGTTTTTTCTGCACGGGCTGCGTCACCGGCTCCTAAATTCTGCCCTGTAAGCACTCCTGCAGCATTTCCTATTCCCCATGCAGGCATAGTAGCTACTGAAGCGATACGTTGAGCAATAATATATCCGGCAAGGGCTGTTGTTCCGAATGTGGATATAATTTTCACCATAATCAGCCAGCTTGATGTAGGAATGATATATTGAACCAATCCTCCAAAAGCGATTTTCAAAATCTTTCTGAGTAATGGTAGATCTAAATGAAAAGGCATAAGGATATTGATACTCGTCTTTCCGGACAGAAAGATAAAACCTTGATACAAGACGGCTAGAAGTCTGGATAAAACCGTTGCATAAGCCAATCCCATCAATCCGAAAGCTGGAATAAACCCTAATCCAAAGACCAGGATTACAGCAAAGATGATATTTGAAATATGGCAGATCCACAATGATTTCATGGCAAGATCTGCATCTCCGGCCCCTCTGAAAAGCCCATTCACCGAAAGACGCAGGATAACAAGCCCGATACTCAGAAACACAAGCCTTGAAAATGATAGCCCTTCGTTTACCGTATTGGTATTAATTCCCAGAAATCCTACAATTTCAGAAGCAAAATAACAGGAGACCCCACCAATAAGTAGGGCGAAAAACAGAGCTAAAAGAATAATGTAATGAGCGGTTCTTCCCATTCCTTCTTTATCCTTTTCACCGGCTCTTCTTGCCGTAAGGGTGGCTGCAGCAATACCAAGTCCTACCGCAATGGCATAGGCAAAATTGATGTAGTTATCCGTAATTCCTACAAGGCCAAGAACCTTATCACCTAATCTGGCAATAATTAAAAGGTTGACACTTACAAAGACGGATTCCATCACAAGCTCCATCACCATTGGAATTGCTAAGCTAAAAATGGAACGGTTAATGCTTCCGGAAGTAAGCTCTACTTTTTTTCCGGCTAAGGCTCCGTAGGCGAAAGCCGTTCCATTTTTTAGGATATGCAGGAGTTTCCTCATAGTACAGCTACAGAATTTTTATTGGCTATCTGATAAAGCGGATTAGGCAATGCACCATCTTTTCTTGGAATGGCAAATGCCTTATTTTCACTATATCCATTATTTTTCAGACGCAGGCTGTTGATGTAAAATCTCTTGAATGTTGGAACATACAGATCATATTTTTCATAACGTTCCTGCAGCTGTTGGTTTTCTGCTTTGTAGCTTTCTATACATTCGTGAACAAGGGTCCAGAATGTTTCTTCCTGAAAGTTGGAATAGGTATGCAGTACATTGGACAGATATCTGAAGAATGCATCAAATACACCCAGTAAAATAAATAATGGGATATTTTCCTTGTTAGAAGACTGTATTAACCCATCTGCAAGGTGTGCAGGAAGTTTTTCTCTTGCTTCTGTGGTAAGAACAATATCATCCACAAAGTCTTTGATGACAATTCTCTGGGGTACACCATTTTTTAACACGACCATAATGTTTTCACCATGCGGAGTTACACATAATGAATGGGTATAATAGATATGAAGTAAAGGGGTAAGATAAGCATCAAGATAAGCGGTTATCCATTCTTTAATGCTCATTCCTGCTTTCTCTGCAAAAGCCTGTACCAAAGGGATTCCATTATCGTCAACATAAAGCAATGAAGCCATGGTAACCATTTGTTCTTCTTCTGTAAGGTAGTTTTCTGCACTTTCACGCCATAAGGCTCCAAGAAATTCATTGTATTGATAAGGTACACTGGCAATAGCTCCATACTGCGGATGCAGATAGGCAATTGAAGCTTCTTCACCCAGAAAAATGGTTCCTTTGTTTTCCAGATAGGTATCATCTTTTATTAAACCTTTCACCCAGTCTGTAATAGATGGGGCAATTTTCATTTGCTTAGGAGACAGCCCTCTGATGTTCCCTGTACTTAGGATAGAAACCGCTGTTTTCAGATATCTCTTTTTAGGATGATCTACATTAAATAAAGTACGGATACTTTGCTGTGGACTATAAACATCTTCTCCCTCTCCCAGCTGGATTAAAAGCCCGTTGGCAATATCTCCAGCAAAATGAATCTGAAGTTTGTGCTCCCATTGCCAAGGATGAACAGGGATAAAATGATAGTCTTCAACAAGTTTTCCCTCTTCTGTCAATTTTTGTTGAAAATCGTTATAAAGCCTATCTCCAATTTCGGAACGGTAAAAGTCCTCTCTGTTGATATGTTCCAATGACTGAAATGCCGATCTGCTCTTATGGGAAGCCAACCAGATTACCTTAAGGTTTTCCTCAGCTTCAGGAGCAAATGTTTTCAGATCACGAGGCGAAAAGCCAAGTCTGCTTTTGTTTACAATTACCCACGGATGTCCGGTCATATTATGTTCCACGGTTTGATAATCAGCTGCTGCAAGGTCCTTTGAGGGCATTACTCCTTTTGCAAGAATCAGGGCATCACAATATAAAGTATGCAGTAATTCTTCTGTGTATCTTGCAATGGTATAAGGATCAAGATCAAATACAGACTGCATTTCCAGGAAAAAGGCCGCTACATCTACAAAAGCTGTTTTTTCACCGTTCTCGGTTTTAGAAATACTGTCTTTATCAATATGCCAATAATCCATCATTCTTTCCTGTCCACGGAAATTGTAAACAACATTTTCAACACCTGTTGCAAGGGTGAATAAGGTATATCCCATTTCATCTTCTAATGATGGGACAGGTTTCAAGAGTTCCTCATGCATTAATTCTGCAATGGTTTTGGCCATTAGATTTCTGTTGGCCTGCTGCCAGTGTTCCTGGCTGATGATATTATTTTTTAAGTTGGTGTTCATTTTTTAGTATTAAATGTTGGCAGTGGGTAAATCAGCGTATTTTTCTACATCAAAGTCCTGGAAGGCTATTTTTCTCTCAATTTTATAATGCTCTCTTCCAAGGATGTCATTAATGATATAGGAGTTTCGGTAGGCAGCCATTCCCAGATCTGTAGAAATATAGCTGTGTGTATGGACTTCTGCATGAAGTATATAGATTTCTCCGTTGTTGTGATCTATCGAGTAATTTCTATTAACATCAAACAATCCGTCAGCATCTCTTTTGATTCTGGATTGAATATTTTTCAGGAATGCAGGCTCATGATAATGATATCCGGTACCAAGGATCAGATAATCAGCCTCCTGTTCATAAGGAACTTCCTGTTCCAATTGAGTAAATTCAAGATTAATAAGGTCCGGTTTACCATTGTCTACCCTATTCAGCTGGCTGTTCGGAATGATTTTAAGCATCGGATCGATATTATCGATATTAAGATCGTAGATGAAATCATAAATGTCATTAATCAGATCATAATTAATTCCTTTAAACTGGCTCTGCTGCTTGCTTAGAATGGTCTTTCTGGCTTCTTTATTTCTGTTATAAAAATATTCTACATAATCAGGAGAAGTAAGTTCCAGTGTCAGTTTAGAATATTCCATAGGGAAAAATCTGTCCGGACGGGAATACCATCCTAATTCCGTATTATCATCCCTGTTTTGGAGAAGATCATAAAAAACTTCCGCAGCACTCTGCCCCGAACCAATAATGGCTATCTTACGGCCTTTAGACAAAAGCTCTTCTTTTCTATACAAATAAGAACTTGTATGAATGATGCGGGAATCATCTTTAGGAATAAAAGAAGGAATATGAGGTTGTGTTCCTGTTCCTAAAACTAATCTTTCCGTTTTTAAAACTGTTTTTTCCTTAGTTTTGGTGTGGATAGTGGTAACCAGATAAAGGCCGTCCACATATTCAATATCTATTACCTGGGTTGAAAAGCGGCATTGTGGAAGCTGCTCAATTACCCATTGGCAATAGCGGTTGTATTCTTTTCTGGGAATGAAGAAATTTTCTCTGATGAAAAACTTATAAAGTCTTCCCGTTACCTTCAAATAATTAAGTAGACTTAAAGGGTTGGTAGGATCAGCCATTGAAACACAGTCACATAAAAATGGAGTCTGTAGCGTTACATGGTCAATCATTAATCCCGGGTGCCAGTCAAAACCATCTCTTTGGTCAAGAAAAAGAGTCTTTAGCTCCGGAATCGGATTAGATAAGGCAGCAAGCCCCAGATTAAAGGGACCTATGCCAATACCTATTACATTATAAATGGTTTCATTATTCATTTTTTGTGATGTTTGTGGTGATTTGTACGTCTTTGTTCAGTGGAAATTTTTCCCAATACCATTCTCTGTAGCAGAAATTAAGATTGGCTTTTTTATGAGGCATTTCAATTACCTTTTCTACCTTGAATCCAACATGAGCTTTATTCATCATAGAAGCAAGAGAATCCACAGAACCTTCACCTACCATTTTCCCAACCTGTGGCTGTGCAAAAACATAGTCAACCATAGACTGTGTAGATGGGGATACAAATTTCTTTTTAGGATCAGTAGGTGCTATAAACTGGTGGGTTCCATAATCTGTAGGCAAGACTTCATAATAATCTCCTACAATGTCTCTGCATGCCCAGTAAACCTCAATATTACAGGTAGGTTCGTCGTTACTTTCAACAATATAACTGTGAGCCTCGTCACTTGGAAGCATCAGTCTGTAATAGGTTTCCAGTTCATCAATAGGCCAGTTCATCTGCCATATCTTAACAGCATGTTCTCTATTGAACCACTCATGGAGCATTTCAAGATCATTTTCAAGATCTATCGGGCGCATGCCTGTTGTTACATCTTCCTTCGGAAAATAACGCTTAAAGAAAGCCTCCTTTCCTTTGGGATGGATCAGTTGTTCTGAAAAGAAATACTTGTGAAGAATATTAGGAACCTTAGCATACGCAATGGCAGAGGCATTTACACCACCGTCTACATCCAGAACAGCCGACTGTAGGTTTGATTTTACAGCCCAATACCTTTGATACAAAGCATAATTGGTGAAATCTGACGGTTCAGATTGATGCACACACTCAAATTCCTGATAAAGAATATGGATTAACTTCTGCTCTTCAATGAGCCCTGTTTTACCGATGGACGAAATTAATGCACTGAAATTACTTACCAAAAGATGATGAGAAACAATATCCAGAAGACGTTCATCTCTTATAAACAGGGTTTCAATTTCAGGGCAATTTTCTATGGATTGCTTATATTTTTCTTTGAAGCTTTCTCTTAAAAGATATCCCTGTCCGTCCCTTACATAGATGGTTTCCGGAAGAAGCTGATCATCTAGTTGTATAAGAAGATTTTGCTGATGAACTTCAGGGGCCATTCCCAATTGATTAAATAACCTGTTCAAAGGAGAAATGAGTAATTGCGTATACTTTTTAAACCAATTGATGATAGCTTGTTCGGTTTCCATTCCTAGATGAGCAGAAACGTCATTAAAGAAATGATTGGTAAAATTAGAGCTGTCCGTAGTTTCATCCTGACAAAGCCTTGCCAGTAGAAGAACTTTATCTTTGGAAGAAAAAGGATTTTCACGGATCAGGATATTGAAACTGTCGATATTTTCTCCATTATAGTCAACGCTTAAAGAAGAAGGCTCTAACAGGAGTTTTAAACTTGGAAAATCTTTTTCAAAAGATGCTTTTTCCTGTTCCCACCATATAGAAGAAGCATATCCTCTTTTGAGATCTTTCAGGCTGTTGGTCCTTACAGATCCGGTCATCAGAACATGCAGTGAGAATTTTAGCATCCAATTGAAGTTCGGGCTATAAAGCGTTCTGATGGATGATGTTGCAAAAAACTCTTCTCCGGATGGTCCAAGATGGATCACTTTTCCGGATCCTAGCAGATCTGCATATTCTTTTGTGGTCTGTAGATATTGGGCTTCCCATGGGTGGCAGGGAACTACATAATAATCATTTGCGGTTTTAGAATCGTAATTTTCCGGTATTGAAGCCAGTTTCCCGAATATTTCTTTTGCAGAGATCCCCGGCAGGGATTTTTCAGAAATACAATCTTTATGAATAAGAAAATACTCCAGCTGAAATCCATTTTTAAATTCCGGTCCGTACAGGATTTGCTCTTCCTCAGAAAATCCCATTCTGGATTTGGTGAAAGGATGCAGATTGTGTCCTGCGGGAAGCATCTGCTCAGACTCTAAAAATGAATAGCTTAAAAGATTTTGTTGTTGTAGACAGGCTTCAGTAGTTAATTCAAGATTTCTTAAACTGCTTTGAATCCTTTTCTCAAAATGTTCTAATCCTGTTTCAGTATATCGATCGGAAAATTCTTTATAAATCAGTTCAATAAGTTTTTGAATGTTAACTTCAAACGTCTTATTATTCTTATGATCCACAGCCCAGACAGGAAAACCATATTCATGAAATGCACTTTCAGAACGGTAAGAAACAGGAGCGAATAAAAACATTCCGCTTTTCTTCATTTCAAACCTAAGGTGCAAGGTATAGTTACTTTTTTTAAGGGCTTGTGCAGTAAGAAGATCATACTTTGGAATTCCCTGATAAAATTTTCCGTTTCCAAGCTCCCTCAGCATTCCGTTAAGAAGAATTCTGTAGGTAATTTCCCGTGCCTGTTCTCCGGTTCTACTTTTCTGTACTAAAGTCTTTTCCATGCATTTTGATTTTAGTGAGGATTTTATGGATATCTTCTGTAGTGGTTATAGGATTCAGGAATGTGAACTTCAGATAGAAATTCCCGTTTACCTTGGTACTTGCCACCAATATTTCTCCGCTGTAGAAAAGCTTCATTTTAATATATTGGTTCATGGCATCCAGATCATTTATTTCAGGTCTTATATATCGGAAAACAAGAACACTTAGATCAGTTTCTGAAAGAAGCTCAAAATCAGGATCTTCAGTGATCATAGAGGCTGCATCCTTTGTAAGATCGATAACAGTGTCCGTATATTCTGCCAGTTGTTCCTTGCCCATCATTCTTAAAGTAAACCATAATTTAAGAGCATCAAATCGTCTGGTACTCTGAGTGATGGATTTATTAATCTGAGCCGGAATTTCCTCCTCATCCATTTCTTTCGGATTCAGATAATCAGCATGGTGCTTAAGGATTAACAGTTCTTTTTTATTTTTAACAATAAAAGCACTACTGCTGATCGGTTGGAAGAATGACTTGTGATAATCAATGGTCACTGAATCTGCTCTTTCAATTCCATTCAGTAGGTGGCGATACTTTTCACTTAACAGCAAAGCACATCCATACGCTGCATCCACATGCATCCAGATATTATAATGTTCTGCTATATTGGCGATGTCCTCCAGTGGATCTACATTTCCAAAGTCGGTGGTTCCGGCTGTAGCTACAATACCAATAGGAATATTTCCCATCTGTTCTTCTCTTTTAATATACTTCTTCAGCAGAGAGATATCCATACGGAATTCATCATCAGTAGGAACCTTAATGATCGATTTCTCTCCAAGCCCCATTATAGATGCATTTTTCAGATTACTGAAGTGAGATTTGTCTGAAACAAAGATTCTGAAACGATCTGCTTCCCTTGGCAGGCCGTCCATTTTAATATTATGATTATATCTTTTCTGGGAGAAGCAGTCACGCATCATAACCAGTCCCATTAAGTTACTTTGTGAGCCTCCTGCTGTGAAAACACCGTCACTTTCATTCGTATTATACCCAATTTCACCGGCAGTCCAGTCAATTAGTTTTCTTTCCATAAAGGTTCCTCCTGCACTTTGATCATACGTATCCTGAGAAGAATTGATAGCGCTTACCAGAACCTCTCCAGCTAAAGCGGGAATCACAATGGGACAATTGAGATGGGCAACGTATTCCGGAAGGTGAAAAGCCGTTGCATGTTTTACATAAATATCATCTACTTCAGAAAGAAGCTCGTTATAGTTTGAAAGTTTTTGATTAAGGTCGATTTGTTCTACCATTCTTTTCATTTCCTTAGCCTCTATGCCGCTGAATGGCTTTTTGTTTCTATCAAGAAACTCCTGTACAAGGTCTAAAGTACTGTTGACAGCATGACGATAATGGTCATAATTGTCAGGGTGAAAAATATTCCCAAAATTCCCCGAATTGTGGGGTGAGGCTACACTTGAAAGCGCTCCTAGGGATATTAAATTGTTGTTCATAAATTATTTGTATGGTGATTTTTTAAATCGTGAATTGTTTTGGTTTTTTTTACACATGTACATATGTAGCTGATTGTCAAGTTTTTAAATTTTACATTTTTTATATATTTTATTTGGTGGTTGAGTAATTATTACTAAATTTGAACTCGCTATTGTTATTTAGAATAATTAAAAACAAAGATAAAAATTATTACTTAACACCAAATTTTTTTTAATGAATTCTATAAAAATTTTAGATAACGAGACGTTAACGCAGGTAAAACTGCTTCCTACCGTCATTGAGATCACCTCTCAGGAACAAAGAATGATAAAAGATGCAGCAATACATCTTCAGAAAAAATATGGGAACTATGAAAACCGGGATTTTATTAGACACGTCCACCAGTTGGCGTCTTATTTTCTACCCGAAAGAATATTAAATATAGCAGCTGATTTTGCAAGTGATTTCTCCAAGAATCAATATGGAGCATTGATCTTTAAGGGATTGATGGAAATAGATCAGGAAAATATAGGATCTACTCCACCCAATTGGCAGTCTGCCGATTATTCAAAATTTTACCTTTATGGATTTGCATGTGCTCTTATTCATGGAGCTTTGCCCTCCAAGCCGGTGCAGTATTATTCTCAGCGTCAGGGAGGTGGGTTAATTCATGCCATTATTCCCGATGAAAAAATGAGGGAAACGCAAACCGGATCAGGATCTTCAACCGATCTTTATGTACATACAGAAGATGCGTTTCTGAAACATCAGGCAGACTTTCTGAGTTTTATGTATGTCCGAAATGAAGAGCAGGTTCCGTCCACTCTTTATTCTATACGCTCTCACGAATCCATTGGAGAAAATTACAGACCTCTTTTTGACCGTATTTACAAGATCCCTAAGGATGCGAATCTTGAAACGGAACAAAATGAAGTAGATACACTGGATTCTGTATTGTATGGAAATTACAAACTTCCGTTTATGAGATTTGATGCTGCAGAACAGCTTTTCAATTCAAGTATAAAACAAACAGAAGAAGCTCATCAGTATTTAACAGAATTCTGGGAAGAAGCAAGGCATTTGATTTATTCAGGTTTTACCCCTCAGGCCGGAGATGTTATTCTTGTCAACAATCATTTATGTGCTCATGGAAGATCAGCTTTTCGTGCAGGAGTAAGAAATATTGATGGCATAGAACATCCTTGTGAGAGAAGAATTATGCTGCGTATGATGAGTAAGGTAAGTCTTATTGATATGAGAGCCCATACGCTTACAGAAGATCCATTTTTTGTGATCGAAGAGCATTTAGGGAAAAACTTTCGGCATCTTTAGAATGTAGCCTTTAAGTTAATCACAAAATGATAAATCCTTTTTAAGTATAATCTTAAAAAGGATTTTTTATTATTCACATGATACATTCTTTACTTTAAGTAGTTTTTTCAATACTAAATAGTTAAAATTCTTAGGGTTGTAAAGGTATTTTAGTTACAACACTGTCTTCCAGGACCTTATAGCCTTTAGATTCCAACTCTTTGATATAAGATTCGCAACCTAAAATGGTTGCATTGTATCTGTTATGAAAAGATTTAACAATTTGCTCATATTTATTAGATTTAGTATATCTATAAACTGCTCGATTGTTTTTATCGAAGATTATTGAATGATGTATTGTTTGAAATGGTTTTAAAATAATCAAATCTTCATGGCAAGATCTATCATTTCTAGAATAATATCCACTTTTAAAATATAAATAGGGATCTAATACTTTTGCATTTTCTAATATAAAAGATTTGCCATAAACCCCCAAAGGATCAATAATATAAGTATTATTAGTGTTATTTTTTATAGTTTCCTCTATAACCTCTGTTGACTGGGTATCAATATGTTTTAACGGAAGTATAATATCAATATCTTTTCCCTTATTCAATTTAATTTGATTCGAGCAAAAAATAAATAAAAGACAAAAAGGTAATAAAACAATTTTTTTCATAATCTAAATTTAATGATTATATAAATACCTATCGCCTTTTTTGATATTTTGAAAAAGCTCCTACAGTTTATAGTAGGAGCTAAAATATAAAGTCAGTTATAGATAGGAAAAGAAAGCTTTATCTATTAAATCTTACAAATTTGATAGATCTATCTTTAACCTGGCTTTTTTTACTGGTTAAAAAAAATAATTTATACCTAGCTGGAAATTTGTGTTTTTTGAAGAGTCTCCAAGTCCATCCTTTACAATTTTAGTTAAACCGGTAATATAGCGGGCGTTAATTCCAATATTAGGAGTAAACTTATATCCAAGTCCAATTCCCAATCCAAAATTAAAGGTTTTTAGTGAATCCTTATTACTTGCCTTAAAAGTTTGACCATTAATATCTCCTTTAGTCTGTGCATTGACAAGGATTCCAAACTCAGGACCCGCTTCCAGATAAAATTTAGGAGTGGCACTGTACTGTAGCATTACTGGAACATTGATATAGCTAAGGGTTTGTTCCATATTCGTCACTTTATAAGTAGCCATTTCATAATCGTCTTTTGCCTTTGCTCCCTGTTGGCTGTACACAACCTCTGGCTGAATAGTAAATGCCTCAGAAATTGGAATATTTACAAATGCTCCTGCATAAAATCCTAATTTTGACTTGGAATCACTTCCAGTTATGCTTGAAAGGTTACCTCCGCCCTTAACACCAAATCTTGGTCCGTCTGTAGATTGAGCAAATGTCATAGTCCCCATAACTATGCATAAGACTAGTAATTGTTTTTTCATATAAAATGTTTTAAAAAAAATTGCTTTTTGTAATATTACAGTTCAATATTTTATAAATAAGGAGAGTTTTTTTATAAAAATTACCATTCTCTCCATTCTTTAGTAATATCTTCATCAGATGAGCTATAACCCATTTGATGACTTGATAAATTTATTATATCAGTAATTTTGGTACCCACATTGCCTACAAGCAATGTATTTTCACATCTTTTATTTAAATTGTTAAGGGCAATAACTGTCATCTTTAGAGCAAAAAGACCTTCATCAGCAGTTTTACTTCGTAAAATAGCTATTATGTATGCATTTAAATAAGTAATACATTCGTCAATGTCAATATTTCTAAGAGTAAGATTATGTTCTCTCTTATTATTTTCAATATTAATTTTAAGATTAAGAATTAGATTATCATAATATTGATTCCCTGTCGAATTGCTGTTAAAAAGATCCTGTTTCTCTTTGTCATAGGGAATTCCATTTATTGCACCGCATAAATAAATGCCAAAATCTGTATCAATTTCTATTTCGCAATCAAAATTCTCAGATTCATCAATGAATTTTTCGAACGATTCTATCACGGGTTTTAATTTTTCAATATTCTTTTTTTCTCCATAGTACCCAGGTCCGGAAGCTCCAAAAGAAACCTCAAAATATAATCCACTTTTTTTATCTCTTAATGTATAAACATATCCCTCAAATAAAATATATTGTGGTTTACCAAAGTGTCCCCACAGTTTGGATAAAAAATCTCCCATGGGGGCAGATTCATTTCTTATTTCAGCATATTGAATTAATGTATATTCTGTATTTCTCGGTGGTTCTTTGCCAACCTCAAACATATTGTTTGTTTTCATAGTGTCTTGTGCTTTAAATTGTATTGAAAACGGCATGAAAAATATTAGTATGTATAATAGAATTAGTAATGTTTTTTTTAAGTTTTTCTGTGTCATTTTATAGGATTAAAATGCTTGATAAAGGTGCTTTTAAATAAACTATATCATCCTTTCCGTAAATCACTTAAAAGTTGATTCATTCTTTCCTCTCTTTCTTTCCTCTCTTCTCTCTCCTTAGCTTCTCCATTTTTATTACCCCAAAAATCAAGATATACCGATTCTCTACTAAATGCAGCTTCTGCCCACTTTTTTACTTCAGATTCAATATGGCCTTCCAAAAACAATTGAGAAAATGCCAATGCAATTACTTCGTTATCAATTGCATTTAAATCAATATATTGGTTTTGCATAGTATTGACTATCCTCCTAAGCCTCTCTGAATCTTTGCCATCCAAATAAAGATCAAATCCGGGATATCCTAAACTAATAAGCTCCTCTTCCATAAATTTTTTTACATTTTCTTTTGGATGCTCTCGCTTCCAATCACAATACAAATAGTATGTATCATTTCCAGTATCGTTTCCAAAAGGTGACCATGCATCTAAAACGTCATAATAAAACTCATTGGTCATTATTTTCTTTGCCGCCTCACTGCCATTCTTCCATTCAATCTCTACATACTTTGGAGAAGATTGTGCCATGCATACCTCACAATATAATAGACAGCTAAAAATAGTTAAGGTGTTAATAAATTTTTTCATAGATGTATATTAAGTTATTTGAAAAGAAACAAAGTAGGAAATCTTCCTACTTTGTTCTCAAAAATTTAAATAATAATTTCTTTTAAACTGAATATAACAGGAGATTCAAACATTGCATTGAAAGGATTCTTGTAGACAAGTTTCAAAGTATCTCCATCCAATTGGAAGCCTTTGAAATTGGCATCAGTCTGAATTTTCGAGGTTTCAAAATCCTTGAGTTTAAACCACTTTTCGTCAGAATCCCTGACTAAAGCCAACTGTGCCCGTTCTGTTGTAACGTCCAACACTGCAGTATAGTTTTCTTTATTATATTTTACCTTCCTTTTGAATGGTGAACTTGTGATCTTCCAATCCTTATTCTTAAGTTCATCTAAAGATGCAATAACCTCAGATTTATCAGTTACGAAATAGTCATCAGACAAGTTGTTAAAAAGAACTTTCCATTTTTCTATTAAAAAATCTTTCCTTTTCTGTTCTGAAAGATTATTCCAATCAATACTTTCTGTTGATACATATAAGCTAACAATCCCATCCCTTACCTTTTTGTCATAATGTAGATCTTTAAAAAGCTTTATGTCATCATTTTCAATATTGTCGGAGAGCATTAACATATATTTCTGTATTTTTTTTTCTCTATTGATCTTATCTTGGACAGAAGATATAAATAGCAATTCAACTAATGTTCGATAATTTGCAATTCTTTCATATTTATCAATAGAACCAGTATAAATCGTAAACCAAATATTTCTCATCATTTTAATTTAAGGTATTTATATAAAAATCGTGTTACGGCATCTTCTTTAGGATACTTTTGAGCATATGGCATTTCTCCTTTATTCTGAAAATATTGCCAAACATAATATTTTTCAAACACAAACGCTTCATTTTCAGATATCCCACTATGCAAATACATCCAGCTATGGGGACCATCTTTTGGATAACGAGTATTAATATCTGAAATCTGCCTAGCTGGTCTACTATCAGGATCCATTGCTCTGGTAATTCCAAATTTTGCTATTCTATCTTTGCTGCCCATAATCGTATAAACATAGGCTTTTGGAGGTCCAGAGCTATCGCCTCTAACAGAAAGTAATAATCCTAGAGCAAATGTTCTTGCCAATATGGTTGTTCCTGTGCTTGCTACCGATGACCAGGTAATACCACCTCCAGCTCCTATAACGCCAGCCCCTGCTACTTCGGCACCAATGGCCCCCATTAATATCCTGGCAGTTACTGCCGATATTATACCCGCAGAAGCTAATTGTCCTAGTTCAGCACTATCAAATGGAGGCTTTATTCCTCCGCCTGCTCCATACTGAGAAAAACCTGCCATTTGAAAATAATGTTCAGTTTCACCTGCCTCATTATAATCAGGAGAGATAATGTATTTATATGCAGTGCTAATCCCATCAGTAGAAGTCACCCTATTGTTAAATACATTAGCCGTATATGATATCCCACCAATGGTACCTCCTAAGAAATTACCCCCGGAAAATGCAGAGTTTAAGCCTCCTGAAACAATTCCTGGCAGGAAGCTTTTAATGGCTCCTGCATTACTGGATATATTTCCCAGCGCCCCTGAAATGGCCGCTCCTCCTATGGCACCGCCTACTACGGCACTCCATGTATTTTGCCAGTCCCATTTGCCAGAATCTTATTCTTTAAGGAAACAAAAGCAGGACTTCCTGCTTTTGTTTTAAGTATTTGAATGACTATTTTTATTTGGCAGAATCTCCTATTTTAATATTAAAATACTTCAGATAATACCCTTCAACTCTTTTATAAATATTTTTAAATGTTATATTCTTACCTTTGAGAAGTTTCTCTTCTAATAAAATATTTAAGTCATAGAATGAATATGAACGATCCTCATAAACTAAAATTGGCTCATTAACCGGATGAAAATACCAATTGGTTTCAAACCTCCAAGCAGCTTCAGGACAAAGCCTATGCAGATCTTCACCAATAAAGTATAATACAGGTACTATAAGTTTCTTCCTATCCTCTTCGGATAAAGTCTTTACCAGTTTTTCTGTATCAGTATAGAAAGTATTTTCATTATAATCCAGTCCAATGACCTTTAAAATATTAACCATATTTTCCTTTGTGAACCTGTCTTTATTCATCATATTCCTATACAAAAAATACGGGATATTATTCTCAGGTAAAACAGGATAGGAATTGTTTTTAAACATTTCTTCATACTTGTCTTTTGATATGACCAGGCAACTCCCCCTGTCTATATTAGGAAATACAAACAGGGTATCATCATCAATATAAAGTGAAGTACTTCCATTATAGTCAGAATAGTCATGATCCTTCATATTTCTTATATCATATCTTTTCGATTCTGTAAAAGTAATGACCTGATAATCTTTGCTTATATTCTCTTGTGCACACATAATATTAAATTTAGTTACTAAGATTAAAAAAAATAATGTTCTCATATTGTACTTTATTTTAGGATGACTGAATCTGTCGTATCTGTCCATTTATATTGAAAACGAATATGCATGGCCCCGGAAATCATCCTGTAGTAAGCCCTGTAATGAACAATGTTTACATTCATCTTAACAGCATGTTTATACAGGCTGGGTGCAATATAGGTATCTGAAGTTGTCCCTATCATAAGATTCCCTCTGCCTGCTTGCATTACAGCATTACTAAAGCCCATGTAATTGAGCATAGAAGCAATTTGTCCTTGATTTGAACTGTTATATAAGGTCCCATCCATCGCTTTGACCTCTGCAAATGATGCCCCACGATAGGTCTTGAATTTAAAACCTCCATCGAACTGCATATCTACCAGATCAAATACGCCATCAGGGATGGTATCTCTGGGTCTATCCTTATAAATTCCTTGAATTTTTTTACTATTATTAGTATAATTTAGCATGGATAATTTGGTTTTCATTATACTATTAAATGCTGCTTCAAACCTTTTACCCGCATCCTGCTGTAATCTTCCATAAGAACAGTCTTCACAAAAATTGGTTTTAACATAGCCTAGTAATATGCTTTTGGTTAAGCCTTCCCAGTCATCTCCAGAATAGTCTTCTGCAGGAGAATTGATATACCTGTACCCAGCACTTATTCCATCTGTAGAAGTTATACTATTCCCAGATAAAGTACCTGTATATGATATTCCACCAATTGCTCCCCCAAGGAAATTTCCTCCAGAAAATGCAGAGTTTAAGCCTCCTGAAACAATTCCTGGCAGGAAGCTTTTAATGGCTCCTGCATTACTGGCTATATTTCCGAATGCCCCTGAAATGGCTGCTCCTCCTGTGGCACCACCTACTACGGCACTCCATGTATTCTACCAGTCACATTTTTAGATATAGTATTCTTTAAGAAAACAAAAGCAGGAAGTCCTGCTTTTGTTTTAATATAAATACATATTAATCACCTTTAATATTTCCAAAGTCCCGCCATAACTCTTTATCTTTTATCAGTTTTTTTTCAATTTTTTGATAAATACTTTTAAATGTTATATTCTTATTATTTAATAGCTTATCTTCTAATAATAAATTTAAATCATAAAATGAAAAATTTCGTTTCTCATAATACAGACCTACTTCATAAAATGGCTGAAAATAATATAAAATATTAAAATTCCATTCTGCATTAGGACAAAGTTTGTGTAAATCTTCACCTATAAAATACAGTACTGGAATGAAAAATTTCTTTCTATCATCTAAAGAGAGCGTTTTTACAAATTTTTCTGCATCTGGATAAAATGTTTCTTCATTATAATTGAAATTTAATTTATTAAATATTTTCAACATTTCTTCTTTTGAAAAACTTTCTTTATTCATCAATTCCCGATATCTATAATAAGGAGTGTCATTTTCTGGGAGTAAAGGAAATTTATTACTATCAAAATCAGTAATACTCATTATTAATGAATGTTCAGCTGCCGGAACATTTGGCTGGACAAGCAAATTGTCTTTCTTAATATAGTAAGCAAGACTCTCGTTATAAGATGACATCTTGTAAAATTTTAAATCTCTTAGATTATAATTTGCTTGTTCCTCTTTTTTTGTTAAGACCTTAAAATTATTTTGGGCTATCATTATATTGGTTTTTAGAATAATAAATATAAAGGCTAATAATATATTCTTCATAACTTAAATTATTTAATGTAAGCTGAACTAGTTGGACTTCCCATCCATCCTTGAATAAACCTTATTTGCATCGCTCCGGAAATCATTCTATACTGACTTGTCATATGAACAATTTTGATTGCACTCTTTTGAAAGCTTGCTCCTAATGTATAAATACTTGGTGATATAACAGTATCAGAAGTAGTACCTATTAAAAATTGACCACCAAAACTATTAACTCCATTATTCATATGCATCGAAGTAATCATAGCGGACAATTGACCTTGATTAGAACTACTATACAATGTGCCATCCATCGCTTTCACTTCTGCATATTGTACACCAGAATATCTTTTTGTATTAAGCCCTGTAGGTATAGGAATTCTGATATTGAAAGGACCAATTTTGAAATTATCCTTTCTATAATTCACTTCGTCTCTAACTAAGTCATACACTCCGTCTGGAATTGTATTTCTTGGCCTACCTTTATACATACCGGCAATTCTTATATCATTACTCATATAATTAAATGAAGCCAAATCTGCCCCCATAATTGCATTAAAAGCATTTTCAAACTTTGTTCCCGCCATTTGTTGTAATGTACCAGTAGAACAATCAGCACAGAAATTAGTTCTAACATAACCCAGTAATGTGCTCTTTGTTAAATCATCCCAGCCACCACCAGAATAATCTTCTTCTGGAGAAGTGATATACCTATATCCGGCACTTATATTATTACCAGATAAATTACCTGTATATGATATCCCACCAATGGCACCTCCAAGGAAATTTCCTCCAGAAAATGCAGAGTTTAAGCCTCCTGAAACAATACCAGGCAGGAAGCTTTTAATGGCTCCTGCATTACTGGCTATATTTCCCAGCGCCCCTGAAATGGCCGCTCCTCCTATGGCACCGCCTAACACGGCACTCCATGATTTCTGCCAATCCCATTTTACTGGATTCCATTGGCCTCCATTGGCCTGTACACCATTGAAATATCCGCCCACCAAGGCTCCTGCCAACCACCACCAGAACTCTCCGTTTGGATCATTGTACATCATCGGGTTATTCATCACATACCCGTACTTATTATAGTTCTGGGTATTGGCAGGGTCCTGTATGTTTTCATCTGCATTCAGAAATCTTCTCAGCAATGGATCATACAATCTCCCATTCATATGGATAATGCCCACGTCCATAAAATGCTCATGACTTGTGTATCCCCTGTCTATAAGCAATGAAGCTGCTGCAATAAGATTTTTATTCGTAATAACATTTCCATTATTACCAAATGCCACAGCTGATAAGCTGCCCCATGCATCATAGTGTCTTTGCTCTACCTTGTTTCCGGCTTCATCACTGATGGCCAAAATGCTTCCCAGGTAATCCTTATGCAAAAACTTGTAGGAGCCTGCTTTCTCACCAAAGTTCTTCAAATATATGATATTACTGTCATACGGGCCACCCTCGATATATAAAATATGCTTTTCCTGCCCGGTGGACTGATCCATTACCACCTCAAAGCTCCCATTTTCATTGTAGAACTTACTCAGGACATTCTGCCATACAGGTGCGTCTCCTGCAATTTTAAATTCAGCAGATCCTCCGGTCTGCTTCAATCTGGCAAGGTTTACACGCTGGCGCATACTGCCCAGGCCATACTCAAAACTTACACGGGCCTTCTCCCCGTTGATCTGTACCGGATCATTGTTCTCATTGTAAAGAATGCTTTGGACCAGGTCGTTTTTGTAGTTCTGAACTCCATTGGCATTAAGGGACATTCCCGATGGCTGATAGATCTTGGCCGTGTTCTTAAACTTAATGGTTCCTACCTGATCGTTTTCCAAAATCCTGCCCTTGGCGTCATACCCATTCCTGTTTACAGTGGGCTTTACTCCCGTTATGGGGTTGGTCCAGTTAATCAGTCGGTTATTGTCATCATAGTCAAAGGACTCTGCAATATTAAAGTCACCTCCTGTGGTTCTGGTCTTCAGCTCATTCCTTATGGCATCAAATGAATAGGAAAGCTGTAGTATACTAGGTTTTACAGCAGACGAATGATTGACATTCGTTAAGAATCCATTGCCATCATAGGTGTTGTTCACGTCTGCTTCTCCTAATTTCTCTTTTAGTACTTGTCCTTTGGCATTGGTTTCTTTCAGCTGCCAAAGAATCTTCCCTGCATTTCTATCCTTAATCTGGTAAAGATCCCCATTCCAGGTATTGTATATGTTTTCTATGGCAACCTTGGTCACGATGCCTGAGGACTTCAGTTCCTTTTCATAGGATGATACCCTTCCCATATTATCGAAGGTGATTCCCTTTTCTGTGTAGGTCTTTCCGTTGCTGTTCTCCGAAGAAGAGATCATTCTTCCCTTGGGATCATAGGTATAGACTGTGGCAAATGCCCGCCCCTTAATGGTACCTGATTTTTTGGTCAACAGCCCTTTGTCACTATATGCAAAGAAAATCGTTTTGTTGGTCGTCTGTCCATTATCTAGGGTAGAAAATTCTTTTTGAGAAATTAACTGCCCAAGATCATTATAGACATATTCCTTGGTTCCCTTGGGGCTTATCGTCCTTTTGGCCTGTCCCAATCCGTTATATTCATATTTATATACGCCATTTGACGGATCATTAAATTCAGATTTTCTTCCCCAGGGATCATACTTAGTGGTCACGATGTTTTCAGCATACTGAGCCTGGGTTTGTTGCCCTGATGCATTATAGGAAAACTGTACTGTTCCACCCGGATCAGTGGAAGAAATCACATTACCAAGAGCATCGGTCGTCTTTGAAGTCGTTCTGCCATAACCGTTAAGTTCCTTTACGCTGGTTGTCAAACCTGAAACATTGGTCTCTGTTTGCTTTCCATTAAATGCAGTGGCAGTAATCCTGACAGGCAATACGGAATCATCATAGGCAATGGTATTCCACTTATCAGCACTTTGTCCTTCAAAATAGGGTTCTGATTCCTTGGTTTTCCTGCCCAGTACATCATACTGGGTTTCCTTGGAAACATACTGCCCCTGTCCAAGGGCCTTGGTAGAAACCTTGTATACCTGCCCCAATTTGTTGGTGTAAGTTTTTGTTACATTATCATCAGAACCAATCTTAGTAAAGACTGTATTGTAGGTACTGTCTTTTTCATAGGTGTAGGAAGTCAGTCCCCCGAAGTTGGTTGTCGTTATTCCCAGTTTCCCCCAATTATCATAAAAATTGTTTATGCTATTTCCTAGCGGGTCTGTCTGGGTCAGTATTTGGCCCCAGTCATTATAGGTGATGAAGGTTTCCAATCCCAGATTGTCGGTTTGCTTAACAATAAATCTACCTGTGGCATCATATTCCGACTTGGTGAGTTGGCTCCCAGAATCAATACTGTTACTTATTATCTTTTGAATGACATTTCCAAAATTGTCATAGTCGTAGGTGTCCAGTATATAACCTGTATTATTACCATTCCATTTCTTTATGGTTTTTAAACGGTTATTTTCATAGGTAAACTCCTGCTTACCGGACTGAGTGTCACTGTAGGCCTGCACAATCTCCGTCTTGGATTTTGGACGTCCTATAAAATAACTAGTCCCCGTTCCTGTTGGATTGCTGCTGTACTCATAGGTAGAGGTGGTCACTGCATATCCCGCATTAATACTTGAAATATTCTTTGTTGGAAGATAATATTCACCATAGGTAACTGTACTTTCAGCCGTGGCTCCTGTTAGGAAATCCTTTCCCTTACTGGTTTTAGGGGCAATTGCCTTAACGACCCTATCCTTGTCAGCATCGGCAACAGTTGTTACTACCTGCCCATTCAGAAGCCTGTCAATTTGATAGGTGGAAGCCTTAAAACTTAATAACTGGGTATTGTTTTCAGAAATATCCACCGGAAATATCTTTGTATCATCGTTGGTTCTGATTGACCACTCCTTAACCGGAATCCCGTCATTTGTGGGATCAATCTCGACGCCCGACCATACCTTTGTGTTTTCAAAACCATCGGCATACCATGAGCTGTGGGCTGTCTTTCTGAAGCCAATCATCCCTCTTCCGAGAATATTGGAGGTAAGTCCCCTATACCTGAAATCCTGCTTCAGCTTTTTATCTGAAGTGGTGGTCTGGGTAATTCCAGCAATCACATACATCCCTGTCGACTGATTGATTTCAACATAGGGATAGGTCTCTGTCTTGGCACCGTCATACAGACCCGGATTCTTGCCTTTATCCAATTGCTTATAGGCAATATCTGTGGTAATTCCCCCCTGTGAAATACTATTAATGCGACCTTCCATTGCAATGTCATAATATTGATGTGATACAAGGCGTTGTATATCCCCAACATCTGTACCCCATCCAATCGCAGAACCCATTGCCGCTTTTCTTAGCATGGCTCCTGTCCATTGATCTACCGATATGCCCATCAGGTCCCTGGCATTGACCGCCAATTCCGCACTAACATTGGCATCGTTAAGGTAAAGAGAATATGCATCAACATTATAAAGATAAACTCCATGGGAATAAGGACTTTCCGTCGTACCATAACCACCAGTGGCTGAATAAACGGCAGTATGTACTTCAGTGCTTGTTTCATATCTTGGGGAGTGATTGTTATCCTGGATGTTGGATAAATAATAAGATCTTATAGATTTAAGAGCCAATAATTCCGTCTTTCCATCATTGTTAATATCATAGGCAACAAAGGATTGTGGATTGTAAATACTAATATTAGCGCCATTCTGATAGATTACTCGTTCCGTAGGTTCTTTAAACTCCACTCTTTCATTAGTGAAACCATTTCCTTTTGAAATATACTTATTCCAAAATTTAGAGGTGCTTGTTTCCGGTATCATAATATCACTTAATCCGTCCCCGTTATAGTCCCCAACGATACTTCTTTCCCAATATCCATCAATGGTTTGATCATTGGTGGGGTTAAAGAGTGAGATGTTGGACTCATACTTGCCCTCAGAATTTTTATTAAAGGTAATAAGAAATGGTTTCTTGTCTGAACCTAGCTTTAGAAAGTCAATGATTCCATCTCCATTGAAGTCCCCAGCTCTGCAATTGGTAAACACATCCCCTTCACCGGCATCAGAATACAGTTCCAATGGATAATACCATTGGTTCCCCTGTATGGATTCATCGGGATCTATCACATAGTATCTTTTGAAGTCATCACAGTCATGTTGTTGCGGACTACCGGAACTTCCCGGAGTAACAGGCCAGCATCCCCTGTCATTGAGTTGTAAGATAATTTCACTTAAACCGTCACCATTGAGGTCTACATTTTTTATCCCAATTATGGTTGTTTTTGTTGTAATTTGGGGACCTGCGTGGGTACGGTCATAATTAGCATTGGGAATAACCTTTTGATAATCCAGATTCAATTGACTGTTTTCAGTAATGCTATAAAATGACAGCTCCAGGTCAGACTTGGAGGTAGCAGGGTTTGTGACTTTTTTGTAGGTAACAAACCCTTGTCTGTTCCCGATAATGTTATTTTTTTTTAAATTTACAGCAATGGCATCCTTCAATCCCTGTAAAGAACTGTTGATTAATACCGGGCTTTCTGTACTGTATGTAATAGAATAAAAATCCTTGTAAAGATATAGACCAGATTGAAGTATCTTAGCCGATACTGATGAATGATATCTTAATAAATCAAGATTACCATCGCCATCAAAATCTCCTATAACGTCATTATCCTTATTATACTTTAATGAGGTACTTATATTGGATGGTATAGCATTACTTGTTCCTGATTGTTCATATTTAAAAACAACTGGGGTTGATTCTTCATTTTGACTGTTTAAAATGGTAATCTTATCGAGGTACCTGTAGGTTGTTCCCTGTAGATCCTCCCTATAGGATATCCTGTACTTTTTGTACGGCTTATTGTTGGTAGAAACCATGATGGAATCAAGAAGCCTTGACTGGGAAAATCCAACCCCCTTTATATAGGCTGTTTCAGACCGCGGTCTTACCCCAAAAATAAATTCAATCTTATTGACATGTGGTGTGTTTTTAGTTTCATTTCCTCCCCACTGGATGTTGGAAATAACCGAAACATTGCCATTCAATATATAGCTGTAGGTAATATAGTTGCCATGTACATCCCTGGACTTTACAATATTATAGTCTAGGGGGGTTCTTGCAGGACTATCTCCAGAGGAGGTTGCGCCATACCATGCCTGTGATCCGTCATCAAGGGTGACCTCCCAGTATTCCGGGCCCTGCCACGCCTGTCCTGTTACTGCACCAACGGATTTAATCCTTATATTGGAATACTTCTCCGTTACATATTCCGCTCCGTCCTTGCCGTATTCTCCTGACTTTAGGATTAATCTTTGCCCGCCAAAGCTGTAATAATCGGTGTAGTCAAGCTGTACACCCCTTGTGGTACCATCCTTTTCAAGGTTTTTACCAACTCTTGAAATGGCAGCAACTCCTGTAATGTTCCAGTTATATCCGGCAAGTCCGTTTCCTGCCCCGCTTACATAGACAAGACTGATATTTGGACTCATATCCTTAACACCGGGAGGCACATCAATGGTCAATGTGTATTGAAGCTGTCCTGCCTTGGTTACTTCAATATTTCCTTTGGTATCGTGAAAGGGTGCACCTGTAATTGTCTGTGATAATCCCAGTATCGAAATACAGGATAGCACCAGGGTTGAAAATAATCTTATTTTCATTTTATAGTTTTTCATATGTGCTTTTTGGGGTTATCTCTTGGTAATGTTTTTGCTGAAGACTCTTCCATCCCTTAGGGTAAATCGGATAACATAGATGCCCCAATCATAGCCGGTCATATTAATCCTTAGCTGCTTGTTAAGTCCGGGTAAATTCTGCTGCTGGAATTTCCAGTGTACTGTACTATGCTGATACAAAGAGACAGATTCTATCAGTCCATCTACATCTTCTGTCCAGTCAATGGTCAATACATCGTTAACAGGAACAGGATACAGACGAATCTGTTTCCAGAATGTTTTTTCATCCATTACATATGAGCTGGTTAATGATGTTGTTTTGGACTCATTAGAAGCTTGTTTAGCTGCTGATTCCGGTCCACGATACTTTTGATTGCCAGCTTCATCATACTTAAAGTAAACTTCGCTTACCTGAGCATATGATAGCCCGAGGGAAGTGCATAAGAATAAAGCACTGAAATAATTTTTTTTCATGTTTTTATTTTTTAAATTAGATTTGATTATCCCTATAAAGCGAGGGAATGACTTTATTAGCAGGTTTTTGAAAATAGGATAGACTTATCCTGAACGATGGAAAGCTTTCATACATTTTTTTTTTTGGAAACGGTGAGATAGCCTGGTTAAAAAATCAGGTTTTGCTACAAATAGTGTTTGGGGATCGTAAGGCTTTAAAGCCCTGTACAAAAGAAATAAGGATGATACCTTATTTTGTACATATAGAAATTTTGTTTTGGAAACTTAATTTCTTTTCTCTCATTTGTTTTTCTTCTACGAACTTATAAGATATCTGCTTTTTATACAATCCGTGAAATCACGGTATTTCACATGGTTTTTTTACGGTAGTTTATTCTATGCTCATAAATAAGGTGTTTTTATAACCAAATACTTATTTTAAAAGTTAATTTTATTCCCATAAATTAAGGTAAGGCCAGAATGGTAAGGGTACAGAACCTGCTATCAATATATTCAAAAACCAGCCACTAAGCAGTAGCTGGTTTTTATATCTTTGGCTCTATTTTTTAAATTATTAAAAAATAGCTTAAGCTTTCTTTAGTACAGAATTACATTTCATTATTTAAAGAACTTATCAAAAAGGGTAAGTTGCTCAGAAAGTGATCTGCTCCAGTATTTGTCATCATGAATTCCTAATGATTCTGTATAAAGATGCTGGATTTTAAGCTCGGTAAGCTTTTTTTGAAAATTTCTGTTCATATCAATCATCTGTGTATCTTCTGTACCACAGTCAAAAATATAGTTTTGTGCGGCTCCTGCCATTAGTTTTAGTTTGCTATCTGTAAGAAAGTTGGGGTTGATGAATTCCAGTGGACCCAATACATTATTAACCATATATTTATTGTAGCCTTCTCCGAAAGATTTAAAATCCAGAGCTCCGCAAGAACTTCCCACTATACCAAATGTATGGTTGTAGGTAACTCCAATATTGGTTGCTCCATAGCCTCCCATACTCCATCCCAAAATTCCACGGAATTTTTTTTCGGCTTTCACCGGATAATTTTTATCTATAAAATCAACCAGTTCCTTTCCGATAAAGGTTTGGTATTGTGAATTTTTAAGGATTGGGCTATCCACATACCACGAACTATAGTTGCCATCGGGCAATACATAAATGGTTTTGTACTCCTCTGCTTTCTGAACCAGATCCGGAATATCCTGTTTGATGGTTCTGTCCGGATTTCCGCTGAAACCATGAAGAATATACACTGACGGATAGGTTATATTGGGTTGAAGATTCGGGGTAATAATGATGGTTTTGATCTTTTTATTCATTTTAGGACTGAAAACTTCCTGATGAATGATTTTTTGTGCTGATAACTGTGCAAAAGTGGTCAGTACAACTACAATGTTGATTAACTTTTTCATGCTTTAAAATATTTAATTAATAAGGAGCATAGTTTGAAAGTACATTAAGTATAAATGTAAGATGTTTTATTTTAATAAGGTACATCCAATCTTATGATAGGGCAAAGATGCAATAGAAAAAAAAGTAAAGCCTCAACATATGTTGAAGCTTTTGTTAATTTATTTTCTTTTATCTGTTGATTTCTTTCTTTATGCGGCTTAGCTGGGTAGGCGTTATTCCAAGGTAGGATGCAATCTGATGCTGCTTTAAACGTTTATATAAAGATTGATTTTCAAGCAGTAGTAAGTAACGCTGCTTTGCATTTTCAAACTTTAAGGAAACTTCCAACGGTTCCTTTTTGACCACCCAGTTTTTCTCTAAATAATGAATATGAAAAAGAGCAAGATCATGGTGTTTTTCGAGTAATTCACGATAGGCTTTCACCGGATATTGTATTACTGAACAATCCTCAAGGGCAATGATATTGAAATCGCTAGGCTCATTTTTAATGATAGCCGCCGTAGAAGCAACAAAGCTGTTTTCTTCAAAGAAAATCTTATAAATACTACTTCCCTCTTCATCAATCGTGTAATACCCTACTAATCCTGATTTTATAAAATAATAATATCTTGCCATGTTTCCTGATTCCAGAAGAAGATCATTTTTGTGATACTTTTCTTCAGTACAGATGTTTAGCAATGCTGTTGTCGATTCCCTTGAGAGTGGATGGTATTGATTGACTTGTTCTAAAAATTTTATACTGTTCATTTTTGAAAGAGAAAGTGACGTGGGTGTTGTAGATGATAGTTTTTGTTTATACAATTTATATGTTGCTAAAAGGCAAGGATTCTATCTTCGATCAATTAAGAGTAGTATTATTTATCTCTCGCAGATTGGACTGATTGAGCAGATTTATTAGATTATTATTCAAAATTGGCAAGAAAATATATCCTAATCTATCATTTTTTTCATCATCAAATCCGTCTGTTCCTCGTCTCCAAGCACGAAGATGTGTTTGTCAAATTCTACAAAACCGTTTTTTCTGTAAAAACTTAAGGCTCTTTCGTTTTGCTCCCAAACACCCAGCCATAAATAGACTTTATGTAAGCTTTTAGCTGTTTCTAAAGCTTGATCGTAAAGTAGCTGACCTACTTTTTTACCATGATGGCTTTTCTTCACGTAGATTCTTTCAATTTCAAGACTGGTTTCATCCTGTAATTCTGTTTGTGCCTTACCAAAGTTTACTTTCAGATACCCCACAGGATTATCCTCTTCCCATGCAATATAAAAAAGGGAATCAGGGGTGCTCAGCTCAGATTTTATCTTCTCGGTATCAAAACTTTCTTCCAGATATTTTTTCATGGCTTCTTCAGAATTACTTTCTGAAAAGGTTTCCGAAAAAGTCTGTATGCCAATATTTTGGAGTATTTCAAGGTCTTTTTCTCCGGCTTTATGGATGATTATTGATGACATAGTATCTATTATTGCTCTAATTTATTAATAAGATTTTTTATTTCAGGTATGGTTAATTCCGTTTTTGTATCTGTGATTAAAATATTTTTTAAAATTTTACTGTGAGCAAGCTTTAAAGCAACTTCACTTTTCACTTCCTGGTCGGGAATTACTCCAATATGTTTCCAGTTCTTCCCATTCATTAAAGATGTTATTTTGCCTGCCGGAACAAGCAGTAAATATTGATTTTGGATTATAAAATGCTCCACAGGGTTGGCTGCACCGCCTGTTCTTTCACCTACCACTTCTGCCAGATTATGTTGTTGTAAAAAAAAGGCAAGCGCTTCTCCTGCTGAAAAAGTCTTTTTGCTGGTAAGGATATAGATTTTTTTATGAAGATATTTCTCCCCGGAAACCTTAGATTGGGTACTGTTTACAACCGTCTTGTTATTATATCTGGAATACGTGGTATAAAGATCTGTTTTCTGATCAAAAAAATAACTGCAGAACAATAGAAGCATTCCATTTTCTCCACCACCATTTTCCCTAAGATCAATAATCAGAGAATTGGTATTAGCCATAAAATTCATTGCAGCAGCTAATGTTTTTTCACTGGATTCAGGTGAAGCAAAACCTTTAAAATTAATGTAACCAATATTACCTGGAAGTCGTTGAACAGTTTCAAAACCAAAGTTTTCAAGACTATTATTATAATTGTTTAATTTCTCTTTTTCTTTCTCATCCACCAGTGTTTCAGGAGTATAGTTGTCGAGATATTTAACAAAAAAATGTTCATCTTTAATATTTGTTCTCAGCTTTTGAGTGAGAAGTGCCGCAAAATCTTTTTGACTAAGATGATTAAAGGCTCCATTTTTAAATTCACTCCGGAATAAAGAATCTACTTTTTTATACGTCTCTTTATCAACGTAGTAGTTTTTTACTTTTTCTGTAATATCAGAAAGTATTGCTGAAGTATCATTTTTCTGTGCATAAGAGAATAAAGAATTTAAAAAGAAAATTCCAACCCATAATTTTTTCATTGAAATAAAGATTTAATATTTCAGCAAATGTATTTCAATGAAATTCGTATTAATTGTAAAAATGGAAACTTAGATAAATAACCAAATATTGTTTTGCTCAGTATCTACATTTTCGAAAAACCTTCCCGGACTTATTTTTGTAAGTTCTTTAAAATCTTTTATAAGATGAGATTGGTCATAAAAAAGATTTTCATAGGAAAGCTCTGTAAGATTTCTGGATTTTTTATTTGAAATCAGTACATTACGAAATCGCTGGATTTTCCTGAATTCTGAAGCCGGTTTGCCCAAATATCGTTGGGAAATCTTATTTACATATTGTCTTGTTATTTTATTTTTGGCCGCAATTTCCTCTATGCTCAGTTCAGTTTCAAAATCATCCAATATAGTATAAGCCAGAATTAATGTTTTTTTTCTGAATTTTGAAAGCCAATAATTTTCGAGCATTTCAATTTGTATCTTTCTGTTGGGCTCCTTTAAAATATTGTCCATCGTTTTTTTAAAATCTGAAAGATGGATTTCTTGTTGTAAATCTTCATTTTTATCAGCATTAAAAAAATGGTAAATGCCTAAGGGTTTAAAGTAAGCTGTAACTTCATTAACAGATTGTTGATACAAAATTTCAGTAGGAACAGCACATCTGAATACAAAATCAATTACTATATTCTTTGATGGTGACCTGTTAATCTTTACCCATCCCTTATCCTGAATAATAGAGATATCCTGACAAGCTGATACAATAAAATAATTATCTGGAAAGGTAAGGTATCTGATGGGTTGATGATTATCGTCTTTATCTACAAAATAATATCCTTCTATATATTTTTTAAGGATAGGATGTATCGGTTGATAAAAAGTAACTTTCATAATATTGAATGATAAGTAAAAGTAAAAATACAAACAGAAAACAAAATCCTGAAATAAGTTTCAGGATTATAGTTATGAGAACAAAATTTTATTAAAAGCTTCCGAAGCAAGATGTACCTGTACACTCCAGTCATCGGCGGCATCACTTCCTGCATCGTCCGAAATATATTTTAAACACAAAAACGGAATATTTTCCTTTTGGGCAATAAGGGCCAATGGATATGCCTCCATGTCTACAATATTATAATCTGTTTCAGAATGGTTCATTTCAAAACTGTCTCCACTTCCGCAGATTCCTTCTTTTAGGACTTCCATTGTAAGACCATATTCCAAGATGGGCGGAACTCCTGATAACGGGGTTTCATACATTTTAAAACCAAGACCTCTTACATCCATATCTCTTTGGATGAATTTCGTACAGCATACCACTTCTCCTTTATGAAAACCCTTGCTTCCTGCCGAACCCAAATTAACAATTAGCTTCGGTCTTCTAAGCTGAATTTCCTTCGTCAGTTCAATGGCTGCATTTACTTTTCCTATCCCTGTTACGAGTTTATTTTTTCCGTCAAATACCGTTCCTGCCTCCGAATCCAGTGCGAAAACAAAAAGTGTATCTGCAATCGGATAATGAAGTTCATTATTAATTTTTATCATTGAAGAATATAGATTTATACTGTACTACAAAGATACGAGAGTTTTGTATTGAAAAACGGCTGTTTAATAAAGTTCCCCAGTTTAATCTAACTTAAAAAATCAAATTAACCCCCAAAAACAATTGTGAGTCGTCTTGGGGGGCATTTTAAATGCTGCATCCGTCTGCATCACATGATGCTCCGTTATTACCGGAAAGATCTTTAAAAGGACTTACCGTTTCTTTATAAGTCTGCTGAAGGGCATTTTCAAAAACCTCTACAGGCTGTGCGCCTGAAACCGCATATTTCCCGTTCAATACAAAGAAAGGAACCCCTGAAACACCGTTGTTTCTTGCTTCCAGAATGTCTTGGTTTACTTCATAATCCAACTGATCTGAAGTGACTGCCTGCCTTGCCTCATCTTTATCAATTCCCAGTTTTTCAGCAAGAGAAACCAAAACCTCTGTATCACCTACATTTTGACCATCAATAAAATGAGCAATAAACAAAGCTTCCTCCATTTCATTTGACTTATTATATTTTTTAGCTAAATGAAGTAATTTGTGGGCATTGAATGTATTAGTAATTAATGCTTTTTCAAAATCAAAATCTATTCCGGCACCTTTTCCCATTTGGGTTACCTGGGTTAACATTTGGGTAGCCTGAGACTCAGGAACTCCTTTTTTCTCTCTGAAATACTGAATGGTATTTTGAGTCTTGTTGGAGTCCAAAGTCGGATCCAGTTGAAAACTCTTCCACTCTACTTCTACTTCACCTTTAAAAGGCAGTTTTTCTAATGCTTGTTCAAAATTATTCTTTCCAATATAGCAAAACGGACACATTACATCCGACCAGATTTCTATTTTCATTGATTCATTTTTTTTAATTAATAAATCAAAGTTACGACATTTATTTAATGTAACAAAATATATTACATTTAGATTTGGCAGCCTGAAAGTTCCCTACTGCGCTTTTTTTCAAGCAGATTTCTTATGATCATCATTAAAAATGCTAAAAGTCCAAAAACAGAACCTATCCAAGGAGTATATTCAACTCCTTTTGTAATGATAATCCAACCTCCTACTGTAGTTCCTAAGGTTACTCCAAGGTTTCCGAATGAAGTAGCCAGACTGTTGGCAAATTCCAATGCATTGGGTGCTGATGAAATCATATATGATGATGCATTCAAAAAACTTGGTGAATATAGAAATCCCCAGATCGCTATGACAAGGATTGTTGCCCATGAACTTCCATCTGAAATATACAGGAGTACAGGAATAAGAATAGTTCCGGATAGAAAAAACGCCATTGTTCCGGCTATATTTTTATTAAGCATTTTACCGGCAATCCAATTGGCCATGATGCCTATTATTCCAAACAAAAGAAGCATATAGCTTACCATGGAAGTATTCATTCCTTTCCCTTTTCCCAAATATTCTGCAAAATAACTATAAGTACAGAACCAGGCAGTCACCATGAAAAAGTTGGCCAAAGTACTGAGAATAAAAGGTGATTGTGTTAAGATCCTAACCTGGCTGCCATAGGATTTCTTTTCTTTAACCGGTATGGATGGCAGGAAAGAATAAATAGCAATTAAAGCAATCAAGCTTACGATGGTCTGAATTATAAATGAATATTCCCAGGACCACAGCCCTGAAATCCAGGTCGCAAAAGGAACCGTTGTCACCATTGCAATAGCTACCCCGTTAAAGACAATGCTCATCAGTTCATTTTTCTTGCTTTCATCTGCATTAGATATTGCAACAGATAATGCAGTGGCAATATATACAGGTTGTAGAAATGCCGGAAGTATTCTTACCAACATCAATAGCCAGAATGGAGGTGAAAAGGACGATACAATTCCGGTGATCAGGAACATAAAAATAGCAGCAAGCATTGTATTTTTACGGTTAATTCCCGAGGTAAGTAAAGTCATAAAAGGACCTGTAAGGGCAATGACCAAGGCAAACCCACTGAGAAGATAGCCCGCCTTGTCGATGCTTATTTTATAATGTTCTGCAACCTGCGGAAGGATCCCGATAATCCCGAATTCCGTTGTAATAACAGCAACGAAGCCCAGACATCCTATGTATGCATATTTTTTCATGATTACTTTTCTTTGATCATTTCAAAATTCTGATTGGCAAAATCAGCCATTTCATCTATTGCTATCTGCACTTCATCCAATATTTCTCCCATATGCATAAATCCGTGTACCATATCCTTATAAAAGCTTGTTGTAACAGAAACTTTAGCATTTTTCATATTTTCGGCAAGTCTTTTCCCATCATCTATTAATGGATCATGTTCTGCAAGGAGTACGAGTGTTCGGGGAGTATTTTTAAAATCATTAATTAAAATCGGAATAGCCAAAGGATTATTTAATTCCTGTTCGGGGAGATAATGTTTCCAGGCTTCAATACCCCCTTGCTTATTGAGAACAGGTCCATTTTCATAGGTTTCCCAAGATGATGTATTGAACTGATTGTCTGCAGCAGGATAAATTAATACCTGAAATTTCAGCAGCTCTCCCATTTGTGTAGAAACAGCAGTAGCAAGTGCTCCGCCTGCACTATCACCAATAATTCCTATTCTATTTTTGTCAATTCCTAACGATTCAGAGTGGTCTATAATCCATTTTACGGCATCCGTGCAGTCATTCAAACCTGCGGGAAAAGGATGTTCAGGAGCCAGACGATAATCAACAAAAATAACGGTTGCCTTTGTTTTATTGGCTAATTTACGCACAACAGCATCATGTGTTTCAAACCCTCCTGCTATAAACCATCCTCCATGAATGTAGATGATAGCAGGTTCTTCCTGATTGGTTTTTCCTTTTGGACGGTAAATACGGATTGGAATCTGATGGTTTTCCTTTGAAATATTCAGCTCCTCAATCATGGCCACTGGCTCTCTCTTTCCGCTTAACTGAAAAGACATGGTTTCAAGATATTTACGGGTGTCATCCATTGGATTCTGAGCATTAAATGACTGTATTTTTTCTAAATGATTTAAAATTTGATTGATTTTAGGTGTTAACTGCATTTTCATTTTTTGTTTAAGTTAATATTGTTTTTTGCAGTGAACAGTAGCGCTATTGTTCTTTTTCTGCTGCATATTTTCTGCTTCTGGGTACAAAATTAAATTTCAAACCTTACATTTGCATTGTATACATCGAATTGTATGGTACTAACAAATTTGTAAGTAATGGGGAAAATAAAAGAAAATTCAACGAATAACATCAACAGACAATACATTCATGAATGTGATCTTACCTATGCTGTATGTAAAATTGGAGGACGATGGAAACTTCTGATTCTGGATAAGCTCAAAGGCGGAAAACTGCGTTTCAGTGAGCTTAGAAAGGCTATTTTAGGGATAACAGAAAGGATGCTGACGCTTCAATTGAGGGAATTGGAGAAAGAGGGCCTGGTCAAAAGGACAGTACATGCAGAAGTTCCACCGCGCGTAGATTATGAACTTACAACTATTGCAAAAGAACTAATCCCAATTTGGAATGTGTTGAGTGATTGGGGAGGAAAACACAGAAAACTTATTCAGGAACAGGAAGGTTCTGAATACTAATTTTATTTTTAGGGTATACAGGTGTAAGACGCAGGAAAATCAAAAATTTTCAGCGATGATTATTCATTCATAAAGTGTATTAGGAAGATAAAATGGTTATATTCTTCTGTCAAAATTAGAACATAATCTCTTTTAAATCAAGCCTTATTTACTTTATTGCAAAACAGAATATGGGCGATGAGTGTTAACACTCCGAAAGCGGTTCCTACAAGGCATACTCCTGTCCATTGTGCTTTCTGCCAAGCCAAAGAAGCAAGCCAGGTTCCCAGTGAGCCCCCAATGAAATAAGAAACCATATAAACCGTGTTTAACCTGTTGACAGCATTGGATTTGATCATAAAATAATTAGTTTGGTTCATGATATGACTTGATTGTACTCCAAGATCAACAAGGATTACACCTATTATTAGTCCCCAATAGGTTTCGCCTGCAAAATAAGTGAATCCCCAGCTTCCTATCAAAATCAATAAAGAATACAATATGATACGGTTGATATCCAAATACTTTTGCAGATTTCCCACTTTCGCTGCTGCCAAAGCACCTACTGCTCCGGCAAGACCAAAGCTGCCTACAACAGAGGAACCTGCATTAAAAGGCGGCTTTTCCATATGAAAAACCAAAGTTGTAAATAAGGCACACATAGATCCAAAAGCCATTGCTCCACGGAATGAAGCCAACTGGAGAATGGGCTGTGTTTTTGCAAGATGAGCTACAGAACGCATTAATTCTCTATAGGTTCCCTTAAAATTCGGTGAAAGTTCAGGAAGCATCGTATAAACGGCGAACCATACCAAAATCATTAATCCTGCTGCAATACCAAACATGGCTCTCCATCCCCAAACCTCCCCTACAATTCCGCCTATAAAACGTGAAAGTAGAATTCCCAATAAAAGTCCGGACATCACGAGTCCTATGTTGGCCGATTTTTCTTTATCAGAAGATAGTTCGGCAGCAATAGGTACAAACAATTGAGGAATTACAGAAGTGGCTCCAATCAATAAACTGGAGGCATACAGCATCCAAAGCTGATTGGCAAAAGTCATCCAAAGTAAAGAACCGAAAACAAGAAACAAGTCAATCAGGATTAATTTTTTTCGGAAAAACTTATCTCCAAGAGGCACAATTAGGAGCAATCCCAAAGCATATCCTATTTGGGTAAGGACTGAAATTTTGCTTACGGCAGCTTCAGAAACATGAAAATCTTCTGAGATAAGGGCCAATAAAGGCTGATTATAATAATTGTTGGCTACAACAAGTCCTGAAATGATGGCCATTAACCAGACTACAGCCCGGGAAATATTGTGGGTAGAGCTTACCTGCATGATGAAATTTTTATTGGATAGGAATATATCCTAAGATTGAGCATTTCGGATATCCATTTTTAATGGATCCAAAGGTAGGCATTTTAATAAAAAACATATAATATCATGATTGATTTAACCTTTGAATATAATAGATTATTTTTCTTAAAAATAGCTTTAATAAAGAGTTTTTATAAGCATTATCCAATTTTATCTTTACATTTGTAACAACACATGTATTTTTATGGATTATATGAATTCCAAGGAACAGATTTTACAAAAGTCTGCTGAAGCAAAAGAAATTTTTCTTCCTCATATTTCGGCCGATCCTGTTATTTTCGGTTTTGATCAAAATGAGCTGAAAGTTTTGCTGGTAAGGATGAATTATCGAAAACAATGGCTTCTTCCTGGTGGTTTTATAAGAAAAGACGAAGACTTGGATGAAGGCGTAATGAGGGTTTTAAAATCCAGGGCTGGTGTTACCAATGTTTTTCTTGAAGAATTTGCCGTTTTTGGAAGAAAAAACAGGAGTGAATTTTATTTTGAGGATTTCGATGAAACCCTATTTCAGAAGCAGCGTTTTATTTCTATTGGGTATTATGCCTTGTACAATTCTGCGGATATTGAACCCGTTATGGATGATGTGAGTGAAGCCTGTGAGTGGGTTTATTTAAGAGATCTTCCTACCATTGAACTGGCGATGGATCATCGCGAGATTATTGAAAAAGCACTTCTTACATTACGGGAAAAAATCTCATACAAACCTATCGGATATAATCTGTTACCGGAAAAATTTACACTTTCTGAACTTCAGAAGTTATACGAAGTGATATTAGGTAAGGAACTCAACCGTGGAAATTTTTATCGGAAAGTTAAAAATTTAGGGGTTTTGAAAAAACTTGATGAACAAAGACGTGGTGGTGCTCATAAGTCGCCGGACCTTTACTCCTTTGATGAAGAAAATTACGTGAAAGCATTGGAAAATGGACTGAGTAACTGGTAGATACCCTTCCAATTGTTTTTTCCAATGGGCTGCATTGATGAAAAAGCTTTTGAATGTTAGAAATATTGAGGAAATTTGCAGCATGAAGATCATTCCACTTAAAGAAGGTAATTTTTCAACCAGCAAAACCAAGGATTTTACTCTTTTAACAGATGAAAATTTTGATACCATTGCCGGAATTAAAATGTCTGTACAGCCTTTCCTTATCATCACAGAAAACGATTGTATTCTTTTGGATGCCGGTATTGGATGGGAAAATGAGGATGGAATTTCTGTTGTATCAACACTTCTTGAAAGAGAAAGTATCCGTCCGGAGCAGATCACCAAGCTCTTTCTTTCCCACCTTCACAAGGATCATATTGAAGGCGCTGTAAAACTTACAGATCATGGCTATGAACCCACTTTTCCTAATGCAGAAATCTATATTCAAAAACGTGAGCTGAATTTTGCCATGGAAAATAAAGGGAATCCATCCTTTGATTTTGAAGTATTGGAAAACCTGATTCAATTACCCAATATTATCTGGATGAATGATGATAAAGGACAAATTAATGATGAAATCTTTTATGAAGTAGTGGGCGGTCATACTCCATTCATGCAGGTTTTCTGGATCAAAGAAAATGAAGAAACAGCTTTTTATGGTGCAGACGATCTTCCACAGGCTTCTTACCTAAAATATCATTTAGCCTACAAAAGTGATTTCGATGGCAGAAAAGCAATGGAATTACGACTTGAATGGGAAAAAAAAGCAAGAGAAAACCATTGGAAGATTTTACTCTATCATGATTTGGAGAAAGATGTAATTGAAATAAATTAGTTATTTATTTTTAATAAATAATCCGGCTTTCTCAAAAATGAGAAAGCCGGATTATTTGGATACAAATGAATATTTTTTGTTTATCTATTTTACCGGAAAGATGTTCCCTGATTATAATAATATCTTTTTTAATGTGAATTATTTTCTCTGATCTTTAACTTCCGGAGATAAGTATAACAGCTTTCAAAATCGAAATACTTTTCTTTAAGCAGCTCTGCCTGGTATTTAAGGGGTAGATATTTTCCCCATTTTGAAAAATCAATAATCCCGGGGCGGTCTTCTAATAATTTCATAAGCATAGCATTAATATCTGAACTTTGTTCAATATTTTTAAGAACGGCCACAAATTCGGATGCAGTACAGTTTTCTATTTCAAATGAACTTTCATGATCATTGAGCATATTTTCTATTCCCTGCCTATCCAAAATAAAACGTAGGGTCCTGTTGACTGCAGAGCTTGTAAAAGAATAAAAAGTGATATTTTCATTACTGTTTAACAGTGCCCTTTCCGTTGTAGAGTCGTTGATGTCAAAAACAGAAAAATCTTTTCTTAATATCTCAATAATTTCATATCCTGTCTTATCCAAAAAATCATATTCTTCTCTTGAGGTAATGATTTCAAGCATCTTTTCCCGGATTTTATATGCTGTATCTGCAGCATCTCCCAAAAACATAGGCTTTTTCCCATCTATAGCCGGCACTACCTCTATTTTCTTTGTTTTATAATCAATATCGATGATGCTCCATATTTTGGCAGACAGGTAGATATTTTCACCTTTCCTAATTTGGGGAGATAATGGAAGTTCTCCGATTTTCATTCCATTTCCGGAAACTTTAAAGAAAACAGCAGTTTCAAAAAGGGTATAGAAATCTTTAGTATTGACTACTTTTTCTCCTTCAATACCAATGATCAGTTCGTTTCCTAACTTTTCCAAAAATTCAATATTGGTGAGATGGATAATAACGTCTTCTATTTCCTCTCCTTTAACATTTGAAAAGGTTTTATTCGCTGCAATTTCTCTCAGCAACCGTGGCAAAGAAATTCCAGATGTTCCTTTAACAATTGATAAAAGCTGATGAACCAGAACATCATAAGGTTTTTTATTGACAGAGATAGGTTCTATATAGTGTTCCTTGTATAATAACCAACATGCCAAAGACTGTAGTAAGCTCCATTTTCCTGTAGCATATAAAAATAGATTGCTGGCTTTTCCCTCCCTTCTTCCACTTCTTCCTACCCGCTGGATCAGAGAAGCTATACTATGGGTGGCATCAATCTGTACGACTTCATCTACATTGCCAATATCAATTCCGAGTTCCAGAGTTGAAGTACAGGAAATGCAGAAGTTTTCCAAAGTAGAATTTTTTGCAAAAAACTCTACATATTCACGAACCTCTCTATCTACAGAAGAGTGATGTGAGAAGTAATTCTTATGCCCACCTACTCTTTCGGAAATCTGTTTCAGTTTTACGGCAACTTCTTCCACTTTTCCTCTTTCATTGGGAAATATCAGAACTTTACTGTCTCTTGTCCGGGCATACAAATCTTTCAAAAGAGGCAATGGTAATTCATTACCAGCTCCTGAAAAATATTTAAAAATAACGTTGATTGGTTTGGGAGTAGTATCTCTTATAATCTTTGTGCAGCCCTGATCTCCAAGAAAGTCTTTGAGTTCAGCATATTGATTGGCATCACTTACCGTTGCAGATAGTCCTACAATACTGAATTTCTTCACATTAACTCTTTGCAGACGATTCAAAAGCGATTGCAGATGAGTTCCCCGGTCAGAACCTAAAAACGAATGGATCTCATCAATAACAATATATTCCAGATGGGAGAACAAATGATGAATATTGTAAGGTTTGTTGGCGAACATTGCCTCCAGAGATTCCGGGGTAATGAGAACAATTCCTTCAGGCGCTTTAATAAGTTTGTCCTTAGCCCCTTTCGAGGCTTCTCCATGCCATTTTGTTACCGTAACATCCAAATATTCACAAAGACTTTCAACCCTTAGAAACTGATCGTTGATTAAGGCAATCAATGGAGAGATATAAAGTACTTTTACACCTGCTTCTTTGAAATTAACTTTTGATAAAATAGGCAGAAAAGCTGCCTCAGTTTTACCTGAGGCTGTTCTGGATATTAAAATATAATTATTATCAGTTGGAATAATCCTTTGTATAGCCGCTTCCTGAATGGGCCTTAAACTATCCCATTTCTTATCACGGATGTATTTTCTGATAGGTTCAGAGAGCTGGTCGAATGCTGTCATAATTCCTCAATGTTGTCTAATAGAACAAGATCATTTGGCCTTTCGTCAACAATTTCAATTTCTCCAAAAAGTCTTCTTTTATCCACCTCAGGATTTTGTCTGATGATATTGAGAATATTCAGGAAATCCCTGAGCACTTCTCTTGGTGTAAGAAACTCTGCAGCTCCAGGTTTATTGAACATTTCTTCCATAAAAGATGAAATTTCATTATCTTTTATATCCAGCTCTGCATTATAATTGAAGTCAAATATCAGCTTAAGTTTTTTAAGTAAAACAAAAATTTCATTGTGATTCAGAGGCATCAGCTTAATGACTGGCTGAGCAAAATCACGAAATTCAGAAGTTTCAAACTTATTGTATTCGAGTCTTGATTTTAAAGCCCGGTAACTGAAAAGTCCTCTTCTTTCATTTTCCAGAAAGTCTCTCGTTCCTGCAAAATTGATGAATAGATTAGCGACTTTCCCCTGAAAACAGTCATTGTAAATTGATAGAATTTTTTCATAATTTTTCTCACGGGAAGCTGTAACAGAAATTTTGTACAGATTAATGGCTTCATCCAGATTGATCATAAAGCCGCTATATCCCATACTTACAAAAAGCTTACAGAAGTTTTTAAGCATATCATAATAGTTGGAATCGTTGATGATTTCACGTATTCCCAGATCCTGTCTTGCTTCTGTTTTGGTTGTATACTCTCCTTTCAGCCATTTCAGAGCATTTCTGCGTAAGAGTTCGTCCCCTTTGATATAGCCTTCATAATATTTGACAATTGCAGAACCAAAATCAAAACCGCCTACTTCAGTAATTTCATTCACGGTTTTCATAATAGAATTCTGAATTAAGTTTAAATACTGATCATTCCTGATCTCTATCAGAGAAATATGATTTTCTTCGGCCGTTTTTGAAATTACCTGTTCAATCCATTTTTCCAGCAAAGTCTGCAAGGCTCCACCTTCCGGTTTGGTCTGAATAGCAATATTATCCATAATGGCAGAATATAATATTACACTTTTCCCGTCATTGGCATAGAGCCTGTTGTCCGGAGTAAAATCGGCATTGGCTACTACAAATTTTTGCTTTAAGGCAACAGTATTGAGTAAATGAAGCATAAAAGACTTTCCGCTTCCGAAATCCCCGATCCAGAATTTGACAAGACTGAGCCCATTTTTTACATCTTCTAAAGAGCCTATAACTGCATTAATCTCTTCAGATCTTCCTACTGTAATATGCTGAACACCAATCTTAGGCACTACTCCGCTTACCAGAGAGTTAACAATGGAATTGGCTTCTTTGGGTTTAATATTGTCAATCATTATTTAAAAGTTTTTGGTAATAATTTGTGTTAATAATAAAATATTCATCTTCTTCTTCAATCAGAATATCATCAAGGGTCTCAAAGCAGCATTCATTAATGGAATCTATTGTAGAGCCAATAAATAGCCCTTTTGTTTTTATAAAATCTCCAAAATCACTCTGAAGTATATTGAAACTGTTTTTTTTAAATAAATCCAAAATTTCCTTTTGAATATCTGTTAAGCTCAATCCGTCAAGATATTTGGTATTCTGATTTTCAGAAACCTGGGGTGTTATCTTAATAATAAGTTCTTGTTTTCCAACTGTTTCTTCCCTCTCTATACAATTCTCTTCCTCCTCATCGCTGAGGATCTGCCCCAGTATATCTGCCGTTTCAGAATGTTGAGCCTGAATATCTTTAATGGCTTCAGGATCTATTGTAATTCTCTTTCTTTTAGGCTGATAAAGCATATTTGCTCTTTTGATAGCTATTTCAAGATCTCTGTCTGCTATAAAATTTTTCAGAATCTCTTCAAAATCAGTAAGCTGTTCTTGGGTTGAAAATAAATTCTTCTGAATGCTCTTGTTAAATTGTCTGTGATCAAATTTTGGAGAACTTAGGTCTTTTTCCAAATAATGGATATAAAGTCGCAGTGCACAGGTTCTATCATAGTCTGCTACAAACTTTGATGCCTCAAAAAATATAGTATCAACAGATGGATTTTTAACATTCACTTCTACAAGTCTGAAAATTTCTCTTTCAAAAGCAAGCGGATTTGAATAATCTTGTTTAATCAGATCAAATTTTGCTTTCCACCGGCTGGTATTATTTTCATTGAGAATAATATTGGTTTTGTAATCCGCATCCAGAATCTGATATTGATTTTCTACCAGAAAAGATTCAATTTTTGATACGATCTTTTTGTTGTACTGATGAAAGATATCCGGTTCGTTATAGTTGAAATCCGTGTTGATTCTCCTTTTAATACCATAAATCTCACGGATATTATTTTCACATAGTTTTAAAATATGGTTGAAAATTTCCGTTTGTACAGAATCATAAGTATAGCTGTAATTTAAGCTTTCTTTTTTGTAGTTGTACCGGAGGCAAACAATAATCTCGGATAATTCATCAATTACTGTAGGGTAAGATTTATTAATAGGAGTACAGTGTTGATAAAGATAATTAATGGTTCTTAAAAATTGCTTTAGTATCTGAATTTTACAATATTCAATTTCGTTAAAGACATTTCCTGAAAAAGACATTTTATCCAGCATTTTAACCTGATGATCTGCCAGATTCAGTTTTCGGCTGTATCTTTTTCCTATTTTACAAAAATCAGAATCATAAGATGTGTTCTGGTGGGATATTGAATCATTTGTGGGTATAGAAAAATCATTTTCAAAATGAATCGGGATATTTGCGTTTCCGGAAACATCAATAATAAAATCGTTGGAATTTGGTGAATGGTTATCGTTCAGCATAGTGACATCAGGGATTATCATCATAGAATTTTCTGAGGAAGTTTCTCTTCAAACAGTATCAAAAATATCAAATTCATGAACTAAAATAATAGTATGTCCGCATTTTCTTAAATCTAATGCTTTTTCCACTTTTCGGCCATAGCAAGAATAGCTCCAGCAAGCATTATTGGTATCTCCAATGATCAGGTAATCCGTTTTTTTTGAAATACTGTTTACAGCAGTTCCTCCTTTTTGGGTAATCGCTTCCTGCAATTCATTTCTTGTTCCTCTGCTTAAAATACCTGTAATACAAAATGTTTTATTTTCAAAAACAATTTCAGGATCTATAGCACAAATGCCAGAGATATTGACTCCTTCAGTATCTTTTTCTATTTTTGCAGTAGTGTCTGTGTTTTTTAGCTCTACAAACTGCTTGATAAAGGCTGTTAAAACAGCTCTTTCCTCCTCATCAATCTTCTTGTCAGCAACAATAGACAAAACAAGACTTCTGATCTCATCATACGGATAATAGGAACTTAGATGCTCATTTTCTGACAGCCAGCCGTGAAGTTTAAAAATTTCATCATCACTTAAAATGCCATCAGCCAGAATGCCATGAAAAATCCCCTGTAATAATTGTAAGTCTGAAGTAATCCCATTGTAATACATACTATCATGCTCATACTTCTGACATAGCCAGTATAAATCTTCAACAGCTTCTTTGGCAGGTATCCCGTTAGAAGCCGTATTTTCAATTAAAAGCATGAATTCACGGAAAGGATTTCTATTGACCAGATCATAATGTTCTTTAGCCCATAATCTGAGCTCATCCATTTCTTTAGCATCAATAATATCATCAGCTATGATTCCTAGTAAAAGGCCTTTTAGAGAATTGATAGCCTTATCTGCTCTGGCCCTGGACGTTACAAGTTGTAAGTCCGAATTTTCAAAATTGGTCATCTTATTACAGTTGAGTTATTGGTTAATTAGCTTCCTTGATGGAAAATCAATTATCTAATATAGCAATATATTGCCTCAAATGTATTGAAGATAAATAAAAAGTCTTTACGGATTCCCGTAATTGAGTTGGGAATTAAAAATTGAAAATGAATAAGATCCTTTTCTATCTAAAAATGATCTACCCCTAAGACCTGCTATAAATCAAGTTGTCTCTGGAATTCTTCCAGATATTTTGCAATATGTATTCCATCGGCTAATCCATGATGGGCTTCAATAGAAACAGGAAGATATTTTTTCCCCTCGCGGATATTAAATTTACCAAAAGCAATTTTAGGGATTGATTCTCCGGTATTAAAATCTGTTGGATGAAGAATTGCACTGAAAGAGTTCCAGGGGATTGTAGTATGTCTAACATGGTCTTTACCCAGTCTTTCGTTACTTATTCTAAGTCCTGAAGTTTCATGTACTCCCTTTATCTCTTCCTGTAGATTAGCATTGAAAACCTCAAAATCTTCAGAGAAAAGGGTAAATGAAAAACCAAAGGTTCCATCCGGTCTGCCAATGGTACTGCCAGCATGTACTGTATCAAACTGCATCACCTGCCCGTCAATAATTCTAAGCTTTAACTCATCAACAGTATTTACAGCCACCATAGATTTATGAAAGTAATAGGCAAAAAATGAGTATCCGTTTTCCTTGGCCTTGTCATAGGCTTTTGTACAATCCACTTCTGTTGTGAAACCAAAATAGGGACTTGCCATGTTAGAAAAAAAATTAAAATGCTCCTTTCTGTTCCAGCTTTCAATATCTACGATCTTCATTGATTTTTATTTGCTGCAAATTTCTGTAATTTTTATCAGTTTACAAGTAAGAAGGAATATAAATTTCCCGTTAACACTATATTTTCTGTTTCAAAATCATGCATATAAATTGACAAGCATGATTATTGCACTTATTTGTAAAGATGAATGCTTAGGAGAACCATTTAAAACAAAATAAAGCTTTACAAGTATGAGTACATCAAATTTAAAAGGAAGAAATTGGGCAGCAAAAAAGGTAGATCATGTTTATATTGTTAGTATTAAAAATCAATCAAGTATCATTGAAGCACTTACAGATTTTGTTAGAAGCCAGGGCATTCAATCGGGGGAAGTTACAGGAATTGGAGCAGTAGATGAAGTTACTTTACGTTTCTTTGTTCCGTCTACCAAAAAATATGTGGATAAAACATTTAAGGAACAGATGGAAGTAACCAATATTTCTGGGAATGTTTCTGTAATAGGTGAAGAGCCGATACTCCATTTGCATATTACTTTAGGAAGAGAAGATTATACTGCATTGGCAGGACATCTTTTAGACGCCAGAATTCGGGGAGCAGGAGAATTTATTTTTTATCCGCTCAATACCAGAACTGTAAAAGCAAAAGATGAGGAAATAGGGATTAATCTCTATAATTTTGAAGAATAATATACCGAAAGTCTTATTTTTGATAAAATATTTTTTAAATGTTTGAGGTACTTCTTTCCCATATTCAGAATAAAGTAGTTATAACCGATGAACAAAAAACACAGGTTCAAGCTTTCTTTACTTTAAAAAAACTTCGAAAAAAACAATATCTGTTACAGGAAGGAGAAATCTGTAAGTGTCTGTCTTTTGTAAGTAAGGGATTGCTGAAATCTTATTTTTTGGATGAAAAAGGGAATGAACATATCAATATGTTTGCTTTTGAAGGCTGGTGGATCTCTGATTTCAACAGTTTTATTCATCAGGAAAAATCAGTTTTAAATATAGATGCCATTGAAGAAACTGAAGTTCTGATGATCACCCTTGATGATTATGAAAAAATGATGCTGGAAATTCCTGTAATGGATCGTTATTTTAGAATTCTCTATCAAAACAGTCTGGTGACAAAGGATCATAGGCTTATAGTCTCCAATAGTTATACTGCTGAGGAAAAATATCTTCAACTGGCACAGAAAAACCCTGAGATGATCAAAAGGGTTCCCCATAATCTTATCGCCTCTTATCTGGGGCTCGCTCCCGAAACAGTAAGTAGGATTCGTAAAAAAAATCTTCTCAATAATACTTGATACAGATCAATCCAAATGCATGATCCATATCAAGCATATTGGACTGTTCTCAGCCATAATTTTGTAATGAAAATTTACAATACTTATGGAAAATAAAGAAAATATAGCATTGGTAGTAGGTGCTACAGGAATTACAGGAAGCAATTTGGCAGAAGAACTTGTTGCACAAGGCTGGATGACCTATGGATTATCCAGAAACCCCAACTCTACTATTTCCGGTCTTCGTAGCATCAAAGCAGATCTGTTGGATGAGCAAAACCTGACGGAAGCATTGAAGGAGATCTCTCCTACTCATATTTATTTTACAACATGGATGCGAAATGATACGGAAGAAGAAAATATTCGGGTAAACAGTTTACTTGTACGAAATCTTCTGAACGTTTTATCTCCTAAAAAATCGGTTAAGCATGTAGCTTTAGTAACCGGCTTGAAACATTATCTGGGACCTTTTGAGGCTTATGTTAAGCAAGGGATTTTGCCTGAAACACCTGTTCGGGAAGAACATCCAAGGCTTCCTCTTCCCAATTTCTATTATGCTCAGGAAGACGAAGTGTACAAAGCTTCGGAAAGAGATGGTTTTACCTGGAGCATTCACAGACCTCATACTGTAATTGGGCATGCTGTGGGTAATCTGATGAATATGGGAACTACGCTGGCTATTTATGCAAGCATCTGCAAGGAAACGGGAAGAAAGTTTATATGGCCTGGATCTGAGGCACAATGGCATGGTGTTTCCGATGTGACGGATGCAAAAGTACTGGCCAAACAACTGGTATGGGCTTCCTCTACCGAACCTGCGAAAAATAAGGCCTACAATATTACGAATGGAGATGTTTTTCGATGGAAATGGCTTTGGAAAAGATTAGCCGACTGGTTTGGAATAGAAGCCGAAGGGTTTAATGATATGATCAGACCTCTGGAAAAAGAATTGGAAAACGATGCGCAAATCTGGAGTGAGATCGCAAAAAAACACCATTTAAATGAAGAAAATCTTAGCAAATTATCGTCTGCATGGCATACCGATCTTGATCTCGGAAGACCGCTGGAAGTAATGTGTGATATGTCCAATAGCAGAAAGCTTGGATTTACAGCCTATAAAAGTACAGAAGACTCTTTCATAGAATTGTTTGAGCGATTAAGAAGTGAAAATATAATTCCTTAAGGAGTATATATTTTCAAAACCTTTAAACGATAAGCCATCTATTATAAAATGTAGATGGCTTTTGTGTTTTTTAATAGTATTTCTATATTTTCTTATTTAATTTCTTGTAGATATACATTCGCAGTATCTTTTATATCTATTTTAATAAATTTTAAGTCTGAAAAATATAGGTTTCTTTTTGTTGTTTCATTAGAGGGAACATAAGTGTTTCTAAATAAAGTTTTTTGCATTTCTTTCATAGTAATTATATCACTCCCAGTAATATATTTTATACCATTTTCAGATGCTTTGTTATCAAAACTTAAATTATAATTTCCTCGTTTAAATTCTAAATTTTTAATGTAATAATTCTTCTCCTGACCGCATTTACAATATATATTCATTGTATCTTTCTGCTGGATAAAAGTATATTTTTTTTGATAATATCTAGAACCCATTGGTTTCCAATTTTGAGTTATGATACTTATATTTTTGTTATTGAAAATTTCTTTATTTTCTGATGCTTCTACCGTTTTTTTATAAGAATTGTCCTGATTATATGCTTTTGAATAATATTTTGCGAGTTGGATATTTCCATTGATAAATTCAAATACTAAGACATCTTTTGATGTGGCCTCAATTACTTTTTGTGCATTGCACGATGGGAAAATCAGATTAATTATTAAGACATATTGGAATATATTCATTTTATTATTTCAATTGTTTTATTGCATTTCATCAGCAGAAATTTCACTTACTCTCAATCTTAATATTATCAAATCTCTCAAAATCAACAATGTAAAATATAACATCATTTAATTTAGTATCTTCCCTTTTTCTTGTATTATTGTTAAATAGCTTATAAAGTAAAATATTCTCATTAAAAACATTAACCTTACCAGAAGACTCTAAATTATTTTTTAAAATTTCAACATTATAATTCCCCTTTTTAAACTTTAGGTTATGTAAATAATAATTACCAGTATTTCCATAGTTAATTACGTAATTCATAGTATCCTTATCCTTTACAAAACTAATTATTGTAGGGCGAGGAATATCAGTCCATTTTCTGTCTTTAATTAAAGTATAAGTATCATTTTGCATAAATGTTTTCTGTAAAATCCTTACTCCTTTTTCTGGTTTTAATAGAAGTAGATTTGAACTATACATATCATCATTCGCTATTTTTTTTTGTGCATCACAACTATAAATAAGTGGTAAAACCATTATGATAAAAAATATTTTTTTCATTACTTATAAATTTTTAAATCCTTCTTTTAATACAGTTATTACTACTTCATGAAGTGTATTAATTTTTTCTGAAGATAAGTCTTCTCCTTTTGATTGAATTTTTGAAATATGAAAATGGCCTGTCATTAAACTAGATTTCAAATCTTTTCTTATTTTAGCAACACGATAGAATATTTCATTGGACAAATAATTTCCTCCAGGGCCATTATATACTTTTCCTTTTGGATAATTATCTACAGTTGCAACTCCACTTTCTCCATTTTTCTGGCTATACTCTCCAAAAAATATTGCTTGAGATAAACCTTTTGAAAAGGCTTTTGGAAGTGTGGTAGAAATAGTTTCTGGAGAATCATTACTTACCGATTTACTTTCATCTACTCTTATATGATCAGAATTATCATTAAAACCTTCTCTTGTTGCAGTTGCAAAAACATCAATATGATAATCTCCTTCACCTGCTTGGCTTACTGTAATTATCATATCAACATTTAAAATATGAGATGTGATATATTTTTCAATAATACCATTCCCTTGTCCCTTGTTCTGATCCTGACTTCCATCAAAATCAGAATATCTTACCGGAACTATCATTGTTTGTATATAGGCTCCTAATTTATTGTTTTTTGAAAATGCTAATGCAACTACTCCAGATGGGTTTGATTGTTTTATATTGGGTGAATATAGCTTTATAGATTCATTATTAAACTCATTCAATATAAATGGATCAAATCCAGTAATGAGAATTTTCTTTTTATTTCCAGCCTTTGAAAAATCTATTCCTGTATAATTTCTACTTTTTTCTTCAAAAAGTACTATGATTTTCCAAAGCTTGCTATTTTTAGGGATAATGGATTTTTTGAAAAAATCATCCTGATCTTTTTGTGAAAGTGTTTTAATATCTTTAATAAAAACATATTGCCTTTTTAAGATAACCTGCATGGCAATTCTTGCCCAGTACAGAGGCCTGTCGTCAAGAATAGCCTTTCTTTCTTTTATTTCATCCTTTTTTACTCCGGTTTTGTTGTTTGTTGTGGTCAACTTCATATTATGCTTCTGGTGCTGTAGTACTGCATAGCTCCATAATTTTCCCGCACTTTCAGATACCTTCGCATTGATGTCCTCAACAGATGCCTCTGTATGGTCTTCACAAAGCCATTCTGAAAAATCATCAACAATATCTTTAATATCTTCATTCTCATCAGCGTATTTATCAATATAAAAATTTTCATAATTGGTCAATAAATCTTTGCCTCCGGAATTGTCTGTTTTAAAAAGGCCAATTAATTCTTCATAGTTTCTTTTATAGGTAACAGGTTTTAAACGGTTTTCTGCTAGTGGAAGAAAAACATTTTTAGCATCTAAAACAACTTTAGCGAAAAATTCATTTAAATCTTCTTCCTTTATTTGGGTTTCATGTAAAGTATAATCATATTCTTCAAAATCATCGCTATACCAATTAGGATTAAGAACAAAAAGCGGAGTTTCAAAAGTTTCTTCGTGAGTAACTAATCCGTTCCAGGAAAAGCGTTTAGTATTTAAAATATCAAATTTCTGATGGATACTTTTTGTTTTTCCCTGCAGATTCACATAGATGCTTTGCCCTTTGGCATTGGATGTTACTATCTTGATTTTAAGTTTCTGTCCGTAAAAAAAATCTTTAGTATTCTGATCGAGGACTTTATTGTTTTCATCCAAAAATTCAACCTTTTCTACTTTTGGATGGGTGGTATAAATTTCTTCAGGCGGAATATAATTTCCGTGGGAAACTCCCGTCTTTTCACCTTGCTGGGTTATTTGTTTTTCAGCAGTAACAATTATATTTCCTTTGGTTACCCACATAGAGTGATTTCCATCTGATTTGATGGTATATTCTCCACGAACAATTTTTGTTTTAGAGCCACCAACATACATTTTTGTAGTTTCTCTCATTTGTTTGGTGTTTTTATATCCAGGTGGTTATGTAACTCTATGAAGAACGGATAGAAATACCGAACAACAATAGTTGCAATATTGATAAAACCATTTGAACCTTACTAACTTACAAAAATAATTGCAGAATCATAGGATTCTGCAATTAAAAATATCTCTTCTCAATATATTTATTATCTGGTTATAATTCTGTGGTGGTTATTCCGTATTTCTTTTTAAATGAAAAATAAAAATGAGACAGATTCTCAAATCCCAGATCAAGATAGATATCCGATGGTTTTTTATTCCTGTTTTTAATCAGAAAATAAGCTTCTTTCAATCTTTTTTCCTTTAACCATTGCTTGGGAGTCATATTAAATATTTTGCTGAAATCCCGCTTAAAACCAGAAAGACTTCGGCCTGTAAGCCGTGCAAAAGCTTCCACAGATACATTGAACATAAAGTTCTTATTCATAAATTCCTTGAGATCAATCTTATGTGGTTCCGAAAAGTCAAAAAGAAGATTCTTTAGATCCGGATGAGCTTGCAGAAGAAGCTCAATTGCTTCTTTAACTTTTAATACAGCCAGCCTTGGAGATATTTGTTCGGTTTTATCAATATAAGGGATTAATGATGCAAAATAACTCTTAAAAAATTCATCAGACTCAAAGAATAACCGTTGATGACCCGGAAAAGGACTATCCACTACCATCTTTTGCTCACTGGCATATTGCCGAAGAGTTTCATCATCCAGTGTAATGGAAATAAATTGATACTTTTCCCCATTTAAAGGCTGTTTAATCGTTCGGATTAATTGATTTTTCCTGACTAAAACTACCGTGTTTTCTCCGATAATAGTCTTACCCTGATCATGAAAGGCATGAGTTTCCCCAGAAATCTGAAATCCCAGAAAATGATCCGGAATAAACTCTTCATGCCCCCTGTAGGCATCAAAGGCACATGAATAAACCAGTTTGTCAAATATGATTTCAGAAGTCTTTTCCATAACACAAATATCTGAAATTTAAACAATAGCAGACGCCCCTGCATGGGCAATCTCTTTGTCTTGCTCAGGAGTGCCGCCAGACGAACCTATAGCCCCAATTATTCCTGCGTTTTTATCCTTAATGATAACGCCTCCTGCCAGGGTTAAAAGTCCGTCATTAGAATTTAGCATCCCATATCCATGAATATCGGCTCCAGAAATAATGCCTCCCATTACATCGCTGTCAATTCCAAACATAATGGCTGTTTTGGCTTTTTTTATAGCAAAATCAATCACTCCATATACGCTGTCCAGCCGGGCAAAAGCAACCAGATGTCCTCCGGTATCTACTACAGCAATACTTACAGGAATACCTAATAATTTTGCTTTTTCTATTGCAGCATGCAATATTTTTTCTGCTAGTTTATAAGTTATTCCCATATTCTTAACTTTTTGCAGTCCACGCTTCAGTTTGAAGCTGTTTTACAAAATCTTCAGTTTCCTTGGGATGTACATTCCTGAAATCACTGTTGTCATTCAGAGCAACATTTACAATAACTTCCGCCATGGAATATGGATCCAGCTGATGCGCAAGAGACTCAGAAGCTCCCTCGAAAGCTGATTCTGGGGTGAAATTTACCTTTGGATCATACCAGCGGAATATGGAGTCTACTCCCCTGTCATTGAATCCTGTTCCAAATACTCCCGGATTACAGGTTGCAATTTTGATATTGAACGGAGCCAGTTCGGTTCTCAACCCTTCCGCAATTGACTCTAAGGCATGTTTAGACGCACAGTAAGCGGCCACGTAGGGTACTGTCCATAAACCTCCCATGGATGAAGTAAAGACAATTTTACCCCCTTTCTTTTCAATAAACTTTTTAATGAAACCCTGTGCCAGTTCCAACGCACCGAATACATTCACCTCAAACATAGACCGGATTAAGTCAACAGGCTGCTCTGCAATAGGACCCCCTTCCATGATACCTGCATTGCTTATCAGAATATCAATATCATATTTATTTAAAATATAGGCAATATCCCTTGAATTGGTTACATCCAGCTTATCAACCGTTAAAGGTACACCCTGTTCTGAAGCTTCCCGGATTAAATCGCTCATTTGAGGATATACCTGTGTTGTTGCAATTACCTGATGTCCCTTTTTAGCAAGTTCAAAGGCTGCTATTTTCCCAAAACCGCTTGCTGCTCCTGTAATTAGAATTGTTTTACTCATTGTATTTTATTTTTTTTGTTGATACAAATTTCAAAGATTTTTAAACGGTTTATATTGGTGAAAAGTCCAAACTTATAGTGTTGAAAAGTTCATCTTTTACATTCAGATTGAATCATCTTTATGAAACTAAAACAAAGAGCTGTTTTTTGCTAAAGTTTAAAAATGAATACCTCTATTCCCTATAGTCCATTAAAACCTAATCCAAAAAAATAATAAAATCTGTAGTTTATTGTAAATTGGTTAAGTTTTTGAAGCTTATTCTATAAAACCAGTCACACCATTGAAACTAATCACATTTACTAAAAAAGGAATTTATTGTCCGCAGGGAAAATTCTACATAGATCCCTGGCGACCTGTTGATATGGCTGTCATCACTCATGGACATGCCGACCATGCCCGATGGGGAATGAAAAAATACCTCTGTCATCATTTTACAAAGCCCATTCTTCATCAAAGGATTGGGAGTGATATTGAATGCCAGAGTTTGGCATATGGAGAGATAATTACCATTAACGGGATAAAAGTTTCTCTTCATCCTGCTGGCCATATTATTGGTTCTGCACAGATTAGGCTGGAATATAAAGGGTATGTTACAGTAGTTTCCGGTGATTATAAGACTCAGGATGATGGATTGAGTACACCTTTTGAATTAGTAAAATGCAATGAATTTGTTACCGAAAGTACCTTTGGATTGCCTATTTACAACTGGCTGGAAGTTCCGGATTTAAACCAAAAACTTCAAAATTGGGTACTAAAAAATAAAGAAAATAATAAAACCTCAGTGTTTATCGGTTATTCTCTGGGAAAAGCCCAACGAGTTATGACAGCGGTAAAAGGGCTGGGGAAAATATATGTGCATTACTCCATAGGAAAGCTTAATGAAGCTTTTGAATCTGTAGGAATTGATCTTCCCGATTATACTATCGCCGATTTCAGAGAACGTCCCAAAGAAATGGAACATGAAATTGTAATTGTTCCACCGGCTTTACTGGATAGTAATATTATTAAGAAAATTCCGGATCCGGCCACCGCCATATGTTCGGGATGGATGCAGGTACGCGGAGCCAGAAGATGGCGGAGTGCAGATGCTGGATTTGCCATGAGTGATCATGCAGACTGGAAAGGATTGCTGCAAACGGTAAAAGATACTGAAGCAGAAATTGTACATGTTACCCATGGGCAGACAGAAGTTTTTTCAAAATATCTGAATGAAATTGGGATTCGTGCAGATGTGGTGGAAACCCTTTATGGTGAAGACGAAGAACAATCTGAAAAGGAAACCATTGAAAATCCGGAACCATGAAACATTTTGCAGACCTTATCAACGCCTTGGAAACAACCAATAAAACCAATGCTAAAATTGATGCCATTATTGACTATCTGGAACGAACTCCTGATGATGACAAAGTATGGTTTATTGCCTTGTTTACAGGAAAAAGACCCAAAAGAAATGTCAATACCAATTATATGAAGGAATGGACATTGGATATCACAGGACTTCCGCTATGGCTTTTTCAGGAAAGCTATTCTTCCGTTGGAGATCTTGGTGAAACCCTTTCTTTAATTCTGCCTCCTCCTCTGCAAAAAATTGAAAAAAGTCTGTCAGAATGGATGAATGAGATTGTTAATCTAAAAGATAAAACAGAGACAGAAAAGAAAGAATTTGTATTGAGTTCATGGAACGGCTTAGATTACACAGAACGATTGATTTTCAACAAATTAATTGGCGGAAGCTTCCGGATTGGAGTTTCTGATAAAACTTTGATAAATGCCCTGACAAAATTTTCCGGTCAGGAATCCAGTGCGCTGATGCACAGCCTCATGGGTAAATGGAACCCTAATGATGTTTCTTTCAGAGAACTGATTGATGCTGAAAATATAAACCCCGACAATTCAAAACCATATCCTTTTTGCCTTGCCTATCCTTTAGAAAAAGAGCTTGAAGTCCTTGGTAAGCCTTATGAATGGCTCATAGAATATAAGTGGGATGGAATTCGGGGTCAGATTATCCGTAGAAACGATGAAGTTTTTATTTGGTCAAGAGGGGAAGAACTTGTTACAGAACAGTTTCCCGAGATTACTGAAGTGATAAAAGCCATGAATGGGAACTTCGTTTTAGATGGAGAAATACTTGCGGTGAAAGAGGGTAAGGTTTTAAATTTTAATGAATTACAGAAAAGATTAAACAGAAAAACTTTAACTAAGAAAATGCTCTCAGAAATTCCAATACAGGTCTTTGCCTACGATTTGCTGGAGCTTGAAGGCAATGATTTGAGAGAAAAGCCCGTCTCTGCCAGAAGAGCAATGCTGGAAGAATTTTTACTCAATGAAAAGCCTCATAATATTAAGCTGTCTCAAAGTATCAATTTTGAAAAATGGGAAGAACTGAACCTGATCAGAGAAAACTCAAGAACGGTAAACAGTGAAGGATTGATGCTGAAACAAAAAAACTCACCCTATCATTCAGGACGAAAGAAAGGCGACTGGTGGAAGTGGAAAATCAATCCTTTTACAATAGATGCCGTTCTTATTTATGCCCAAAAAGGAAGTGGCAGACGCAGTGCCTATTACACCGACTATACTTTTGCTGTAAAAAATGAAGATAAGTTGGTTACTATCGCGAAAGCTTACTCCGGATTGACGGATAAGGAGATTATGGAGGTAAGCAAATTTGTAACTAAAAATGCCCTTGAGAAATTTGGACCGGTACGAACTGTAAAAGCTGAACTTGTCTTTGAAATTGCATTTGAAGGAATTGGGCTTAGCAATCGTCACAAAAGCGGTGTTGCCCTTCGGTTTCCAAGAATTGTAAGGTGGCGGAAAGATAAGACAGTAGACGAAATTGACACTCTTGAAGAGATCAAAAAATTAATACAATAACGTGGCTGCTTTTGAACATACCAATGGATTTAAAATCATTCAACAATGGATGGTTGATAAAGGCATATCTCCTTTTCAATTTCAAATAGATACCTGGCGCAGATTCGGAAACGGATATAGTGGTATGGTGGTAGCGCCCACAGGGTTTGGGAAAACTTTTTCAGTTTTTTTAGCATTGGTTTCAGACTTTCTGAATCATCCTGAACATTATAAAAAAGGCTTGAAAATGATCTGGATAAGCCCTCTTCGCTCTTTATCCAAGGATATTGCAAAAGCCATGCAGGAAGCCATTGATGAAATTGGTCTGGACTGGGCCGTAGGAGTGAGAAATGGAGATACAGACCCTAAAGTGAGACAGCAGCAGGTAAAGAAAATGCCCGAAATTCTGGTAGTAACGCCGGAAAGTTTACATTTACTCCTTGCTCAGAAAAATCATGAAACCTTTTTCCGTGATATGAAATGTATGGTTGTAGATGAGTGGCATGAATTGTTAGGTTCAAAGCGCGGCGTAATGGCAGAACTGGGGATTTCACAGCTTAGAGCTTATGCCCCTGATATGAAAATATGGGGTGTTACAGCAACCATTGGTAATTTGGATGAAGCCATGGAGGTACTGATTCCTTATGATATTAAAAAGACTCAAATTACTGCTACAGAACGAAAAAAAATAGATATTCTTCCGGTCTTTCCGGATGAAATTGAAATATTGCCATGGGCCGGACATCTTGGAAATAAACTGGCGGATAAAGTAGTTCCTATTATTCTCAATTCAAAATCTACCATTGTTTTTACGAATACCCGAAGCCAAAGTGAAATGTGGTATCAACTGCTGCTGGATGCCTATCCTGATTTTGCGGGGCAGATTGCCATTCATCATAGCTCCATTGATGCTCACTTAAGGATCTGGATTGAAGAAAATTTGAGTTCAGGAAAATTAAAAGCTGTTGTTTCCACATCATCGCTAGATTTAGGAATAGATTTTAAACCTGTTGATACCGTCATTCAGATCGGCTCTGCAAAAGGAGTTGCCAGATTTCTTCAACGGGCAGGCCGCAGTGGGCACTCCCCTTTTGAAACTTCCAAAATTTATTGTGTACCCACCCATTCTCTGGAATTGATTGAGGTTTCTGCCTTAAAGGAAGCTGTAAAGCAAAAAGTAGTTGAGCCTAGAGAACCACAAGTCTTATGCTTCGATGTCTTGGTGCAGTTTCTGATGACTTTAGCGGTTGGAAGCGGCTTTTATCCCGATGAAGTATACAAAAGAATTAAAAAGGTATATGCCTTTCAGGAAATGACAGATGAAGAATGGAAAAGCATTCTTGAGTTTCTGACCATTGGAGGAAGTGTCCTGAAAAACTATGAAGAATTTCATAAAATTGTTATTTTGGACAATGGCTTATACAAGGTAACATCACGGAAAATAGCAATGCTTCACCGAATGAATATGGGAGTAATTGTAAGTGATGCGATGCTAAAGGTTAAATTTATTTCCGGCGGTTATGTTGGAATGATTGAAGAATATTTTATTTCAAAACTCAAAAAAGAAGAAAAGTTCATTTTAGCCGGACGTACACTGGAAGTTGCAATGATCAAGGATATGACCGTCTATGTAAGAGCTGCAAAAGGAAAAGCACTCGTACCAAGTTATTTGGGTGGAAGGCTGCCATTAAGTTCTGACTTGGGTCATTTTTTAAGAGAAAAACTTTCACATGCTCTAAATCCGAAAGCTTCAGAAAAAGAATTAAGGTTCCTGCACCCGTTATTGATCAATCAGGAAAAAAACTCTCATATTCCCAAAGAAGATGAATTCTTGATTGAAATGATTAAAAACCGTGAAGGATATCATTTGTTTATGTACCCCTTTGAAGGGCGTCTGGTACATGAAGTGATGGCTGCATTAATCGCCTACAGGATTTCAAAACTGGCTCCAATTTCCTTTTCAATGGCCATGAATGACTATGGATTTGAATTATTCAGCGATAAGGAAATACCTTTAAAGGAAGAAAATATACAACATGTTCTAAGCAGGGAAAGCCTGATGACAGATATGATAGCCAGCATTAACTCTGCAGAAATGGCAAGGAGGAAATTTCGTGATATAGCAGTGATCTCCGGAATGGTAATTCAAAATTATGCAGGAAAGCAACGTTCCAATAAATCGTTGCAAAGTTCAGCCGGATTGATATTTAAAGTACTGGAAGATTATGACTCCAATCACTTTCTCATCAGACAGGCCTATACGGAAGTCTTTAATATACAGCTTCAGGAACAACGCTTAGTAGAAGCCTTTAAAAGAATTGAAAAGTCTAAAATCATTTTAAAACATTCCCGTTCTTTCACTCCATTAAGCTTTCCTATAAAGGTAGACAGCCTCAGACAAACCCTTTCCAGTGAAGGACTTGATGCCAGAATTAAAAGAATGTTGAAGCTTTAAAATATCATTATTTTCGGCTTAAATACCTGAAAAGTTTCATGCGTTTTGTACAGCATAACTCTTGATAAGTTCGTAACTTAGAGTATCTTCTCCCAAAGAGTAAAATAAAATTAAAATAATGGCAAAATTGTTCTTAGTCCGTCACGGACAGTCACTCTGGAATCTTGAAAATAGGTTTACAGGCTGGCAGGATATCGATATAACAGAAACCGGAATTGAAGAAGCAAAAAATGCAGGAATAGCCTTAAGGAAAGAAAAAATAGATATTGCCTTTACCTCTGTTTTGATCAGGGCAAAACATACCCTTTCCATTATCCTTGATGAAATAGGAAAACCCAATATTCCCATCATTACAGATAGAGCCCTGAATGAACGTTCCTATGGTAACCTTGAAGGGCTTAACAAGGCAGAAACAGCACAGAAATATGGTGATGAGCAGGTGTATACCTGGCGCAGGTCATATGATGTTGTACCACCAGGCGGAGAAAGCCTTAAAGATACCTATAACAGGGTTATTCCCTATTTTGAACGAGAGATTGCTCCGTTGTTAAAGAAAGGAGAAAATGTTTTGATTGTTGCCCACGGAAACAGTCTCCGTGCCTTGATTATGTACCTTGAACATCTATCGCCTGAAGAAATTTTAGAAAGAGAAATTGCTACAGGTATACCTATAACCTATATTTTTGATGAAAATTTTCATGTAAGCAGACGGGAAAACTGATTTTTCACCAAAAGTAAAAATACTAAGTAAATCAAGTTATTTAAGCATAGCATCTTAAATTTATAATTCATAATTTTCTTTCGTATTTATGGTTACAAAAGATATTTCAATTCAAAACAAGGTTTTTACTTTAACCAATCAGCGTGCTGTATTTTGGAAAAAGGAAAAAGCCCTGATACTTTCTGATCTTCACATAGGGAAGACTGCTCATTTCCGTAAAAATGGCATTGCACTAGCCAATCACATTATGAAAAGTGATCTGGAAAGACTTTCAGCATTGATTGAATATTTTCAGCCCGAAAAATTTATTGTTGTTGGAGATCTGCTTCATGCAGGGGATAATTCTGATGTAGACGAATTCTGTACATGGAGAAACCAATATCCTGATCTCCATTTTTATCTTATTGAAGGCAATCATGACCGAATTTCAGAACAGTTAAAGAAAAAGCTTTGTCTGAACTTTAAGGAATCATTATTGGAAATAGATGGATTTACCTTTATTCATGATTTTGATAAAACGAAGACAGCTTTCCAGATTACCGGGCATATTCATCCCGGAATTGTTTTAAACTATGCCATAAAAAATATCAGACTTCCCTGCTTTGCCCTTAGTGAAAACCAGTTATTACTACCCGCATTCAGCGAGTTTACAGGGCTTGATACTAAAAATCTCCCCAAGAAAAGTACTTTTTTTATTTTTACAGATACAGAGATTTATAAAATTTGAAATGAACAGAAAACTCGTAAAAATATAATAAAAAAAGATTTTTAAAATTCTCGCAGATTTTGCAAATAATTTAATCATATTACTCTGCTCAATCCGCTAAATCTGCGAGAAGTAAATAGTTTTATCTCCAATAAAATCCTTGCGCCTTACAACATACAGTATCTAAAGCTTTTGCATCTTTGTGCAGCCAGCCCTTCTTACTTATTTTTATCATCCAGCCACACTACTTTCTGCTCTGGAAAATGTTCCTGGCCAATAATTTTGCTATATAATTCAGGTCTGCGCGCCTTAATATACCTATACCCTCCTGCCTGTGTGAGTTTTTCAGGAGTAATAACAGCTGTTTCAAAATGGTCTTCAAACGAACGGCATTCCGCAATGATGTCTCCAAAAGGATCAATAATCATGGAGCAGCCATTCTTAAGCTGATCATCATCCATTCCGATAGGATTTGAAAAAACTATATAAGCCCCATTGTCATAAGCTCTTGACGGAAGCCATTTCATCAACCAGTCTCTTCCTTTCATCCCATTAAATTCCAGACGTAAAGAGGTAGGGTCAGCAATTCTGTTTTCCCAAAGTTGGGGATCTACAAAGCCCGCTCCCGGTCTTGTAGAAGGGGTACACATGGTAACATGAGGCATGAATATAATATCAGCACCCAAAAGCTTGGTCGCCCTTACATTTTCAATAATATTGTTGTCATAGCAGATAAGAATTCCGCACTTCCATCCCAAAATATCAAATACACAGTATTCATTGCCAGGGGTAAGGTGTGGATTGATGAAAGGGTGGAGTTTTCTGTACTTCGCTTTTAATCCATTTTTATCTACACATACATAGGCTTTAAACAAATTATTTTGCTCATCCTTTTCAAAAAGACCTGCCAGTATTGTAATATTGTATTGGGTAGCAATTTGTTGTAGCTTTTGGATACTTTCTCCATCAGGAATAATTTCTGCAATATCGAGAAGCTGTTCTTTTGAAAGTTTTCGGGCAAAAGTATATCCTGTGATTGAACATTCATGGAAAGCAATGACATCTGATCCCTGAGAAGCAGCCTGTGCGGCCAGTTTTTCTATAACGGAGAGATTATATTCCTTATCTCCACTTTTGTTTTCAAATTGTGCTGTTGAAATTTTAATATTCATTGATTTTTTTCAGCAAAACTAAATGATAGCGTTGTCGAAAAATTGTATAAAACCGACATGAAAGTTATAACTCAATGAAATTAACTGCCATTTTATTTTCTTTTTTCACATATTGTCGGGGAGTAAGCCCAATATTATTTTTGAACTCCCTGATCATATGAGACTGGTCAGAATATCCTGCATGGTAAGAAAGAATAGTCATATTCTTATCCTCGATTCCTTTATTCATAAGGCTTAAAAAATAGTGCAGCCTAATAATATTACTGTATTTTTTGGGTGTCATTCCCATATAATTCTCAAATTTCCTCTCAAGATGCCGCTCAGAATAACCTGAAAATATTTCCAAATCTTTTGATGAAGAAGAACCTTTATTTTGCAGAATGTGTTGCTGTACAGCCGTTATAAAATGGAAATCAGAACCTATTTCTGCAGAAAGAAAGGTGGTGAAAAACATATTCAGATCATGAATAACCGACAATGGATTTGCTTTATTAAAAAGACTTTCCTGATAAGGATGTAATTTATTTTTTAGAACATCTTCCACAGAAATTATCTGATTCCGAACTTCTTTTGCAGAAACTTTCAGAAGAATATTTAAGAAATACGGTTGAAAAACTACTGCAATCAAAGAAAATATTCCTTTTGAATAAAAATCTTTATAGCTATTTAATCCACCATAAAAAAAAGAAAGCGGCATACGTTCCTCTGAAAGATGAGAATGCAGATTCATATTACCGGATAAAATAAGCCCGGTACTTCCGTCTGTGAATAACCTTACATTTTTTATAGCGTCTTCAGAGTTGTTCAAAAAGATATAATGTCTGATGAAAGGTGCCAGATGTTTTGGAGGTGAAATCTGCATATTCAAATGTACATAAAACTTATCATTCTAAATATCCTAAGACATGTAAAATTAGATGTTAAAATTCTCTTGCAGATCAAACCTATTGCACAAATAATTGTGAAAAAAATTGTAAAATCGGCGAGAAAAAACTGCATTAATTTATCTCTGGTAAAATCTTTGCATCCCCTTACATCTTTGCTTTTTTCTAGCAAATATCCATTAATTATTTAAAAGGCATCTATTCCAGATACCCTATTTTATTCTCTTTTGGTCAGGTATTTGAATAGTTTACTAAATATTATTCTTCATTCTGTTGAATATATGAATACCAATCACTTAAAATATTATAGTATGTCAACACAAAATCTTACCCATCTCGAAGCGATCAAAAAGATCAAAGAGCTTTCAGAAAAAGCCCGAATATGTATGTTCTGTACAGAATTGGAAACTTCTCCTATCAATTCAAGACCAATGACCCTGCAGGAAACAGATGATAGCGGAAATCTCTGGTTCATCAGCAGTGGAACCAGCAATAAGAATTTTGAAATAAAAGAAGACCGCAGAGTACAGTTGTTTTTTATGAATAATGGCGACTCCCAATACCTTTCGGTGTACGGAGAAGCCTCTGTTTATAAGGATAAAGCTACCATAGAAGAAAAATGGTCTCCTCTGGCCAAGGCTTGGTTTGACGGAAAAGATGATCCCAATGTTACCATTATCCGTGTAGAACCTAAAGAAACCTATTATTGGGATACCAAAGCAGGAAAACTGGTCAGTTTATTTAGTTTTGTTGCTTCAGCGATAATAGGACATAAAACCAATAATTCTGATGGTGTAGAGGGAAATGCAATAATTTAGAAAATTCAAAATAAACAATAAATGCTCTCGCAGATTTTACAGATTTTGAAAAGATCCGCACAATCTGTAAAATCTGTGAGAAATAAAAAAACGGCTCAAGAAATTGAGCCGTTTATACAAGATTAATAATATTAATTTTTCACATCTTCCATAGACGCTCCAAAATTAATATGAAGAACATTGCCATTAGGGGTTACTAATGCAGGTACAGATTTTACACCAGCCCTTTCAGCATCCTCAATTTTGTTTTTGTTATTTCCTAAATGGATAATTTCAACATTTTCTAAACCTATAAGGTTAACAATGTCATGTTCTGCGCTGATACATACAGGACACCCTGCATGATAAAAAATGGATTTTTTCATAAGTAAGATTGTATTAATGAATAAGGGTTTTCATAATATTTTTTAATTCCTCTGTTTCTTTTTCAGTAAGAGGTTTTAGCGGGCTTCTTAAATTACCTCCATCTTCACCCAGAATATTAAGACCTGATTTCACAGCTCTTGGTAACCCTTTATTAACAATAAATTTTAAAAGGTCAAACTGTTGATAGAAAATTGTTTTTGCCTTTTCAAGATTACCTTCCTCAACTGCATTATATAGGCCTATATTAAGTTCAGGAATAAGATTGGGTGCAGCTGTACACCACCCTCTTGCTCCCGCAGAAAATGCAGCTAAAGCTAAAGGATTTGAACCGTTATAGAACGCTACCTCTTCTCCTAATTCCCTTCTCAGATAATGCATCCTTTGAATATCTCCTGTACTTTCTTTGATCATAGTTACATTAGGAATTTCAAGCAGTCTCTTCAACAAAGCCGGTGACATGTCTACTCCACTTGTTGCGGGATTATTGTACGCCATAATCGGAATGGAAATTTTACCGGCTACCGCATCATAATGCGCTACAATTTCATCATCTGTAAGCTTCCAGTAGCTCATCGGAATAATCATTACTGCATCAGCTCCCGCTTTCTCAGCAAACTGAGCGTGGTGAATTGTTTTCTCTGTTGTAAGATTGGAAACTCCAACAAGAGTCGGGATTCTTCCTTTTACCTGCTGTAAGGTAGCTTCTGTAACTTCCTCTTTCTCCTCATCAGACAAATAAGGCATTACTCCTGTGCTGCCCAATGGAGCAATTCCATGACTTCCGGAAATGATCAGCCTTTCTACCAAATGTTTGAAAAGAGGTATATCTACTTTTTCATTTTTATCAAAAGGGGTGATAGGATATGCTATAATTCCCTTAAATGGTACGTTTTTCATAATTTTTTTATTTAAAATAAAATTTGTTCTGTTCTACGTTGTTTTAAAGAAACCATTAAGAGGATATTAAGACGAACTTAGTTTAATATGAATGAACTAATGAATGATAAATTTATTAAGCTTATACTCTTAATATCCCTTAATGGTAGAAGATTAAAGGTCTCTTCCCTCTTCCTCCCTTAGCGCAACTCCCAGATTTTGAAGCTGAGGGGCATTTTCACAGGCAATATATTTAGCAGGTTCGGTATCACTAAGGTTTTGATGCTTATGCCAAGCCCAAGAAGGAATATAAACGGCATCTCCTGCTTCCCAATAAACGCGTTCATCCTCTACTTCTGTCCAGCCTTTTCCCTCAAGTACAAACAATACAGTTTCATAGGTATGACGGTGTCTGTTTGTTTGTTGCCCTGGAAGTAACCCTCCAATGGTCATGCTTACATTTTTGCTGGGAAGATCCACAAAGAACACGGGATGTTTTCTTTCCGTTGAAAACTGATTGTGTTCTCCTGCATTCTCTACATTTTTATGAATTAAATTAGCAGGCTTTACATACTTTGGTCTTGCAAATGTTTCGTGAAAGTCTTTTGAACTGAATTCTTTTTTGTCCATGATTTTAAAAATTTAATGTTCTGTGCTTTATTGCATGACAAAATTATCTTATATTTGGACTAGTCAAATGACTCAGTTTTAATATAAATAAATAGTCCAGATGCTACGACCTTGGAAATTAGAATTTGAAATCGATAGGAAACTTGATAAAGCAGTGTATTTACAAATTGCAGATACCATTATTACAGATATCCGATCCGGAAGGCTGAAATCCGGAGATGCACTTCCTGGCAGTCGAAATATGGCTGCAATGCTGAAAATCAATAGAAATACAGTAGTAGAAGCCTACCAGGTTTTAATGAATGAAGAATGGGTTATTTCCAAAGAAAGGAAAGGAATTTTTGTATCTGATAAAATACCGGTGCTGCATTCAAAAAGCATGAACAGGGTTTCAGAAACTGAATATCAACCCATGGCAGCTAATGGAATGTTAATTAGTTTTGATGATGGGCATCCGGATAGTAAAATCGCTCCTGTTACAGAGCTGGCAAGAGCGTACAGGCAGATTTTCAGCATCAAAGCAAAATGGCAGATGATGGGGTATGGAGACGAGCATGGAGATATTGAGTTCCGAAAAATGATTTCAAAAATGCTGAACCATCAACGCGGAATGCAGATTCAGGAAAATGAAATATCCATTACAAGAGGAAGTCAGATGGCCATGTTTCTTACCGCTCAAAGCCTCCTAACCTCAGGTGATGGTGTGATGGTGGAAAATCCTGGCTATCAACCTGCCTGGCAAGCTTTTGAATATACTGGTGCTACTCTATTACCCGTACCTGTGGATGAAGAAGGGATTGATATTGAAACCGTTGAAAAGCTCCTTACCCAACACAAAAATATAAAGGCAATCTACATAACACCTCACCGGCAATATCCTACAACGGTTACCTTAAGCTTATCGAGAAGGCTGAAGCTGATAGAGCTTTCTAATAAGCATAATATCACAATTATTGAGGATGATTATGATAATGAATTTCATTTTGGATACCGCCCTATCTTACCCCTTTCAAGCTTTCCTGAACTCAACAATTATGTATATATAGGAACGCTGAGTAAAGTAGTGGCACCTGCTTTAAGAATTGGCTATTTAGCGACTAAAAATCAGGATTTATTAAATAAAATAGGAAATTTAAGGAAGATCATTGATGTACATGGAGATGTCATTATGGAACAGGCCGTATTACAGTTAATTAAGGACGGAGCCGTAAAAAAGCACATTAAAAAAGCGACTGTTCATTATAAGAATAAAAGGGATTTTGTGTACAGTCTTTTGAAAAAGTATATGAAAGATGTTGCCGACTTTACCTTGCCTGAAGGTGGGCTTGCATTCTGGATCGCACCTAAAACAATAATGGATTGGGATATTGTTACTTCTTTATTATTGGAAAAGAATATTAAAATCATTCATCCGAAACAATATAGCAGGGATAATGTAAATGGATTCAGGTTGAGCTATGGCTCACTCTCAGAAGATCAATTGGAGCAAAGCATTGTAACCATTTCCGAAGTTTTCACTAAGTTATCTGTTTAAGGTTGTGTGCAATGATTTTAATCTGTTGTAAAATTAAATGCTATAGAAACTCTTAAAAAATTCTCGCAGATTTAGCGGATTGTGCAGAGTAATACAATTAAATTATCTGCGTTATCTGCTAAATCTGCGAGAAGAGTAAAAAATCTTTACTTGTAAGCCTAAAGATATCTATTCTACCTCAAAAACTGCCTGAATTTCAACCGAAGAATTAACAGGGATAGATGATGCTCCAAATGTAGCTCTTGCATGTTTTCCTTTCTCTCCAAATACTTCAACAGCCAGATCCGAAGCAATATTCATAAGGTCTGCATGCTTGGTATAATCATCCTTGGTATTGAAAATTCCTGTAAGTTGTACACATTGCTTTACTCTTCTCAAATCTCCACCAACAGCTTCATTAAGAACTGACAGTACATTCAGCATGGTAACTTTTGTAGCATCCTTTACCTGTTGTTCGTTGACGTCTATTCCCAATTTTCCGGCGTTAAATATTTTCCCATCCTTTAGGGCAACCTGATTGATGAATACAAGATTTCCGGAACGTACAAACGGCTGGTAGTTTCCTGCAGGCTTAGGAACCTGAGGAAGAACAATGTTTTTTTGTTTTAAAACCTCATTAAAGTTCTGATGATTTTCAACAATAGATGTATTCTTTTTAGGACGAGTATCTTTCAGGGCCAAAGCTACTTTTGCAAAGTTCTTCCCTTGAAGTTCTGCCAAATGACGTTCTCCTTTTGTAGGTCGTTCAACATCCTTTAGAGAAGCCATCGTCGTAATTCCCAATACACTATTTCCCTGTGGAATTGCTTTATTAAGTTCTTCAGTCCCTCGAATTCCGTTGGATACCAAAACCATTCCGTGTACTGCAAGGCTGTTCCAAAAAGCCTGAAGGGCAAGTTCTTTTCCTGCTCCGCTTCCTGCTGACATAAATACCGTTGCAGGAACACCCTCTAGCCCATGATTGGTCCATATTTGTACGGTTTTAGATAAGAATTCACTCATCCCAGTGCTTATATTTCCGAAATAAACTGGGGAACCAAAGGCTATTCCGTCATAATGGGTAAGTTCATCCACTGTTACTACCGGAAGTCCTTTCAGATTCGGGTTTTGTGATGCCTTAACCAATTTAATGGATGAAACAGCATTGTTTTCGCTTTCAATTCCTTTGGCGATTTCTTTAGCCAATTCATAGGTTCCACCATTATCCGAGTGGATAAGTACAAGTACGTTAGCTTTATTCTGTGCCATCATGTAGGTAGTGCTTAATAGTAAAGTTAAAATAAAAAAAGAACATAGTTTTTTCATTCTGAATAGGATATAAATTAATAATACAAAATTAGTATTGGCGTTTTTATTAAATTTGCCAAAAAATATATACAAAACGACAGTATGAAATGTGGACTGATTGAAAAAACGGAAAGCCAGTTTGTAGATACCATTGAAAAAGAAGCTTATGTATGGTGTGAAAAAGACTGGAAGCATGATGACTACGAACATATTCACAACCGTGCACAGCTTACCTTTGTAGAGGATGGCTATCAGTATTTTCATATTGATCAGAAAATTTATCTTGTTCCCCAACATCATGTGATTTGGGTTCCATCGGGAAAAGCACATAAAATTACCTCAGAAGCAAAAACGGTCAATCTGATGGTATTTTTATTCAAATCTGTCTTTGATGAAGATTTTTATCAGAATGTTCAGGTCTTTGCAGCTCCTCCTGTCTTGAAAGAAATGCTATTGTATGCTTCAAAATGGAATCAGTCATTAGAAAATAACGAAGAACAAGATATTTTTTTTAAAGCTATTTTAAAAAGTCTTCCCAATTTCTATAAGGAAAGCAGTGGACTGGAAATTCCTGTTCCGGGAGATGCACGGCTTATTCCCGTTTGCAATGACATTAATGCCAATTTTAAGTATAATCTGGATATAGATTCCCTGGCTGAAAAGGCAACCATGTCAGTACGAACTCTTCAGCGTATTTTTAAAAGTGAAACAGGAATTACCCTTCAGAAATATCTTCAGCTGACCAGAATTTTAAAAAGCATTGAATTAATAGACACCCAGCAGTACACCTTGAGTGAAATTGCTTATAAAGTGGGCTATCAAAGCCTTTCTGCTTTTACAACGTCCTATTTTGCTGTTATGAAAGCTAAACCTAGAATCAATAAAGGCTAAGGATTTATATTAAATATTTTAGGCAGCTTCTTTCCGGTTGGGAGCGGAAAGAAGCTGCCTATTATTGAATCATGAAGTGTAAAAGTAATTTACTTTGCAAACTTCTTAGTACCAGCTACACACAGAATAACACCAATCGTTACCCCCAGCATTCCTATGCTTACCTGCTCATGAAGAAGATATGCTGCCAGAGTAAGTCCGAAAAAAGGTTGTAACAACTGAAGTTGTCCCACCGTGGTAATTCCTCCCTGAGCTAATCCTTTATACCAAAATATAAATCCAATAAACATACTGAATAAAGAGATGTAGCCCAATCCAAACCAGCCTTTAAAGCTTACTGTTTCAAGATGAGATGGAAAATAAATAAAAAATAACGGAAGCATGATAGGCAAAGATAAAACTAAGGCCCATGAGATGACCTGCCATCCACCTAATGTTTTAGAAAGCTTAGCTCCTTCTGCATAACCCAATCCACATAAAATTACGGCCAGAAGCATAAGGAGGTCTCCAATGGGAGAAGCTGAAATTCCTTGAGAAAATGCATAGCCAATCACCAAAAGACTGCCGATTATTGAAAACAACCAGAATACCGGATGTGGTCTTTCTCCCCCACGAAAAACCCCAAAAATAGCCGTAGCCAACGGTAACATCCCCAAAAATACAATGGAGTGTGCAGAAGTGAGATATTGTAACGCCAATGAAGAAAGCAAAGGAAACCCTATTACACATCCTATAGCCACCAATACTAAAGAAAATATCTGGTTTTTCGCAGGGCGTTTTTCTTTATAAATTAATAAAACAGAAAGTGCCAATATTCCCGCTATCACAGCACGGGCAATAGTCACAAATATTGGATCCATTTCCATCACGGCAAGTTTGGTAGCAGGCATTGAGCCGCTAAAAAGCAATACCCCTATGAAACCATTGATCCAACCGCTTACAGCCTGGTCTTTTGAAATTGTATCTGTCATCATTTTAATAAGTCTTTAATTAATAGGTCAAAATTAGAGAGGATAATTTGATAAACACAGTATCAGTTTTGTATATTTGCATGAGCACAGTTTAAAAAGATGAGCAAAGAATTTTTATATACAGAAATAGCAGATGGTATTGCTGCACAGATCAAAAGTGGTGTTTTAAAGGCAGGAGACAAGCTTCCGTCAGTAAGAATGCTTTGCAGTGAGCATCAGGTAAGCATGAATACAGCAAAACGTGTTTTTCTGGAGCTTGAATCGTTGTCTCTCGTAGAATCAAAGCCACAATCTGGTTACTTTGTGAGCCAATTATTATCTTTAAAACTTCCGTTATCTGCAGTAAGCCGTCCATCTTTAATGGCAAACAATGACGAACCGGATGAACTCATCAGTAAAGTATATGAAAATATGGGAAAGAAAGACATTACCTTTTTTTCCATCGGAATTCCGTCTGGAGATCTATTGCCACAGGCCAAACTGAAAAAGGAGATTGTACATGCCATAAGAGAATTAAAAGATGGCGGAACAGAATATGAGGAGCTTCAGGGAAACCTTAAACTAAGGAGAATGATTGCCGTACGCTCATTACAATGGGGAGGAAATCTTAGTGAAAATGATCTGATTACTACCAACGGCGGAATGAATGCACTATCTTTCTGCTTAATGGCTCTTGGAAAACCCGGAGATACCATTGCCATTGAAAGTCCATGTTATCCGGGAATATTACAGCTGGCGAATGGATTAGGACTAAAGGTACTGGAACTTCCTACTCACCCCACCACCGGAATAGAAATAGATGCATTAAAGAAATTACTTCCAAAGATTGATCTGTGCCTGTTGATTCCTAATTTTAATTCCCCTTTAGGAAGCTGTATGCCGGATGAAAATAAGAAAGAAGTGGTGAAGCTTCTGTCTGAAAATAATATTCCTCTGATTGAAGATGATGTATATGGTGATCTTTACTTTGGTTCTACTCGTCCCAAGTGTTGTAAATCCTTTGATAAAGATGGAAACGTATTGTATTGCAGCTCTATTTCAAAAACATTGGCACCCGGATATCGTGTAGGCTGGATTGCTCCCGGAAAATATAAGGATAAAATTTTAAAGCTAAAACTGCTGCATTCTACGTCCTCTATTTCCATTGTAAATGAAGCAGTAGCCAATTTTCTAAAATCCGGCAGATATGAAAAACATCTTCAACAGCTTCGAAAAACACTGCAAAATAACTATCAGAACTATGTACAAACCATCGCTGAATTCTTTCCTGAAGGAACGAAAACCAGCCGTCCACAGGGAGGGTTATCTCTATGGGTAGAATTTGATAAAAAGGTACGCACTACTGAACTCTATGATTTAGCGATCAAGCAGAATATAAGTATTGCTCCCGGAAGAATGTTTACCTTTCAGGAGCAGTTTGAAAACTGTATGAGACTCTGTATCGGTCTTCCGTGGTCAGAAGAAACACAGGCAAAGCTCAGACAGGTAGGAAATCTTGCCAAAAGGATCTAATCCCTATTTGTTATCCGGAATAAAGTTCTTTCTTGCCAGCTCCTTTCTTACACGACTTAAACTCTCGGGAGTAATCCCTAAATAGGATGCGATCATCCATTGAGGAACCCTAAGAAGTAAATCCGGATACATTTTAATGAACTTCATATATCTTTCTTCAGCAGTCTCGCCTAAAAGAGAATTGATTCTGTTTTGAAGACTTCTGATATGCTTCTGAAGGAGAAAATCACTTCTTTCAATGCTGTTTGGAAATTGCTCTACTAGCTTATTGAAGAAATCAGGATGCAGAAACAATATCTCTGAATCTTCCACAGCCTCAATATAGTAGTTGGATTTTTCATTAAAATAAAGACTGCTTCGGTCAGAGATCAGCCAGCTTTCGGGAGCAAACTGTATAATGTGTTCTTTCCCGTTCTTATCAATGGAATACATTTTTAGAAGGCCCTTTTCTACAAAGAATATATGCCTGCATATTTCGCCATACTGAAGAAGAAACTGATTTTTAGGAATCTTCTTTACTTCATAGTGCAGACTACAGGCGTTCACATTTTGAAGAGGAACATTTAAGACTTTAGCTAAATAATTATTAATATTCTTCATTATACAATTTGGCTTAAAGAAATATCTTCATGCGAAGCGCTGGTGACGGGCTTTCCGTTCTCTATGACAATGAGTTGAGGGCTTTCATGTCTTATCTCAAGATCTGCAGCAATTTTATTTGAAATAGCCCTGTAAGCCAATAAATCCAAATAATACAGTTCTATTTTTTGATCAGAGTTTTCCACCTCCTTTTCAAAGTTTTTCAAAACAGTTCTACTGATAAAGCAGCTTGTTGAATGCTTGAAAATAGCTATTTTATGTTGGTAAGAATGTTCAATGGCTTGTGCCAGGTCTTCTTCAGACTCTATCTTTTTCCAAAAAGATTTTTGATCAGGTGCTTCACTTTTTCCACCGAATATTTTATCAAAAAAACTCATACATTAAATTGTTTTAAATGATGATTAAGATGTTTATATTCTAAAAATTCCCAGTCTTTTTCAGTCATATTCCCGAATAATCTGTGGCTTTTAGGCAGTTTTTTGTTTTCACAGGCTGTCCGAAATTCCTCCAGTGTTTTCAGCAGATTGGTTTTTGATTCATCAAAATCACATTCAAAATTAACGATTAGTTTTTGAAAAGTAGGCATGTTTCTGGGAATTCCGTTATTGAGAACATACATTTCCATTTTAGTAAAGATTCCTATTGTCTCGTAAAGAATATTAATTTTTGGAAGTTCAATTTTCCGTAAAGAGACCTGAAGGACTAGGTCACAATGTTTTAGCATCTGGCCAACATTCATCTTCCCCCATTTTCTTGGAGTATTTTCAGATAATCTGGAAATTCTTTCTATAATTTCCTCAAAGTATATTGGATTATTAAGAGTCTTTTTTACCAACCTTTTTCTTTCTTCAAATTTTCAATATGTGCAAAGTGATGGTCACAATGCCAGACATACATAGCAAGGCTTTCTCTAAGATCATAGTTTTTATGATGCTCAGGATGATGAAAGGTTCTCTCAAATTGTTTATTGGTAAGACTCTTAAGAAGCACTGTCCATCGTTGATGAGTCCCTTTCAATATTCTCATGGCCGGTTTTATAGGCATATGAAAGCTGTCCTGAAGCTCTGCCCATTTGGCTTCATCATACGGCTTTATCGTTGGATTATCTTCCGTTAATGCAAGCTTAAAACGAATAAAACTGTTCATATGACTGTCTGAAAGATGATTCACAAGCTGCCTTACCGTCCATCCTCCCTCTCTGTAAGGGGTATCCAGCTGTTCATCTGTAAAATGCTCAATAAGGTTCTTCAACCTTCCTGGAAAGTCCTTTATCACCTTGATATAGGTATCCAGAGTAGTGTCACAGATATTTTCCGGAACTTCAAACTCTCCTATCGGAAATTTCTTATTCTCTAAATCATTCATTTTTATTCAAGTTTTTAATTTTTATATTATCAATTTCTCTGATAAATTGAGGTATGGACATATATTTAACGTAATCTGCGTAAATTTATCAAAAATTCAAGCATTTAAAATGAAGAAAGCGTTAATTGTATGATGGAAAATGTTTTCAATGCATAAAAAAAGCTCCAATTATCTAAAATTGAAGCTCTTATTATTTTAATTGATGAATTAATAGCCATGTAAATCAATGCCCTCTGTTCTTTGTAAAGGCACTTTTTTACCCATTTTCTTCTGAATCACTCTGAAATGCTGTAATTCATCATCCGTTAGAATATTAATAGCAGTTCCTTTTTCATTGGCACGGCCCGTTCTACCAATACGGTGAATATAATCTAAAGGTGAACGCGGTAATTCGTAATTGATAACGCAAGGAAGAGACTCGATATGAATCCCACGACCAATTAAGTCTGTAGCGACTAAAATCTGGGCGCCATTTACTTTAAATTCTTCTAAATTATTTCTTCGGGCACCTTGTGACTTATGACTGTGAATGGCCACTGCCTTAATTTTATTCTTTTTAAGTTTCTCCACCAAATTATCTGCTGATCTTGTAGAGGAAACAAAAATCAAAGCTTTTTCAACTTTCTTTTCTTTAATTAAATACCGTAAGAAAGGACCCTTATTTTCAGGAGAAACATGATAGGCCAATTGCTCGATATTATCAATTTCAACCTCCTCTTTTTTAATTTCAATAATTGTAGGATTAATGGATAAACGTTCTTTCATTTCAGAAACTTTATCATTTAAAGTCGCCGAAAACAACGTTGTTTGTTTCACCACAGGCATTAAAGCGAAAAGTTTATTCATTTCTTCACCAAAACCTAGCTGAAACATTTTATCTGCTTCATCAATCACCAAATGCTGAATTTCTGAAATACTCAATGCATTATGATCAATTAAGTCTAATAAACGTCCCGGGGTTGCTATAAGAACTTCCACGCCAAACATTCCTTTCATTTGAGGATTGATAGAAACCCCGCCATAAACTGCCATTGTACGAATCTCTCGTTTTAAATTTTCTGTGAAAGCCCTAAAAACTTCATCAATCTGAATGGCTAATTCACGGGTAGGAACCAATATTAAAACCTGAACATTACGGCCTTTTTTGGCTTCTGAATTTTGTAATTTTTCTAAAATTGGCATCACAAAACAAGCGGTTTTTCCAGAACCTGTTTGTGCAATACCCATCAGGTCTTTTCCTTGCAAAATAACAGGGACTGCCTGCTCCTGAATTGGAAATGGCTTTAAATAACCCAACTTGTTAACAGAACGAATAATATTGTGTGATAATCCTAAAGACTCAAATGACATAAAAAATATTTATTTACTGCAAAGATAAGCTATTGATATTTGGTTTACCCTTCGAAATAAAATACTCTATCAACAAAGTTTGATTTTTTTAATTTATACTGTTATTTTTCATATATAAAAAAATATATTGCCGATTTGTCCGATAATTCAGTTTTGGACAAATTTTTGTCTGTTAGTTTTGTAAATTTATCAAAAATTCGAGAAATCTAAATATGAAAAAAGCATTAATAATAGTCGATGTACAGAATGATTTTTGTGAAGGCGGAGCCCTTGCAGTTCCTGGAGCTAATGAGATTATCCCGTACATCAATCTTTTGATGGAGGAAAATGAATATGATCAGGTTATTTTGACACAGGATTGGCATCCGGTAGGCCACAAAAGCTTTGCCAGCAGCAATGGTAAAAAAGTAGGTGAAAACATTATTCTTAATGGTGTCCCTCAGTTTATGTGGCCGGATCACTGTATTCAGGGAACTTTTGGTGCTGAATTCCACAAAGATTTGAATCAGGATAAAGTAACTCATATCATCCAAAAAGGAAAAAATCTTGAAATTGACAGCTATAGCGGCTTTCAGGATAATAATCATTTTATGAAAACGGGCTTGGATGATTTCTTGAAGTACCATGATATTCAACTGGTAGAAATCGTTGGATTAGCTATGGATTATTGTGTGAAGTTTACTTGCCAGGACGCTGTAGCCAACGGATATGTGACATGTCTTCACTTTAACGGAACACGTGCTGTAAATGTAAGACCTGATAATGGTAGAGATGCCATTTATGAGATGATCGAAAAAGGAGTAACAATATTGGGATAAAACAGTATAAATCAACATGTCTCAAAAACAAAACAACAGTATCATTTTGGTGCTGTTGTTTTGTTTTTTATGTTATTATAGGTTTTGTCATATTTTACTCCTGACCCACTATGGCTAATTCTGTCAGATAATCCTTAATTTCAATATTTCCAACTGCAAATTCGTGTTCAAGCAGTTTCATTTTTTCTGTTTTGGTATACTCACGATTATAGATTGTTGTTAATATATTCTCTTCATCATTAAGTGGATCAGAAATATGCATTAGGTCACGAAAAGCTGTATAATATCTAACGCCTAATATTCTTTGGGACAGAGCATTAAAATGAATACCATCAGCATTAGCTGTAAGTCCTCTCGCTGTAACAAAATAACAATTTGCATGGGTTCTGGCAAAACTTTCCAATGCCTTATTAATTAAGGGATAAGACGCAAAATATTGCCCAAAGGTTCCACTAGATAAGAAATCTCCTAAACCGCCTATAACAACAGGAACATCCGGAACATTTAATTCCTTGCGGAATGCCTCAATAATTTTATGAAATTTTTCACAATATTTCCCCGCTCTTTCCGGAGTGCTGTCGCTTTCGCCCTGATGCCATAAAATACCTGAAAGCTGACTTGTTCGTTGTGCAAGCCTGGCCTGTGATATTGCATTTTCAAATAAAGCACCCCCTACAGCCCAATCATCAAGGCTAGTTCCTCCATCAGCACATGGTATCAATCCTATCTCGCCTTGCGCATTATCAATCCTCCATGAAGCGGCAAATGAAGCTGAAAGCCCAACTCCGGCACTGGGGCGGTCAAAATTAATAGGCTCAGACATTATTTGCCATAATCCGTTTCTTTGCATCTTAATATGTTCATCAAAGATGGGTGGAACTTCTTTAACAAAGCCACGACCAGCCATATTTGACTGACCTATCATTAAAAAGGAATGTATCATTTTTTTTTATTATTTAATTGGATTCCAATACTTCTGCTGAATGAGAGCCAAGCTAGTTTCTTTACGCTATTATGAGCAATATCTCCGGATCTGAATGCTGTAATCGTTGCAGAAATTACACTGGTAAAAAGAATTTTTATCCAGGGTAACGGAAACTGATTATCTATCACTTTCTCTTTTTGTAACTCCTGAATGGCCTTAAATAATTGATTTCTTATTTTAAAATAGGATTCACTTTGCTCACTTTTGTAAGGTGTTGAAAGTGATTGAATATCATCATTCAGTTTAATTAGAAAGGCATACTTTGTTCCACTATCAATTCCTTCGTATAATAAATGTTCAAGTTGTATCAAAGGATCTTCGGAGCTTTTACAGGCTTTAATAGCCGCAAGCTCCCACGCCTCCATCATATTCTTGTTACATGCTTCTAATAATTCATGACGGTTTTTAAAATACCGGTGAATCGTTCTTCGATTAATGCCACAACGCAATGCAATATCCTCAAATGTTGCAGAAAAGTTCTCATTTAAAACAGATATCGCAGTATCAATAATTTTTTGCTGAGTATTCATATTTTCTATGACCACAAAATTACGACAAATGTCTCAAATTTGAGACATTTATTTTAAAACCTATTAATCATACAAAAAGCGCAGAAAATAATTTCTACGCTTTTTATTTTTTAAACTTAAAATTCTTGCTTAAGAATAATGATATTAGTAAAAAGCCAGAATTTAAAATTCATAGCTCATCATTGTTTTAAAGCATCTTAAGGTTATTTACTTCCAGTTCTGTAAGGATTCTCCAGTGTCCTCTCTTGATATTCTTCTTCGTCATTCCTGCAAACATTACTCTATCCAAGCTTTCTACCTCATACCCTAATCTTTGGAATATTCTTCTGATGACACGGTTCCATCCGATATGAATTTCAATTCCAATCTCATTTTTAGGCTTCCCTTCAATGTATGAAATCTGATCCACTGTAGCAACTCCCTCATCAAGACGAATACCTTCTGCAATAAGACGTAAATCTTCACCAGTTAGTTTCTTATCCAACGTTACATGATAAATCTTCTTGGCATCAAAAGATGGATGCGTTAGTTTTTTCGTCATGTGACCATCATTAGTCAACAAAATAACACCTGTTGTGGAACGATCTAGTCTTCCAACAGGGAAAAGCCTGTAAGGAGAAGCATTTGCTACAAGATCCATTACGGTTTTTCTAGCTTTATCGTCTTTAGTGGTAGAAATATAACCTTTTGGTTTGTTCAAAAGTACATAAACAGGTTTTTCCGGAGTAATACTTTGTCCGTCAAAAACTACTCTGTCCGTTTTCTGTACCTGATATCCCATTTCATCTACCACCTTTCCGTTTACCTCTACTAAACCTTGGGTGATTAGCTCGTCAGCTTCTCTCCTGCTGCAGATTCCGGAATTAGCAATATACTTATTAAGACGGATGCTGTCCTTATGAACATCTTTTTCAATCTTGTTCAGTCTTCTTTTCTGTACAAAGGATTTTGCTCTATCTTCATTTCTATCATCACCATTAGACGGTCTTCTTCCGTATTTTAGGCTACCTCTTTCGTACTTATCTCTAGTATCGAAACTTTTTGCGCCTCTTTTAGGTTTTCCAAAAGATTTCTTCGCATAGCTCTCACTTTTATTTGTGATATAAGCTCTATTTTCAGATTTTGATTCAGAATTATCACTAGAGCTATCAAAGCTTTCGTTATTTTTCTTGAATGGTTTCTTTTCAAATCTTGAGTTGGATCCTGAATGTTCTGGGCCTTTTTTTCCTCCATCTTTAGAGAAAGGTTTTTTAAAAGGTTTTGATCCTGAAGAATTTCCAGATCTGGAAGCACGAGAATCATCAGAACTTTTCTTGGTTGAAATTCTTGGTCTCTTTGGTCTGTCTGAATTATTATTATCTCTGCTCATTCTAAAAATTTCTGCAAAGATAGTAATTTAGTTACGAGTTAAAAATTAAGAATCATAACTTTGCAATATAGTTTACGTTTTTAACTTTATATACAATCTAAGATGATAACAATATTAAACGATAATTTTTCTCAGCTAAACGAACTTCTTCACGAAAAAACATTCAGTAAAATTTTCATTTTGGTAGATGAAAACACCCATGAATACTGCCTTCCTATCCTTTTAGGAAATATGGAGACAGATCTTGGTTTTGAAATTCTTGAGATCGAAGCCGGAGAAGAAATGAAAAATATTCACACTGCCAATCAACTTTGGGAAATTCTTACAGAGATGCAGGCAGACAGAAAAGCATTGATTATCAATTTAGGAGGTGGTGTAATTACAGATATGGGAGGTTTTGTGGCTTCTACCTATAAAAGAGGAATACAGTTTATCAACATCCCTACTACCCTTTTATCCATGTGTGACGCCTCAATTGGAGGAAAAACAGGTATCGATTTAATGCATTATAAAAACATGGTGGGAACATTTGCTTTCCCGGAACAGATTTTTATTTACCCTAAGTTTTTGGAAACCCTGCCTTTTAAGGAACTAAGAAGTGGATTTGCAGAAATGCTGAAGCACGGGCTGATTGCCGATAAAGCACACTGGAATCAGCTGATTCAAATCCATAAACTTGATGTGGAAGCTGTAACCCCGCATATTCAAACCTCAATGGATATCAAGCAGGAAGTTGTTGAAAAAGACTTCCATGAAAGCAATATCAGAAAAACATTAAATTTTGGACATACTATCGGACATGCTGTGGAAAGCCTATGCTTACAACAAGGCAACCCTATCCTACACGGAGAAGCTGTTGCTATGGGAATGATTTCAGAAGCCCATCTTGCTTATCTTGAGAATCTTATTTCAGAGGACGATGCAAAGGCTATTATTGAAAATATTCAGCGCTACTATCCTTATTTAGACATCAGTGATTTCAAGGATGAAGATATTACCGCACTGCTTTTAAATGATAAAAAGAACACTGACAGCAAAATTAATTTCTCTTTACTTTCAAATATTGGCTCATGTACCTATGACCACCAATGCAGTCAACAAAACATCATTGACTCTCTTCATTTTTACAGAAAACTGAATGATGCATAATGAGTTTTTTAAAATAACTTGATTATTAAGAAGATATTATAAACAACAAACCCCACTTCTCAATAAGTGGGTTTCATTCATTTTAATTCTGAAAGAGATATTTTTATTTTGCTAAAGAAGATTCTAAGTGTTTTAACCGTTCTTCAAAAATAGTCTGTGTGTGCTTCATTTCCATATTCGATTTCTTTAAAACCTCATTTTCATTTTCTAAGACTTCTATTTTTTTGGCCAATTCCTGAGTTGCAGAGATATTCAGCATAGATAATGCATCATAATCTACAGTTCTTAAGTCGGACACTTCAGTTCCGTAAACAAAGAGCTTCCCCATAAGCTTTTTTCCAGCCAGATTTACTGTAATACTGTTAGATGTACTGTTCTCTATTTCCAATATGGATTCTCCTGTTTCATCATATATTTTAAGAAATTTATCTTCTTTAGAAATAGCAACCCGTTTTTCGAAGGTAAAAACGTCTCCCTCTTGTTTTGCCAGCTGATAGATATTGGGAATAAAGGTCTTCACACCACTCTTACTGACTGCCTGCGGATATACAGACTCCACCTCCTGGGCAATTACCTTTTTAAATTCTTGGTTACCATATAATGCCTTATCCTTCATACGATAATTGGTAATGCTGAGCTTTCTTAAGGTGATTAAATCTTTTCCACTGTCCGACCTACTCATGATATCTTTGATTCTTTTATCAGAAAAAAGAGACGTTTGTGCCACACTCAATTTACCTACCGATATAATATTCCCATCCGCATAAATAGAGGTATTGGTATTGAAAGTACCTATATCATTAGTATAATTAGAATAAGTGGCTAATGTTCCGTCAAAAGAGCCTGAATCAGGACTTATTCCGTAGTACGTAAGGCTTGTTGCTATCAGGGGCCATGCTGTGGTCTTTAATCTAATGTCCAGTGGGAATTTTGGAGTATTGGTCCCAATCCCCATATTTCCGTTCTGGTCAATATTAATTCTTCTGTTTCCGTCTCCATCGGCAATGATAATGTTATTTGAAAGTGACGCTGGCAGTCCGCTTACATTGGCTCCGATAATCGTATTTGATTTCCCGGAAACAAGCCCTGCACCTGCACGGAAACCTATGAAAGTATTATAATTATTTACGGTATTCAAATTATATCCTGCAGATCCGCCAATAGCCGTGTTCCCCCTTCCACCAGGAAGCATCCGGAAAGCATCTCCTCCTATTCCTATATTGTCATCTCCGGAGATAAGCTCACGGAGTGAACTTGCCCCAATACCAACATTGCCTATCGTACTTTTAGCTGAAAAAAGTGAAAAATAGCCGTTGGCAACATTATTATTTCCGTCCAGATTCGAATATAAAGCCCGGTACCCATAACCTGTATTTTGTATCCCTGTTTTGTTGCTGCTCAATACCTCTGAACCTATGGCTGTATTCATACTTCCTGTGGTATTCGAAATTAAATTATTGGTTCCTACTGCGGTATTGTTCAATCCTATTGTGTTAGCTGTTAAGCTGTTGACCCCAAAGATCGTATTCGTTGTATTTAATACACCAGATACAATATTATTCCTTTTAAAAATAACATCTACATTATCAGACGTTCCTATAAAATTAACTCCGTTGACCATACCCGAATTTCCGGTGAGGCTCCATCCCGTCATCACAATAGGCCTCAGATCATCCAGTACTTTGGTCCATCGGCCTGCAGTGGTACTCCAATAATAATAACCAGGAAGAACATCGCTAACAGCAGCTGTGTTGTAGATCATTAAAGAATTAGCCGGTAATGGTACGGTAACAGTATCTGAACTCCCAGTCAATGCAATTCTAGGGATTAAAAGACCTTTGTTAGACCCAGCAACCTCCAGTACTGAAGATGGATCAGGTGTTGTTGTATTGATTCCCACCTGAGCTTGGAAATTGTTTTCAAATAAAAGAAATAACAGCAGCAGGGTACATTTTTTCATGGTATAGTAGTTAATGAGTTCTTACAAAACTCAATGAGCCGTTTTGTAAGAATATCAGATTATAATTGTATAAAGAATACAAAATTAATAAAGAAAATGAGATAGATAAGGCCTAGCAAAGCTCTTTTACAGAAATTAGAATGATATAATGACAGCGGATACAATTTTATTTAATAGAATATTGTGTTATTAAATTTAACATCAAACAAGAAATGTAAGCCCAAAAGGATTAAAGCTTACCCTCTTTAAACCCTTTCATTTGATAAAAAAATGAAGGGTGTACAGAATAAACGTGACCAATCATTCAACTTTTTAACCCTATTTTTGACAAATTTGTCAATTTAGAAATCTTCTAAACAAATGTTTAATTAACTTTTTAAAACACTGTTAATCAATTTGATAAAAGTAAAACCACTTCCGTATCAGATGGTTTTTTCATTTATTTTAACAGTGAAAAATATTTTTGGCAAGCAATTTGAAAGATACTCTGCGTTCCACAGAAATGTGAACAAGTAGTAAAATTTAAAATTAAGAAAGAGTAAAATTAAAAAATTAAAGTTATGAAAAAGTTAATTTTAGGATTAGCAGTAACTGCAGGAACATTAGCGTTCGCTCAACAGACCCCTTCTTCTAATCCGGTTACATTTGGGGTAAAAGGAGGAATGAACGTATCTTCACTTTCAAAAGATAGTGGTTTAGATGATCAAAAATCTAAAATAGGTTTCAATGCAGGTGTATTTGCTAACATTCCGGTAGCCGCTTCATTTAGTGTTCAACCGGAGGTATTATACTCACAGTATGGTAACAAATCAGACTTTACAGCATTGGGAACAAAATATTCAGCTTCTACCAAGCTAGATTATATTGCAGTACCGGTAATGTTCCAGTATAATGCACTTCCAAACCTTTATTTAGAAGCTGGTCCAGAATTTGGGTTCATGGTTAGCGCTAAAAATAAATTGAAAAATGAATCTAACGGAGATTCTTCTACATCAGATAATTACAAAGACAACTTCAATACATTCAACTTTGGGATTGGTCTTGGTGCAGGATACTATTTCACTCCAAACCTAGGAATTACAGCTAGATATGTTGCAGGTTTAACAGACATTGCCAAAAACAGACCTAGCGGATCTGACGCTGTCAGAAACAATGTATTCCAAGTAGGATTAGCTTATAAATTTAAATAAGCTTCATACATTCACTTAACAAATTTTATATTCAATAAAAAAGATCAGATTAATTTTTTAATCTGGTCTTTTTATTTTAAAGCTTAAATAAATGTTAAAAAAAATATTATCTTTTTTAGAAAAATTTAAATATGAATTTAATTACATGGATATAAAACCCTTATATTCATTCAAATAAGCAAGTAGACCTACTAATTAAATCCACTGCATTATTCTTTGGCACACTGTTTGATTATAAACAAAACGTTAAATAAAACTTAAAAACTATTAAATATAAACTTATGAAAAAGATTTTTTTAGGCCTAGCATTAGTAGCAGGTACTTTCACTTTTGCACAAAAAACTTCATCAAATACAGTTTCTTCATCTCCAGTTAGATTTGGTTTAAAAGCTGGTCTTAACGTTTCTAGCCTTACTGAAAGCGGTTGGAATTCAAAAGCTGGATTTTATGGTGGTGTATTTGCTAACATTCCAGTAGCTCAGGATTTCTCTGTTCAACCGGAGGTATTATACAGCGGAATGGGGGCAAAAGCAAAATCTAATAGTGATGTAAAAGCTAATCTTGATTATATTGCAGTACCAGTAATGTTACAGTACAATGCACTTCCTAACCTATACTTAGAAGCAGGTCCTCAATTCGGATTCCTTGTAAGTGCTAAAGCAAAATATCAGTCTAATTCTGTAGATATTAAAGACGGAACTAAAACTTTTGATTTCGGTCTTGGTCTTGGAGCAGGGTACTACTTCACTCAGAATATCGGAGTTAACGTAAGATATGTTGCAGGTTTAACTGATATCGCAAAAGATAGACCTAGTGGTTCTGACTCTAACAAAAATGGAGCGTTCCAAGTTGGTTTAGCTTACAAATTCTAAGGTTACCCTTAATAAATTATAAAAACCGGATTATATATTTAATCCGGTTTTTTTATATAAAATTCTCATTGAATATTTTTGGCAAGAAATTTGCGTAGTATGTACTGATTATATCCTCATTCAAAATATTTGCATCTGCATTTTTTGATAATAATGAATTGCATTCTACTCATTAAAAATCAAGTAATAATAAGATGATACTGAAAGGTACAATAATAGATAAGGATAGATCTTAATAAATAGAATACATTTTGATTTCAATAGAAAAAGTCAGGTTTACTTGTTAAATCTGACTTTTTCGCTTTAATATGATTTTTGTCAGTTTCCTTTATTTGGCGAAAGTTTTGCTTCAGTTATAAAAATTAAATTAAAACTTAAAAATCATGAAAAAACTCTTTATGGGGTTGGCATTTATTGGATGCCTTTTTGTAAATGCACAGGAAAAAGTTAAGTCATCATCTCCTATTACTTTTGGAGTTAAGGCTGGCTTTAATGCCTCTACGGTTACCAGCAATGATAGTTATAATTATGATAACAATGAGAAACTGAAGCCTGGTTTTAATGCAGGTGTATTTGTAAACATTCCGGTAGCTGAGAAATTCAGTGTACAGCCTGAGCTTCTTTTCAGTCAGTTGGGATCAAAAACAGAGGATTATCTTAATTTCGGTTCAAATGGCTATAGATACAGAAGAACGTCTACCTATACAACAAACTTCAATTATTTAGTTCTTCCTGTGATGGTTCAGTATAATATTCTTCCTCAACTGTATGTAGAGGCTGGTCCTGAGTTCGGATTACTGCTTGGTGGAAAATCAAAAGGTGATTTCACTGTTACAGAGTCATCAGGAAGTCAAACGAATACTTATTCTGATAGTTTTTCCAATAAAATACCAAAGGAGCTTTATAACAAATTCAATTTTGGGATAGGCATTGGAGCGGGTTACTATTTCACCCAAAGTTTTGGAGTGACGGCAAGATTTACGGCAGGTCTTACAAGTCTTTTAAAGAATGACATCTCAGAAAATGATAATAAATCGAGAAATAATGCTATTCAAGTAGGAGTAGCTTATAAGTTCAAATAGAATATTTATTATTCTTTAAATGAATGTCGGACTATAAAGTGGTCCGACATTTTTATTTGGAAACATTCTTGAAGCTTTTTTTTGAGTTCTTTAAAAAATAAAGAATATTTAAGAGATTGATCTCATAAATTCAATTATTATTTCTATTAAGAGATTATCATCAAATGAATAAAATTTAACATAAATTTTATCCTAAAAACTCCTTATACATTGAAATATTTCAGAAAGAACAAAAGAGAATGGTTATTTTTTTACTTACAAAAAATGCCATAAGACCTTTGTTAATCAAGGTTTTTTAAGTTTGGCAAGCATTTTGCAAAATAAATGACAAGTGATTGAAAAATCATTTGAAATAGTAAACAGTAAAATTAAAAAATAAAATTATGAAGAAGTTATTTTTAGGACTGGCTTTAACGGCTGGTACATTAGCCTTTGCACAAGAAACAACAACAGCCAATACATCTCCTCTTAAAAAAGACGTTCAGCCTGTAAGATTTGGTATTAAAGCTGGAGGTAACTCTGCTTATTTCAGCCAACAACAATTTGGTATGAATAGCCAGAAATTAGGTTTCCACGCAGGTGCTTTTGTGAATATTCCAATCTCTAAGCACTTTAGCTTCCAACCTGAGGTATTATATAACCAAATGGGTTCAAGAGACGTAATCTCTTCTTTAGAAACTGATAATGGTACAACAAATGTAAAAACTAAGTTACAGGATAAAGTAACAATGAATTATATTTCTGTTCCGTTAATGGTTCAGATGAGACCAACAGAAAAATTCTATATTGAAGCTGGACCTGAATTCAGTTATTTCATTAATGGTAAAAATAAAGGCGAAGCTACTGTAGCAAGTACTACAGGAGGAATTACCACTACCACTACAAGCTCTCACTCTGAGGATATCGATAAAGACCAGATTAACAAATTCAACTTTGGTTTAGGCCTTGGTTTAGGATATGATATTACTTCTAACATCGGTATCAACGCAAGATATGTAAATAGCTTGACAAAGATTGACAAGAGCAGACCTGCTGCTGAAAACAACAACAGAGTTTTCCAGTTAGGCGTGAACTATAAATTCTAATAAGAATAAACCAATTTTTTAACTCCAGATGCAGTTTTCTGCATTGATAAAATAGCCGGAAGAATTTTTCTTCCGGCTATTTATTTTTTCAAGTAAAATATGAAAAACTATTGAAATATTCTAGGATCATCACTGATTACTCCGTCTATTCCCATATCTTTCAATTCCTGTAATCTTTCTTTCGTATTAACAGTCCATGGGATGACCTTCATGCCCAATGTATGACATTCTTGTACAAGTTTGGGAGTAACAAGAGTATGATCTGGGCTATATACAGTTGGAGTAAAACTTAGGAACGTCATATCTCCTGCTACCCCATTCATGTGATTGGGATACAGCTTAAATTTTTCTGCAGGTATATTTTTGAAATGAGCCTGCTGCTGAGCCAGTTTTCTGTCATCAACCTTTTCTACCAATAAAGCTGTCATTATTTTAGGATATTCTTTATGAATAATCTCCAGGGTTCTGGGATCAAAAGACTGAATAATTACCCGATCCTGAATCTTTTTCTCAACAATAATCTTCATCATCAAGTCTACAAATTCTTTTGGTTCAGGATGAAAGATATTATCTGAGAAAGGGCGCGTTTTTGTTTCAATATTATAAATGGGCAAAGGCCTTTTCAATTCACGGGAATACGTCTCACAAGCATCTATCACTTCAGAAAAAAGAGGTTTTTTAGCTTTTATCTTCTTCTGATCAGGATAGTTATTAAGTTTCTTCAGCCCAACATCAAATGTTTGAATCTTCGCATAGGGCATTTCATAAATTTTGTAGTAAAAACCGGAATCTTTTGGAATATAGGTTCCGTCCGGCTTTGTTATTAATTCTGGTGAAAGAAAAGCATCATGGGAAAGGATGACCTGTTTATCTTTTGTAACGGCCAGATCCATTTCCAATGTTCTAATGTTCATTTTTAGAGCATTCTTCATTGCCGGAATTGTATTCTCAGGATAGAGAGATTTTCCTCCGCGATGGGCTTGCTTATCGAAAGACTGGGAGAAGTAAAATTGGGTACATACAAAAAAAAGACCTGTGAGAAATACGTTTTTCATATTCTGAAATTTTAATCTTACAAAATTAAAACTTGCATGTATACTGTATAATACAGGAATATTAAGGTTATGCTATATTCGCCTAAATAAAGAGAGTCAGGTTATAACTGACTCTCTTGTTTTTATTTTAATAAAATTAATTGAATAATTCTACCTCCTCTCCTTTTCCTACCGGATATTCTTCTGTAAAGCATCCGAAGCAGTGATTGGAAGATCCTAAAATGGTCTTTAGGTTGTCTATACTTAAAAATTCTAAAGAATCCACTCCTAAATAGTTTTTAAGTTCTTCTGTAGACATGTTTGCCGAAATAAGATCATCCTTTGAAGGGGTATCAATTCCCAGATAACATGGAGCAATAATTGGTGGAGAAACACTTCTGAAGTGAATCTCTTTTACTCCGGCATCTTTTAGAATTTTAACCAACCTTTTGGAGGTTGTTCCACGAACAATAGAGTCATCAATAATAACTACTCTTTTGTCTTTCATTTCTGAAATAATCGGGTTTAATTTTAGATTAACTACCCTTTCTCTCATTTCCTGAGTAGGAACAATAAAGCTCCTTCCAATATATCGGTTTTTAATCAATACTGGACGGAAAGGGATCCCTGACGCCTTAGAGAAACCAATAGCAGCAGGAACTCCGGAATCCGGAACTCCAATCACTAGATCTGCATCTACAGGAGCTTGTTCCCATATTTTTTCACCAGACTTTTCTCTGATCTCATAAACATTGATGTTTTCTAAGGTAGAGTCAGGTCTTGCAAAATAGATGTACTCAAATGAGCAGATTCTTTGTTTACCCTTTGCTTCATCCATCATATAAGACTGAAGTTTTCCAGGTTCATTTTCATTTGTATAAATGATTTCTCCCGGAAGAATGTCGCGTACATACTGCGCACCTACGGCATCTAATGCCACAGATTCTGATGCAACTACATAAGAATTTTCATCAATTGCTCCTAAAACCAATGGACGAATACCATTAAAGTCTCGGAATGCAAAGAATTTATTTCTAGTCATTCCTACTACAGAATAAGCCCCTTCAATTTTCTCCATGGTAGCTTTAATAGCTCCGCGAAGTCCCAGGTCAAGGTTTTTCTGGATCAGTCTCAAGATAACCTCAGAATCGGAAGTTGCTCTGAAAACTACGCCTTCAGCTTCTAATTCATGTTTTAGTTCCTTGGCATTGGTAAGGTTACCATTGTGTGCTATGGAAAGTATAATCTGGTCATATTCGTTTTTGGCGAAAAATGGCTGGAAGTTATATTTCTTTTTATCTCCTGCAGTGGTATAGCGAGTATGTCCAATTGCAGAATTTCCCATAAAAGTTTCAGGTTCCTGAATGTCTTTATAAACATCTAAAACCAGTCCTTCATCTTTCATATTGGTAATTCTTCCATCCTTTAAGACAGAAATACCACAAGCTTCCTGGCCTCTGTGCTGTAGTGCAAAAAGCCCGAACTGTGAAAGAGAGAACGTATCCAGATCATTGTCTGAATACAATCCGAAGATCCCACATTCCTCATTAGGAGCATCTAATCTTTCCTCTTCCTGAGTTCTGAAAAGATTTCTTCCGTAGGTCTGGTTTTCAAACTGTTTTAAATATTCACTTTTATGAATGTCTAAACTTTTCATTTCTATTTTTTCTAATGATTAGAAGTTAGATATTAGATGTTAGAAATTAGTCTAAGTTAACTTCAAATTTTAATTTTGTTATAACCAACAAAGCAATTTTCAGAATAAACATCTGATACCTGATGTTTAATATCCGAAATCTTATTTCTGTAGAAGGTTTTTAAGACGGTTGTAAATCTCAACATACGCCTCAGTAACTTCACCTAAGTCTCTTCTGAATCTGTCTTTATCCAGTTTCTTCATCGTGTCTTTGTCCCAAAGTCTGCAAGTATCAGGAGAAATTTCATCAGCAAGAATAATTTCACCATCTGAAGTTTTTCCTAATTCGATTTTGAAGTCTACCAGGATGATATTGATCTTGTCAAACAGGTCGATAAGGATTTCATTGATATCTGACGTTAATTCATACATTTCATCAAGTTCCTCGTAGGTAGCTGCACCTAAGAAAACAGCATGGTGATCATTGATAAGCGGATCTCCCAATTCGTCTTTTTTATAGCAGATATCGAAGATTGTTACAGGAGATTTAATTCCTTCTTCTACTCCTAATCTTTGTGCCATACTTCCTGCAGAGTAATTTCTTACGACCATTTCCAAAGGAATGATAGATACTTTTTTCACCAACTGCTCTCTTTCGTCCAATTGTTTGATGAAATGAGTTTTGATTCCTTTTTCATTTAAGTATTCAAAAATAAGGGTAGTAATCGCGTTATTCATTTCCCCTTTCAGGTCAACCTGACCCTTCTTTTGAGCGTTAAATGCTGTAGCATCGTCTTTGAAACGTACTACTACTTCATTAGGATTATCGGTAGCAAATACTTGTTTTGCTTTCCCCTCGTACAACATTTCTTTCTTTTGACTCATAATTTTACTTTCTAAATTGTAGTTAGATTTATTGATTTACTTTATTATTATTCCTGTTAAGACAGCCAGTCCAAAACTTAGCAATGTACCAATTAATACATATTCTGTAAGTTTTCTCTGTTTTGCCTGTGCTAGGTCGCTGAATCTGAAAACAGATTTGGCAGCCACCATAAAACCTACGCCTTCCCAGTGATTTACCATGATAAAGGTAAATACCAAAAGGCGTTCTAAAATTCCGATATATTTTCCGGCACTTGATAAAGATTCGGTTTGAATATTGTTTGGGCCATCCGGAGCGGGTGTCCAGGACGACAATAGTAGTTTGATAAAAATGGAAGCGGGCGTTGTCAGAAACAATGCTGCCATAATGATCTTTAAAAATTCCTGATTTTGTAAAAAACTGAAGCTGAATTCCTGAAAATAGAAAGAAACTCCTGCAATCACCAAAACATGGAGTAATTGGTCAATGAAAAACCATCTTTTCTTTGTTTTTACATTTTGAAAGCTAAGCTTTGCTGCATCAATAATAAAATGAGTACCCCCTACCAAGACAGCAACCCACCACAATTGTAAATCCCAAAGGAAAATAAAACTTAAAACGGTGTGAATCAGAACATGAAAGTATAAAAACTTACTTTTCAGTTTATAGTTCTCCTTATCAGCAACCCATGAATTTGGCTGAAGTATAAAATCTCCGAGTAGATGTGCCAATATGAGTTTGATAAAGATCATGCTTATAGTTCTGAGATTTTCTTTCTGAAATACTGGTTGGTTTCCACGATGAGCTCATAGTTAGCTCGTTTCAGTCTCTGGCTTATAGAAGACTGTGAAATAGCAAATCTTTTAGCAAGATCTTCTTGTGTAATATCCTGATTCATGATCATTTCATGAATAATCTCTGACGTAGCCATTGTCCAGTTATCAAAATCCTTGGATGACCATTTCAATAAGATATTCAAATCCCTGTCCACAGAATCACTGGAAGTTTTGATAGCAACAGTGTGCCCGTCATTTTTAAGGTCGTTGAGTAATCTGCCGGAGTTTACATAGGCTGTTCCATTGGATTCGGTGACTTTCTCGGATGAGAAACTTTCTTCACCTATACCAATGGCAATCCTTACATCTAAATTTTCCTGACTTTTAATAAGTGATTTTATGGCTAGAAAATGCCAAAAAACGTCACCGATATTGCATTTGAACTGAAACTCATCTCCTCTGTAGATTTCCCATGTGCCAGGAGCGCTTCCCCAGATTTCGAGAAGATTTTTAAGCTTGGTAATCCAAACTTCAGTGTCCGCATGCTGTGAATTTATAATATCACCGGTAATGACCGCTATCATACTGCAAATATAAGCATAATTACTTATAAATAAAAAATATAAGCAGAAACACTTATAGATATTGATTATTAGTGAATCTGCTTATATCGATGATATGATAAACACAAGGTTTTTAAGGCCTTAGCTAAAATCTTAAAATTGTGAAAAAGTAAAAAAATAGCTTTCTCTACTACTTCTTAATAAATTGAAACACCTTATCATCAACCTTAAGGATATACATTCCTGTTGGAAGCCATTGTACAGAAATATTTTTCTTATTTCTAAAAGGATCTTTTTCGATATAAATCACTTTTCCGGAAAGATCAATAATTTGAGTTATTTTAACTTTTTCTACATCACCGCTTACAAAAAGATGATCATCAACAGGATTTGGATAGATTTTAAGCTCGCTATTGGAAGTAATCAATTCTGTAGTGGATAAAGTGCCTCCCAGATTCTGACAGTAATTGGACGAATAAGAATCCCACTCACTGATATTAAATGTACCTGCAGGCTGATTGATTATATTTTTTCTATATAAAGATACATTTCCGTTATTATTGGTGGTATATTTCACTCCAATAGCATCTACAGTAACGGTCTTGTTATAAGCAAGCTCTACATAATTTTCTCCTGAAAATTTCATGGGATCAGAAGCTGTTACAAATTTTGCCTGATCATTGGTATAGCATGATAAAGTAGATTTTGGATTCAAAATAACAAATGTTTCATTGTTTCCTACTTTACCCTCCAGTTCATAGGTATCTCCACTATAGATAGCTCCTGAACTGTTATTTTTAAACTGGATATTGATTCTGTAATTATTCAAATTAACTTCGTGTCCTGTTTTATTAACGATTTCCAAAGCATTATTCTTAATAAAATCTGTATTGGTTCCTGATATATACTTTGTAATCATAAGATCCTGAGCATATGAATCTGAAGCAATTGTAGAAGCGGTAACCGTATTACTGAATGGAGATTCCAGATAGGCTTTATCAAAAGCCTTTACTGTAAAAGTATAGGTTGTTGACGGGCTCAGGTGATCTATGCTTATAGAAGTTCCTTTTGTAACTGCTACAGGTGTTGTTGAGCCATTCATATATATTCGGTATCCTAAAACATCCGTATCGGGAGAAGCTGCCCAATTCAAATTCACAAAATAAGCATTTTGCTGTGTTGAAACCAGAGACCCGGGAGCCGCCGGAGCAATAGTGTCAGGAGTTTCAGACCAGATCATATCAATCCATTCAGGATGATCTATAAATGGATTTCTGTTTTTTTGTATTGTATAGATGCTGTTATTTCTGTCTATTTCTCTTTGCGAAACAGGATCTGCTGCACTCCATTGTTTCAGCATGGCAACGTACGGAAGATCAATAGCCCTTTCTTCAGTTCCGTCAAGTGGACACTGATCCGTTGTCGGTGTTATGTTTGCTGAGGTAGTATAGGCCGTATTAAACGACCCAAGTTTTCCTTCGTATCTTACTGCAAAGTATAACAAAGTCCTTGCAATGTCGCCTTTAAATTCATTAATAGGCTCATAGACTCTTCCTGCATAAGGATAGTTTGGAATAGCCGCATTAGACATTCTCGAACCATTGGTGAAAATATAATGATTCGTATTATTTCCTATTCCATAGGGATAATTGTTCCTTCGCTGATTGATATAGGCATCCACAGGAATAATGAAATTAAGATCCGAATACATAGGGTAATCACTAATAGACGAGCTTGTACTAAATGTGCTTTGCGGCATCATATGCTCCCTGTTATACCCCAAACTCTCACCACTTGCACCGGCTATGAGCTGATCAGTCTTGTATTCATAAGCATCCGGTCCCGAAGGTATTTCCGAATAGATATCCAACAGATATTGCGTATTGGAAGCATCATGATCATAATATTTGTCAAGATCAGTCTGGTTATAAAGCACTTTCAGGTCATCATAATGCCAGTTGATCATTTTATCCGAAATAATATCATGAAGCTTTGATTTTAGGGCATACCCCGTTAACCCAGCTGTTCCATTATAATATCCTGCAGGTACTTGTGCGGAAATATAAGAGGAAATTAAAATTATAGGAAGTAGAATTTTTTTCATACCTTAAATTGGGAGGCTAAAATAGCAAAATAAAATATGTAAAAGTTTGAATATCTTATTAAGAAAACATTAATTCTCAAACCATAAAAAATTGGAAATTAAAATATTGAACGCTGTAGTATTATGAATGCAATAATTTTCTTTAGCATTCCGTCAATTTAATTATCTTTGGGAACTAACTATTATCTATATGAACACAGAGACAATTGACAACATCAAAATGATAGCGGAGACAGCTAGAGAATTTGCAGAGAAGAATATCCGACCGAATATTATGGAGTGGGATGAGAGCCAGACATTTCCAAAAGACCTATTCCATCAATTAGGAGAAATGGGATTTATGGGGATTGTAGTTCCTGAGCAATACGGAGGTTCCGGTTTAGGCTATCACGAGTATGTTACTATTCTGGACGAAATTTCTCAGGTAGATCCATCTATTGGTCTTTCTGTAGCTGCACACAATTCTCTTTGTACAAATCATATTTATGAGTTTGGAAATGAAGAACAAAGAAATAAATGGCTTCCTCAGCTAGCATCCGGAAAAGTAATCGGAGCTTGGGGATTAACAGAACATAATACAGGTTCAGATTCCGGAGGTATGTCTACCACTGCTGTAAAAGATGGAGATGAATGGATCATCAACGGAGCAAAGAATTTCATTACCCATGCTATTTCAGGAGATATCGCTGTAGTAATGACAAGAACAGGTGAAGTAGGAGCTAAAAATAACTCTACAGCTTTCGTTTTAGAAAAAGGAATGCCAGGATTTGCATCGGGGAAAAAAGAAAATAAATTAGGAATGCGTGCTTCTGAAACAGCAGAACTTATTTTCGATAATGTACGTGTACCAGACTCGCACCGCTTAGGTGAGGTAGGTGAAGGATTCAAGCAAGCCATGAAAATATTGGATGGTGGTAGAATTTCCATTGCTGCATTAAGTTTAGGTACAGCAAGAGGAGCTTATAAAGCTGCTTTAAAATATGCAAAAGAAAGACATCAGTTTGGAAAATCAATCTCTGAATTCCAGGCAATCAACTTTATGCTTGCTGATATGGCAACAGAAATTGATGCTGCTGAACTTCTTATCCAAAGAGCTTCAACTCTAAAAAATGCAAAACAAAAGATGACTAAGGAAGGAGCTATGGCAAAATTATATGCTTCTGAAGCATGTGTAAGAATTTCCAACAACGCTGTTCAGATCTTTGGAGGTTATGGATATACAAAAGATTTTCCTGCTGAAAAATTCTACAGAGACTCTAAGCTTTGCACGATTGGTGAAGGAACTTCTGAGATCCAGAGATTGGTGATCGGAAGAGATATTACAAGATAATTTTAACCCTCATACAAATGATAAAACAGGCTCTTTTGGGTGAATTTCTGTATGAAGCAGAGAACACCAGAAAAATTTTAAAGGCAATTCCTGACAGTGCCTTAGACTGGAAGCCGTCCGAAAAAAACTGGACGACCGCTCAGCTGGCCTCTCATATTGCTGAAGTATACAACTGGTATGAATCTACTTTCAATAAGGATGTCTTTGACATGGGAGAATACCGGTATGATAAAGGCGATATTTCCAAGGCTGAAAAGATTGTTGCAAAATTTGAAGAAAATGTAGCCCAGGCACAGAAAGTACTGGAAGACTCGGACGAAAGCACCTATTTCAATGAATGGAAAATGGAAATGCATGGAAATATTCTCTTTCCTCCATCCCCGAAAATTCAGGTAGTACGAGGCTTTCTTTATAATCATTTGTACCATCACAGAGGTGAATTGGTCGTTTATTTAAGATCCACGGGAAATAAGGTTCCCGGACTTTACGGCCCTACTGCGGATGATAAAATGTAATTAAAAAATTATTATACTAATAAATGAAATGGCATACGTGTTTTACGTATGTCATTTCTATTTTAACTCCACTTTATTTCAATTATATTCAATGTATCGCATAATATATTAAATGAATATTCTAAATTTTTCATAAAAATTTTTGTTTTTCGTAACATATTTTTTATTAATTTCGATTTACCATAACAAAAACAAATATTTAATATGAAAAGACAATTAACCCTGATTGGAATGCTCCTGATCACAGGTGTTTCCTACGCACAAACTGACCGTCTATGGTCTCAGAACTCCAAAAAAACATCTTCGGAGATCTTTGAGAACAAATCCAGTATCCAAAACCCAAAGGTATACAACCTGGATATTAACGGATTAAAAAATGCTTTAGCAAAAGCTCCAAAAAGACTGGCAGTTGGCGAAAAATCAGAACTCATCATTTCTTTTCCAAATTCTGAGGGCAGAATGGAAAGTTTTAAAGTGAAAGAGAATTCCAACTTCACTCCGGAGCTGGCGGCAAAGTATCCGGATATTAAATCCTATGTGGGACAGGGTCTTGAAGATCCAAACTCTACGGTATATTTCAGTATTTCATCACTCGGATTATCTTCTATGGAGATATATGGAGATAAATCTGCCGTATTTATTGAACCTTATTCCAAAGATCTTTCTACCTATGTTGTTTACAAAAAATCAGACAAGAAAGATGATCTCAGCAAGTTTGAATGTACAGTAATAGATGTTGCAAAAAAAGGGGTAACCAATGCCAATATTGCAGCAAGACCAAATGCTGATGATGCTAAATTAAGAACATTCAGATTGGCATTGTCTTGTACCGGAGAATACACCACGTATTTTGGAGGTACAAAAGCGCAGGCTTTAGCAGCAATGAACAATACCATGACCCGTGTGAACGGTGTTTTTGAAAAAGATTTTGCAGCAAGAATGGTACTGATTGCCAATAATGATGCTGTCATTTATACCAACGCTTCTACGGATCCTTATTCTGCTTCCTCTGGTATGAGTAGTTGGAATTCTCAATTACAAAGCACTCTGACTTCGGTGATTGGTGAAGCTAACTACGACATCGGGCACTTATTTGGAGCCTCCGGAGGTGGAGGAAATGCAGGCTGCATCGGTTGTATCTGTACAAACGGATCAAAAGGAAGCGGATACACTTCACCTGCAGATGCAATTCCATCAGGAGATAACTTTGATATCGATTACGTTGCTCACGAGATGGGACATCAATTCGGTGGAAACCACACGTTCTCTCATGGAAATGAAGGAACAGGCGTCAATATGGAACCGGGATCAGGATCAACCATTATGGGATACGCCGGAATTACCGGTCAGGATGTTCAGCCTCACTCTGACGCCTTTTTCCATGCGGTAAGTATTCAGCAGATTACCAATAATATTAAAGCAAAAACCTGTTCTGTAAATACAAATACAGGAAATGCAATTCCTACAGCTAATGCAGGATTAGATTACACAATTCCAAAAGGAACACCATTTGTATTAACAGGAACCGGAACTGATGCTGACGGAGATTCTTTAACTTATATCTGGGAACAGATGGATAATGCTTCTTCATCTCAAACAGGGGCTAGTTCTGCCGCGAGTGCAACAAAAGCTTCAGGCCCTAATTTCAGATCATGGACTCCCCTTACTGTACCTACAAGATATTTCCCAAGAATGGCTTCTGTTTTAGCAGGTGCAACCACCACAGCAGGTTCTGAAATTACAGTTGAAGCTCTTTCTTCAGTAGCCAGAACATTGAACTTCAGATTTACTGTTCGGGATAACAAGTCCGGAGGTTCAGGAAATAATTCAGACGATGCAGTAATCTCTGTTAATGGAACTGCTGGTCCGTTTACTGTAACTTCTCAAAACTCATCAACAACATACACTGGAGGAAGCTCTCAAAACATAACTTGGGATGTGGCAGGAACTACTGCAAACGGAGTAAATACAGCTAATGTAGACATTCTTTGGTCAACGGACAGCGGAAATACATGGACTACTCTATTATCAGCAACTCCAAATGATGGTTCGCAAGCGGTAACTATTCCTAACGCTACCACTACCACAGGAAGACTTATGGTAAAAGGCTCTAACCATATTTTCTTTGATGTAAATAATGCTAATATTTCTGTAAATGCAGGTTCAGGAACTCCTGATACTATTGCACCAACCGCTCCTACTCTTGCTGCTTCAGGCACAACATCAACAAGCACTAACCTTTCCTGGTCCGGAGCTACAGATAATGTAGGCGTTACGGGATATGATGTATATCAAGGAGCTTCATTAATTGGTTCTACAGCATCTACCACGTATACAGCAACAGGGTTGACACCTTCTACCACGTATAGTTTCTCCGTGAAAGCAAAAGATGCAGCAGGTAATGCTTCTTCTTCAAGTAATACCGTAAGTGTTACTACTCTTGGAGGGGGAACTGTTACTTATTGTTCATCTTCTGCCTCCAATACAGCAGATGAAAGAATAGGAAATGTGAAATTCGGAACAATTAATAACACTTCAACAGGAACGGCAGGGTATGAAAACTTCACTTCTATTTCAACAAACGTTACAAGAGGAAGTGCTTATACGCTATCAATCACACCAGTTTGGACTTCTACAAAATATAGTGAAGCATATGCTGTTTACATTGATTATAATGGAGATGGAGACTTTACAGACAGTGGAGAACTAGCATGGTCAAAAGCCGGTTCCACAACAACTCCGGTTACAGGATCTATTACGATTCCGGCAACTGCTACTGTAGGTTCTACAAGAATGAGAGTAATGATGAAATATAGTTCTATCCCTACTTCTTCATGTGAGGCTTATACATATGGACAAGTTGAGGATTATACACTTAATATTGTTTCTTCCGGAAGAGGTGAACTTAGTAATACCAAAGATTTGATCACAGGTATTAAGTTATATCCTAACCCTGCAAAAGACATATTAAATATTTCAAATACGACATCTGAAGATTATAAGATCTTAGATATGGGTGGAAAACTAATTGACTCAGGAAAACTTCAAAGAGGTTCTGTAAATGTAAGCGGCTTGATTAAGGGAGCTTACATGATCCAGATCGGAGAAAAGGCTCAGAGATTCATTAAGAATTAATAGTCTATTAAAATTTTAAACGATGTGAAGGCTGCTCTGTACAAGGGCAGCCTTTTTATCTATTTATAATCAATAAGTTAAATATTTTTCTTATTCCTTATTTTGAATTATTCTAAAGAAAAATTATTTTCTTACTAATATTTTTGCTAGTTTTGACCTACAAAAAATTCACGGCAACATGAAAAAACAACTATTAATGATGGGAATGCTTGTCCTGTCAGGTCTTTCTTTTGCACAAACAGACCGTCTATGGACCAAGGGAACTCAAAAAAAATCTTCATCTATCTTTGAAAACATGTCAAGTATTGATGGCCCAAGACTTTTTCACCTGGACATCAATAGTTTGAAAAGTTTACTAGCAAGAACTCCAAAAAGATTAACAGAAAAATCAGAGATTATTATTTCGTTTCCTAATTCAGTAGGAAAAATGGAGAACTTTAGAGTCACTGAAAATTCCAATTTTGATCCTGAATTGGCAGCAAAGTATCCGGATATTAAATCTTATATAGGCCAAGGAATAGAAGATCAATCTTCAACAGTTTATTTTAGTATTTCTCCTCTAGGGCTCTCCTCAATGGAGATATATGGAGATAAATCCGCTGTTTTTATTGAGCCTTACACCAAGGATCTTTCTACCTATGTTGTTTATAAAAAGTCTGACAGAAGAGACGATTTAAATAAACTGGAATGTAAAGTACTTGAAACTGCTGAAAAAGGAACTTCTAATACAAATACAGCTAAAAATGCCAATGATGCTGTATTGAGAACCTTCAGACTGGCACTTTCATGTACCGGAGAATATACAACCTATTTCGGAGGAACAAAGTTACAGGCTTTGGCTGCCATGAACAATACCATGACAAGAGTAAATGCAATATTTGAAAATGATTTTGCAGCAAGAATGGTACTTATTCCTAACAATGATGCAATTATTTATACCAATGCTTCCGGAGATCCCTATTCTGACTCTTTAGAAATGGATAAATGGAATTTCGAACTTATGAATGCACTAAGTTCTATCATTGGCAATGAAAACTTTGATATAGGCCATTTGTTTGGTAAAGATGGTGGTGGTGGTAATGCAGGATGCATAGGTTGTATCTGCAGCAATGACATGTCTACTTATGTATACCAAGGAATAACTTATCCTAACGATTATAAAGGAAGCGGATACACATCTCCTGCCAATGGAATCCCGTCCGGAGATACCTTTGACATTGATTATGTAGCTCATGAAATGGGGCATCAATTTGGTGGAAACCACACATGGTCTTATACTTCTCAATCAAGTTTACAGCCCGTAGAACCGGGTTCAGGGTCCACTATTATGGGATATGCAGGCATTACACCATATGATGTTCAAAAAAATTCAGATCCGTTTTTTCATGCCAGAAGTATAGAACAAATTACAAATACCATTAAGGCAAAAACCTGTTCTGTCAATACACCAACGGCTAATACAATTCCTACAGCCAATGCAGGATTGGATTATACGATTCCTAAAAGTACCCCTTTTGTGTTAACAGGTACCGGAACTGATGCAGACGGAGATTCTCTTACTTATATCTGGGAACAGGTGGATAAAGGAACTTCTTCCCAAACAGGAAGTAATTCTGCTGCTACTGCTACAAAAACAGCAGGTCCTACATTCAGATCATGGGTCCCTACAGCTTCTCCTGTAAGATATTTTCCAAGAATGGCCTCTGTTCTGGCAGGAGCAACCACTACGGCGGGAATGGAAATTAACGTAGAGGCCTTATCTTCTGTAGCAAGAGATCTTAATTTCAGATTTACAGTAAGAGACAATAAATTAGGAGGTGCCGGAAACAGCTCAGATGATACTAAAATCACCGTGAATGCTGCTGCTGGACCTTTCACAATAACTTCACAAAACAGCGCTTCTTCTTATACAGGAGGCAGTTCACAGACTATAACATGGAATGTAGCAGGAACTACGGCTAACAATATCAATGCCGCGAATGTAGATATTCTTTGGTCAACTGACAACGGAGATTCGTGGACTACTCTATTAGCCGGAACCCCAAATGATGGATCCGAAGCGGTAACAATTCCTAATGCTGCAACTACCTCAGGAAGAATTATGGTGAAAGGAAGCAATCATATCTTCTTTGATGTGAATAATGCCAATATCTCCGTAACAGCAAGTGAATTGTCTACCTCAGAAACAACACTGGCAGGATCTACAGAGATTAAGCTTTATCCTAATCCGGTGAAAGATATACTTACCCTTTCAAATACGAAGAATGAAGAGTATAAAATTTATGATATGTCAGGAAAGCTAGTAATGGAGGGCGCTCTTCAGAGCGGCACTCTCAATGTAAGCAGATTGGTAAAAGGTACCTATGTACTTCAGGTTGGAAAATTTGCCAAAAGATTTATTAAAAAATAAAGAATATTAAAATCTCCCTTTTATCGCGGGATGATCGCGACTATGAAATGATCTTAATAGTCTATTCAATATAGGCTTGTTAAAAATAAAATGGTATGAACCTCAATTGAGGTTCATACCATTTTATTAAGTATTATGTTAAGACAATTGCGTTATTTAAATAACCTGATTGGCTGACGCAAAACATCAGTTTCTATTCTTCACAAATAGTAAGTCACTGTTGTAAAAAATATTTATTAATTGAGAGCAATGGCAAAAATAGAAGTTTCGTCATGATAATTTCCAAATTTAGATAGTTTAGTGGTAGGGATTGATCTATTTGTTTCGGTCCTTCCTGCCAAATATCTATACGTTTTATTACCTCCTGATGTATTCTCAATAATAGTATTCCCTTGAATAACAGAAACTTGATAATTCGGCAACCCTGCTTCTGATCCTTTTAACCTAAAACATATCCAGGGAGCTGCCTTTATATCAAGTGTCCATGTTCCCTCATCTCCTATGTTTAAGTTTTGATCAGAAAATATAGTTCTGACATACATCCAGTCATCAATTCCTAAATTACCTTGAATATCAGTCATTTGAATCGTAGTAATCATCCATTTCCCGGGTGGTAATGTAATATAAACACCGGTATATCTTAATGCTTCATCGTGGACAAAAGGAATATCAATACCAGACCCTGCTTCTAATCCTCCAATTACTAAATTTGTCTTGGATCTTTCCCAGGAAGGAGCTGCTCCGCCCCCATTAGAAGTAAGAACCTGACTAACCGTTCCGGATGAACCCTGTGAAGTAGCGCTTCCGCCTACATTCAGTTCATCAGTAAGCTGCAAACTTCCATTAATATGTAATTTTTTTTGTGGGGAAGCGGTACCTATCCCTACCCTGTGGTTTGAAGCATCTACAGACAGGTTATCCCCATCCACTGAGAATTGATTAACTGCTGATCCTGTAAAGGCCAATGTATAATCTCCTTGATCGACCACCCTGTTCCCTTCCAGGCTTCCGTTGGTATTATAAATATTCATATTGGCCGATGCAGGTATTAACTTTTTCCATACATTACCATCGTAATAATAATACCCGACAGCATCTATATTTACGGCTGTTCCTGTGATGGTTCCCGTTGTAGTATCATTAACGTAGATCATAGTAGAAACTGGTACACGAGCCATACTTTGAGCCCTTTCCCTATCCACTCTTGGAATTAAAAGTCCATCCACATGAGTACTGTTTCCTGTTGCATTTTTTGCTGTAATATCCAGGCTGGAAGCTGGATTAGATGTATTTACACCGACTTGAGAATAAACAGTTGCTGCAAAAAAAAATGCAATAACTGATAAATATAATTTTTTTTTCATACTTGTTTTGTTACCCTATTATAGTATAACGTGTTATTAAAATTAAATTAAAATGAAAAAACAACTGTATGCTAGAAATTCATTCAAAAAAAATTCTGGGGGAAGTCATTAGCTGACTTGGGAATTCCTCAAAGAATTAATGGGAATCATCCCATGATTTAGTATAATCTTTTTTTCATCATTTTTTTACGTTACAAAAATATACTGAAGTTTCTACATCTACAACAAAATGGCTGTTAATATTCGCGAATATTAACAATATAAAAACATCATAAAATTCTGATATACAACAAGTTACACTACGACTCGGTTCAAGTAATTTATACTTCAAAAATTAGAGTTATTTTAAGTGCCAAATGGATATTTTCAGTATGACAATGGTATTTTAATTTCAAAATTCCCCTATGCTATTTCAAATCGCTTAAGGAAAACTGGATGTATTTATTCTGTAAAAATCTGCCTCGTTTCCAAGGTAGATTAACAAAAAAACAAGAATAAAAAATTACTTATCGTATTATTTTAATCGTTTTTTGTGTGTATAGATCCATCTTTTAGAAACCATATTATCTTAAATAAAAATCACTTATAAACATTTATACATGCATCTAATTTTTAATATTTTCTTTATTTTAAAATAATATCACTACTATTTGAGTTTTTTAATTAAATTTACACTCGATACTATTCTTAGCATTGTACCGCTTACCCAGTTTGTATTTAAGGGAAGACTCATTGGTTATTTCTTGACCATTATGGTACTTTTTCGTTATTTATTTTCGTAGATACACTTTGCTTTAAACATGCTACATCAAAACATGATAAAATATTGTTGTCCTGTAAAAACATTGTCAATGATTGAGAAAAAAAATCAAAATAGATTTCTACTGCTCTTCCCGGATAATACCTGACTAAATTTTCTACATAATTTTAATTTTTATATATGAAACATTTATTTAAGTACATTTTTTTCTTTACCATTGCATCTTTTTCCATTGCCTGTAGTTCGGACAGAGAAGACGAGATTGAGAATCCCCCCAACCCTGTTAAAATTGTATTCTATAAAAATGCTGATGAACTTGCAGCAACCTATGATACAAACGGTACAGTAAACCAAACTATCAGAAATCAGGCCTACGACTTATACAAGCAGGGCAAATGGAAAGAATTGGAAGCGCTCTTTAAAGCCAATAACCTGAATGGCGGTTGGCCTCCGGCAAATGGAGGATTCAATATCGTAGATGAAGTTCCTATTCTGGCAGGGCAAAAGTATGACAGATATAGCGGAGCCATTAACTATAGCGGAAGCGGAAATCCTACCTTAGGAGGAAGTTTTACCAGCCCAATCATCAATGGATATGTGTATACTTTTACGGAAAGAGCATTAAATCAGGAAGAAAATAAATATGATTTCTATTATGAAATTGATGTTTTAAACAATGCACTCCCTTTCAAGTCTCAAACTGCCGATATTATCCCTTGGTTTAATCAGAAAGGAAACGGTAAGCAAACCATGTGGAAAATTCCCATTGATATCACAACAGGATTTCAAAAAACATGGAATAAACTGGCTGAAGAAGGATATGTAAAGATCACCATCAAAAAAAGTCCAAGCGGAAAATACAATAACTTGGTAGGAACCGTTATTCAGTAATAAATTAAACTCAGATGTATTCAATATCAAAAAAAATAAGCATTGGTAAAAAGGCTACTATTGCAAAGAATAAGTTCATCAATGATGAAACTATTCCTGCAGCAAAAACTACTTTCACCTGCTGTCACTGTACCCAGGAAAATACCATTGAAATTTCTCCATATCAATCAGGGTTTCCAATCTTTCAAATCTACGCCGACGATAAAGTATTGTCAAAAGCTGAACTATTGAAACACGGCATGACTACAGAAACTTCACAAAGAATGCAGCATTTTGGGGAACTTACGGTAAATGATTTACCCACCTTATATTTCGGAACCAATTGTTCATCTTGCTCATCAACATATATTTGTGTATTTAGCTATGGTGAATGGCAGCCGGGATTAGAAGTCTTAAACATTTCCGGAATCTGGGAATATAAAGAAACAGAATAATTGAATACCAACCATAAATTTTAAAACAAAAGCCACAACTTTGAAATTGTGGCTTTTGTGTTTTTAAATATCTTATTCTTTCTTTCTCACAGGCATATTTTACGCTGTACATTTTACCATTAACAAATCGTTTTCTATCTTTGTCATAAATAAAAAATTTCATGGATAAAATTGATAGTTTGAACCAAGTAGCAGAATTCCATACTACTTTCAAAGCCCCTATTCTAGACACCCCACAAATCCCTTCCCCAGAAAGATGCAATCTTAGAGTAGAACTTCTACAGGAAGAATTAAATGAACTGAAACAAGCCATTGCAGATAATGATATCGTAGAAATTGCTGATGCATTGTGTGATTTACAGTATGTTTTAAGTGGTGCAGTACTGGAATTTGGACTTGGCAATAAATTTGTAGAGCTATTCAACGAGGTTCAGCGTTCTAATATGTCGAAAGCATGTGATAATGAAGAGCAGGCCAATGAAACTGTTGAATTCTATAAAGAAAAGGAAGTAGAATCTTTTTATGAAAAGTCTGGAGAAAAATTTAATGTATACAGAAAGGCTGACCATAAAGTATTGAAAAACAAATATTACTCTCCTGCTGATTTAAAATCAATTATCGAGAAATAAAATATGAAAAAATTTATTACAAATATTGTTGCCACTTCAAGTTTATTTTTAGCTACTCAGCAGCTTAGTGCTCAAAAAGTAGTGGTTAATCGTGAGGTTGAAACTCAGAAGGATGGAAAAATGCTTTTGGGAAACCAACTAAAAGAGCAGTTCTTAAAAGCGCCCTACGCAGATTGGTATGTAAAGGAACATGATGAGTATGCCCTTGACCAAAAGGCAATCAGTGAACTAAAAAAAGAAAAGCTGGGAACCTACAATATCATTACGTTCATTGGGACGTGGTGTGAGGACAGCCACAGAGATTTCCCAAGATTGATGAAAATACTGGAAGAAATAGGCTATCCTGAGAATAAACTGACGATTATTGCGGTTAACCGTAAAAAAGAATCTCCTGCGGGGGATGAAACTCTTTATAATATACAAAAAGTACCAACCATTATCCTTAAAAGATATGGAAAGGAAGTGGGACGAATTGTAGAAATGCCAACCAGCGGTTATATTGAAAGAGATTTGGTTGAAATTCTGAAAAAGAATGACTCTTCTGTAATTAAAGAAATTTTTAAATAGATTTTGAGAAATAATAAAACAATCATATCGTTTGTTGCAGGTGCAGGGGTCATGGTCCTTCTGTTCTTTGGTCTTAAATCCTGCCTGAACCTTGGTGAAAAAACGGAGAAATCGGATTATTATATCCTGACCAACCAGATCTCCAAGATGAATAAGATGGTGGTAATGGAGCAAAACAGCTCCAGCATGCAGAAAACCAAAATGGGATATGAAGTATTGGGTAAGGAAGTATCAAGCAATAGTATTATTACTTATACAAAGACCACTGCGCAGGTTTCCTATGATCTGAATAAAATGAAGATTGAAGTAGATTCCATCAATAAAAAACTGGTTATTACTGAACTTCCTGATGCAGATATAAGAATTACACCAAGTGTTGAAATCCAATCTCTGGATGACTCTTTTTTCAATAGAATTTCAGAGAAAGACATTAAAAATGTAACCGCTAAAGCTAAGGAAACGGCTATTAAATCTATTGACCAAAATCAATTAAGAAACGAAGGACGTAAGCAGCTCATAGAGAATCTTAATAATATCTTCGTTTTGGCCAAAGCCCTGAATTATACCATAGAAGATGAAACCGGAAAAGTTGGTATATTAGGACTTTAGATTATAGTTAGTAAAATATATGATAAAATTATTAGAAATCATTAATTTAATCTGCTCGCTCCTATTTTTTTCTTCGGGAATTTTGGTGTATTATAGAATTTTTCTTGGGCCAAATGGATGGCTCATCAATTTTATAGTAGGCTCATTATTTATTTTGTATTCAGCTTTTAATTATGGCAAGATTAAAACTATAATAAAATTTATTAAACAAAAAAGAAACGACGAATACGCAGACAAAGCAATTATATATGAACTGGTTTCACAATTTTTTATATTCATAATATCACTTGTGCTTATTTCAGGTATCATTTCAAGAGTTTTTATAGAAAAAACAAGTGTGTTCGATTAGGCATAATTAATATTTTGTATTTTGGCAAAGACTTTGGACTATATTCTCAATATTTTTGAAATTTAAAATTTGAAGTTATGGTCTCAAAAGAAAATAGCAAAAAGAAAGAATCTGCCAATACAGCAGAAACTAAAGGACAGAATCAGGATTTCCAGAATATACCTGCTTCCTCGAAAAAGGTTAATCCACCTGATATTAAAAAAGAAGACATCCAAAAAGCTTCCAAGAATACATCAGGAAAAACGGATAATACCAAAGAGTAAAATGAATCATTAAGATTTTAATAATTTCATTTTTCTTACTAGTTTTAAGACTATTATAAAACAATTACTAAATAAAATCGAAAGGTTCTGTCTCATTACGAGGCAGAACCTTTCTTCTAACTATCCTAATTTAAGTGAACTTTAAAAACTATACAATGGTAGATTTTCCGATTTTTACATTTTCAAAATTATAATACGACTTATCAGAATACCTGATATGATCTGCAATAAAACTTCCCACTTCACTGGTAGAATAATACTGCTTCGTATTAAGGTCAATGGTAACATATTTATTTTCAATGGCATGTTCTACAGACTGTCTCAATTTATTGGCTGCAGGCTGTAAGCCAAGATGATCCAGCATCATAGCCACACTCAAAATAGAGGCAATAGGATTGGCAATGCCCTTTCCTTTTGCTTGTGGATAAGATCCATGAATAGGTTCAAATAATGCATTATTTTCACCAACGGATGCAGAGGGCAGTAATCCGATAGAACCTCCAATCACACTGGCTTCATCAGAAATAATATCACCAAACATATTCTCTGTTAAAATAACATCGAACTGCTTTGGATTAAGAATCAGCTGCATAGCTGCATTATCCACAAACATATAATCAAGCTGTACCTCCGGATATTCTGAAGCAATTTCCTGACAGATCTTTCTCCATAATCTTGACGTATCAAGAACATTGGCCTTATCAATAAGGGTAAGCTTTTTATTTCTTTTCTGAGCTTCCTGAAATGCCATATGAGCAATGGGAAGAATATCTTCACGGCTGTACTTGCAAACATCATAAGCATATCCGCCATCAGGATCCGTAAATTTTTCGCCAAAATAAATTCCACTTACCAACTCCCTGAAAATCTGAATATCTGCGCCCTCAATAATTTCTCTTTTAAGCGGACTTTTTTCAATCAGTGAAGCATAAGTTTTTAAGGGGCGGATGTTGGCAAAGAGTCCCAATTCCTTACGAAGTTTCAATAATCCCTGCTCGGGTCTTACTTTGGCATCAGGATTATGATCAAATGCAGGATCTCCTATCGCCCCGAAAAGAACAGCATCAGATTCCTTACAAATCTTCAACGTTTCTTCAGGCAAAGGATCTCCGGTTTTAAAAATAGCTTCTGCACCAATCAACCCATAGTCGAAGTGAAACTTATATTGAAAAGCTTCTGCAATGACATCCAGAATTTTGATACTCTCACTGATGATTTCCGGTCCAATTCCGTCTCCTGGAAGAACCGCGATTTTAAAATAATTGTTGCTCATTTGTTTTCTGTGTTTTTAGTTCAAACTGTGTGATCGCCTGTTTTCTGCTGATTAAAAAATCAATATCGTCATACCCGTTTAGCAGGCATATTTTTTTATAAGAATCAAGCTCAAAGGTTTCAGTGGTATCTTTAAAGCTAACTGACTGTAACTCCACATCAATGGCAATTTCATTGTCAGGATTTTCATTGATTCCTTCTAAGATTTCTTTTAAAAACTCTTCAGAAACCTTTACGGGAAGAAGCCCGTTATTCAAGGCATTCCCTTTAAAGATATCTGCGAAATAACTGGAAATAATCACTTTAAAGCCATAGTCCGTTAATGACCAGGCAGCATGTTCACGACTGCTTCCACATCCAAAATTGTTTCCTGCCACCAGAATCTCACCGCTAAATTTAGGATTGTTTAAAACAAAGTCAGAATTTGGTTCTCCTGTATGAATATTAAATCTCCAGTCTCTAAACAAATTTTCTCCGAACCCTTTTCTGTCTATACTTTTTAAAAATCTTGCCGGAATAATTTGATCCGTATCTATATTTTCTGCCGGCAATGGAACTGCACGGGATTTTATAATAACTAATTTTTGCATGTACTTCTCTATCTAATTTAAGTTTTCAAAGGCTGAAATCCTACCTTCTATTGCTGCTTTTGCTGCGGTAAGCGGACTTGCCAAAATGGTTCTTGCTCCCTGTCCCTGTCTACCTTCAAAATTTCTGTTGGAAGTAGATACGCAATATTCTCCCTCAGGAATTTTATCATCATTCATAGCCAGACAGGCAGAACAGCCTGGTTGACGGATCTGGAATCCGGCTTCATTAAAGATTTTGTCCAATCCCTCGTCATAGATTTGCTTTACCACCTGCTGTGAACCGGGAACAATTAATGCTCTTACTGCATCTGATTTACTTTTCCCTTTAATATATTGAGCTGCAGAACGGAAATCTTCTATCCTTGCATTGGTACAGCTTCCTATGAAGACATAATTCACCTTGATACTGGAAAGAGCCTGCCCTGCTTCCAGCCCCATATACTGTAAGGCTTTTGCTTCAGATTCACTTTTTGGTGAAGGAATAGCCTCATGAATTGAAATTCCCATTCCAGGATTTGTTCCATAGGTAATCATCGGGTAAATTTCTGAAGCATCAAAGGTCAATTCTTTATCAAATACAGCTTCTTCATCAGTCTTCAAGGTATTCCAATAGGCTACTTTTTCAGCCCATTTTTCTCCTTTTGGAGCAAACTTTCGCCCTTGTACATATTTAAAAGTAGTATCATCAGGAGCAATCATTCCCCCTCTGGCTCCCATTTCAATACTCATGTTACAGACAGTCATCCTTCCTTCCATAGACATTTCTTCAAACACATTTCCTGCGTATTCACAAAAATATCCGGTTCCGCCATCTGTTCCGATTTTTGAAATAATATAAAGAATAACGTCCTTAGGCTGAACATGTTCATTAAGCTTACCATTTACGGTAATCCTCATTGATTTCGGTTTATTCAGCAACAGACACTGGCTGGTAAAAACCTGAGCTACCTGGCTGGTTCCAATTCCAAATGCAATGGCTCCAAATGCTCCGTGAGTCGAAGTGTGACTATCACCACAAACAATACTCATACCGGGTTGTGTAATGCCAAGTTCTGGCGCAATAATGTGTACAATTCCCTGATATTGATGCCCTAATCCGAATAATTCGATATTATTTTTCTGGCAGTTTTCTGTCAGTTGCTGAACTTGATTTCTTGATAGCTCATCCCGAATAGGCTGCTCCTGATGAAGTGTTGGTACATTATGATCAGCTGTTGCGACAATCTGCTCCGGTCTGAATATTTTCAAATCTCTGGATTCAAGTTCTGCAAAGGCTTGTGGGCTTGTTACTTCATGTATCAGATGTTTGTCTATATAAATAATTTGTGGCCCGTCCGGTACCGTATCCACCACATGAGCATCCCAAACCTTATCGAAAAGTGTTTTTTTATCGTTGTTCATTTTTACTTTATCTTGAATTAAATCAAACCTATACTATTTTTCTGCTGCAGACTTCCATGATCAAGGCTAGATCATCATTGTCTATTTCTTTCTTAAGGTCTGCTATCTTTAAGAATTCCTGATACAGATAATCAAGTTCATTCTTCGTTACATCATATCCAATATGCTTAAAGCGATATGCCAATGCTGAGCGTCCGCTTCTTGCTGTAAGAATAATAGTCGAAGCATTTACACCTACTTCTGCAGGATCAATAATCTCATAGGTTTCCCTGTTTTTGATCACCCCATCCTGATGAATCCCGGAACTGTGGGCAAATGCATTAGCTCCTACAATTGCTTTATTGGGTTGCACAGACATTCCCATCAGGTCGGAAACCATTGTACTCATTTCATTCAGCATTCTTGGATTGATATTAGTGTACAGATTTAAATCTTTATGTTGTTTCAGGATCATTACCACTTCCTCTAAGGCAGTATTTCCGGCTCTTTCGCCCAATCCGTTAATGGTACATTCAATTTGGCGGGCACCATTGATAGCTCCGGCAATGGAATTTGCAGTTGCCAAGCCCAAGTCATTGTGACAATGACATGATAAAACTGCTTTTTCAATTCCCTTTACATTTTCTCTCAGGTATTTTATTTTCTGACCATACTCCTCAGGAAGACAATATCCTGTAGTATCCGGAATGTTCAGAACAGTAGCTCCTGCTTTTATTACAGCTTCACACACCTGAGCCAGATAAACATTATCTGTTCTACCAGCATCTTCAGCATAAAACTCTACATCTTCTACATAAGCCTTGGCATAGCGTACCGCTTCAGCAGCACGTTCAATAATATTTTCTCTTGTTGAATTGAACTTATACTTGATATGAGAATCAGAAGTACCGATTCCGGTATGTATTCTTGGTTTCTTTGCAAACTTTAAAGCTTCAGCTGCTGTATCAATATCTTTTTTATTGGCTCTTGTCAATCCACATACCTTTGCATTTCTTACCAGTTTTGAAATTTCAGAAACAGATTCAAAATCTCCAGGACTGGAAATTGGAAACCCTGCTTCAATGATATCAACCCCTAGTTCATCCAGCCTTTCAGCAATAATCAGTTTTTGCTCTGTATTCAGTTTACATCCTGGAACCTGTTCCCCATCTCGCAGTGTGGTATCAAAAATTTCAATTTTTTCGGAATTCATAAATGAAGTTTTTTACTTAATTTTGGTTCAAAACTACAGCTTGCAATATTTTTAAATTTTCAATTTTCCTGAAAATTACAATATTCAATAGTTGAAAAAATAGTTTTATCTATTTGAAAATTAATTATTTAAATTCCAAAAATTTACAATGGCAGAATTGCAGAAAGATTTTTTGTTTGTATTGGTAAAGTCATTGACCACCTCCGAGAAACGGCAGTTTAAACTATACGTGAACCGTCTCGGTATTAATGTAGATGCTAAATTTTTGCTCCTTTTTTCTGAAATGGATAAGATGAAAGAGTATGATGAAACTATCATCATTGAGAAAAAAATATCTACAAAACAGCAGCTTTCAAATTTAAAGGCACACCTTTATAAGCAAATTCTGGTAAGCCTCCGTATGAATCCCAGTCATCAGAATTATAGAATTCAGCTTCGCGAACAGCTTGATTTCGCGAACATCCTGTACCAAAAAGGGCTTTATAAGCAAGCCTTAAAAATTCTTGACAAAACAAAACAAACGGCCCTGGAACTTGACGAAAAAAGTATTGCTTCCGAAATCATCGATCTCGAAAAAGTAATTGAATCACAATTCATTACACGAAGTATTGAGGGACGGGCTGAAGAGCTGATCAGGCAATCTCAGGAACTCAGCAAACAGAACCGATATACCACGAAACTCTCTAATCTTTCTCTGAAATTGTACAGTGAAATGCTGACTCATGGCTATGTGAAAAACGATGCAGACAGAGAAGAAATTCTTGAAGTTTTCAATGCTCAGATTAAAAACATCAGATTTGACAGATTGAATTTCACTGAAAAACTTTGGTATTTTAAGGCTCATGTCTGGAAAAATCAGCTTCTGCAAGATTATAAATATACCCTGAAATATGCCTATCAATGGGTGGATTTATTTCATAAAAATCCTGAGATGATCCATAGCCATCCCGTTTGGTATATAAAAGGCAATACCTACCTTTTGAAAATTCTCTTTCTGTATGGGAATATTGATATTCTAGAGGAAAATTTTGAGAATTTCAACACCATGGTTAATGCCGAAAATTTTTCTCAAAATGAAAACCTTCAATCCCTTATCTTTCTTACCCATTATAATACATTAATGAATATTCATTTTGTAAAGGGTGAGTTTTTTACAGGAACAAAGCTTATTCCGGAGGTTGAACTGAAAATGGAAAGGCTTCGGGAAAGAATTGACGAGCATCATTTTATGATCCTTTATCTTAAGATGGCAGCCATGTTTTTTGGAAGTAAAATGTATAAGAAAGCCATTGAATACTCCATGCGTATCATAGAGTCGAAAGGCAATGTACAGGAGGATTTACTATTCCATACCCGAATCCTGATTTTAATGTCAAAATATGAGTCCGGAAATGATGAAGATTATGATGAATTTATCACTTCCACACTTAAGTTTGCCAAAAAAATGAAAAAACCGGAAACGTTTCATTTTGAAAGCATTCAGTTTTTTAAAAATCTGAATAATCAGGTATTGGACCAAAGACAAAAAGCATTCGAAAGTTTTGATAAAAAGCTGGAGGAGTTCTCTAATAATGAATATTATAGACGGTCATTATTTTATATCGATATTCATGGATGGATCAAATCTAAAGTCCATAATGTAGATGTAATTGAAATTATTAAGCAGAAAGTGAAGTACAAAAGAAAACATTAAATAGAATATCATAAATATTTATTTTAAAATAAGTTACGGTATTTTATTTAATGTAAAATTGAACATTAAAAACAAAGAATTTATTTTAATGTTAATCTCTCGCAGATTGAGCTGATTCCACAGATACACATAAAAAATCTGCCTGCTTTGCTAAATCTGCGAGAGAAAAAATGATCTTAAATATTCTAAACGCAAGTTTTACTTATAGATATTCTCTATAAAATTCAACACATTTCCATGACTGATTTTTTCTGCCAATTCAGATGAAAATCTCTTTTCGATCTCGTTATTGATTTCAGGATATACTGAAGCATTGGAATGTCCTGTAAAGAAGAAAGGATGGCGTGATTTATCCGGATGGTCTTTCCAATAAAAATAGTCTGCTCCGTAAGCTATGCTGTTTTCCCCACCCAGATCCAATCCGTACTGAATGTGTTCATAAAGTTTTTCAGGATTTTCTAGGTCAATATAATCCTTGATAAAGTTGAGACCAATCAAACCTTTTCTTTTAATCACTTCTTTGGCTAATTCATCAGGTAGGTTCCTGTTGTTCTTATAGACTGTTCTGTAATTGGAATGGCTTGCCAGAATTGGTATTGAATAATTTCTTTGATCAATATAGGTAAAAATATCATATGCTAACTGATCACTGGTATGAGCCAGGTCGATAGCAATTTTTTTATCAGCAATATAATCAATTAATGCTTTTCCGTCCTCTTTCAATCCTGCTTCAGCATTGTTTCCGCCGCCAAAACGGTTTTCCAGGTGATGGGTAATTCCTATATAAAGAACTTTCTGTGTGTTCTCAATAATGGTTTCCAGCTTTTTGAAACCGGATTCCAGGCTTTCAGTTTCATCACAGAAAGAAGAAGCATTTTCGATGGAAGCAATGACTCCCACCCGATTTTCATTTTGTGGATTTTTATAATTTTCGTGCTCAAAGAGAAAAAAGTTTTCATTTTTGATCAAATTTGAAAATAATTTGCTTTGTTCTAATCCATACACTGTGCTATCTGCACCTGTTCCAGAATAGATCGCCATTATCTGAAGCTTTACATTCCCCTCTTTTAAATAAGGTAATGAACAACCCAGCTCTTTATCATCAATGGTTGAATTTGATCTTAATAAATGGTATAATAGATCACAGTGTAGATCAATGTTTATTGTATTCATAGTTAGGTGCAATTTATGGTTTTTATTTCTGGTCCTGCGTCAACGCATTATTGATAAATTCAATACTGCTATTTTCAAAAACCTCTAGCAATTGAGGAACAAAGTCTCCAAATGTTTTATATTTTTTCCTATTGGAATTATATTCCCTCAATTTTTTCTCTAATGGTAGAAGAAAAATAAAGTTGTTTTTTAAATGATACTCTTCCAGCCTCTTTGCTCTTTCAAAATCTTTTTGAATTCTTGCCGTTTGAATTTCACCCAGTCTCACCAGATGTTCAGCAACACAAGTCTGATAATCACCGTAACCTCCTGTTTTGATCATCACTTTCTTTAGTCTTGAATTTTCAAACAGGGTCTGAAATTTTTCGAGCTTATCTTTGTGTTTGTATACTTCTTTATTAACGAATGAATGTCCAAATTCATGAACACTTAAAAATCTTGCCTGAAACTGATTGTCATACCCAAACTGTCCCTCTTTTTGAACCTTCACAAACGGACTTGCAATCTCATAAATATCCTTAGCTCCCGATTTTAAAACTACGTCTGTGCCAATTCCTCTTCCTTCATTATCTTCAATGGGCCACATCATCATAGGTGAAATAAGAATGGTATAGGTATTAAAACTTTCACCATAAAATTGCTCCATTGCATTGGTAAATCCAGCCGGAATCTGTTGGCTGTATTCTTTTATTCCACCATTGTAAAAGCTTTTATTTTCGATAAAAAACTGTTCAATATTCTCCTGAATATAAAATTTTGAAAGCTCTGCGAGATAATTTTTAATTAATTGAGTGACTTCTTCGTTCTGTTCCTTTGTCAGATTGTTGCTGCTGTATTCGTAATGATTGAGCCATTCTGTGGAAGGAAATTCTTTATGATAGAGTAAGGATTTCATCAAAATATCATTCCCTGAACCATATTTTTCCAGCAAAATATCATTAATTTCAGCTGTAGAAACAGCAATGTTTGAGTTTTTCAATCTACTATATTTCGATAACGCACGTTTTACAATAGGTTGATATTCAGAACACTCTTTTATTTTATAGAGTTCGAAGTCTTTATTATTTTTTCGATGTTCTGCTGAAAGGATTTCTGCCAGAAAATAGGTTTCAATATTTTTATTGTAATTAACAGAGAATTTGGATGTAATTTGTTGTGAAAAACCAAATACGGAACTCAGAGAGACAAAAACAAGCAGTATCTTTTCCATTTTTAAATTAATTATCATTCTAAATATATGCTAATATAGTATATTATCTAAAAAATGCGTATTTTTGCCTCTTAAAATTTCTTAGTAAACAATGATAAAAATTACACTTCCAGACAGTAGTGTCAAAGAATTCGAAGGAGCAGTTACTCCTCTAGATGTGGCAAAATCGATAAGCGAGGGATTGGCTAGAAATACCATTTCCGCAATTGTTAACGGTACACAAGTAGAGACGACCACGCCTATAACCACGGATTCTACGGTACAGCTTTTGACCTGGAATGATGATCTTGGAAAGAAAGCTTTCTGGCATTCTTCTGCTCACCTTTTGGCGCAGGCTATCCTTGAGTTTTATCCTAATGCTAAGTTGACCATTGGTCCGGCGATTGAAAGCGGATTCTACTATGATGTAGACTTCGGGGATGAAAGCTTATCTGAAAAAGATTTCGAGAAGATTGAAAAGAAGATCCTTGAAAATGCAAAGAAAGGTTCTACTTTCTCTTTGTACCCGGTTTCTAAAGAAGATGCTTTAAAAACCTATGCAGACAATCCTTACAAAGTAGAATTGATCTCTAATCTTAATGATGGGGAAATCACTTTTGTAACGCATGATAATTTTACAGACCTATGCCGTGGAGGACATATTCCTAATACAGGAATTGTAAAAGCGGTTAAGATTTTAAATGCAGCAGGAGCTTATTGGAGAGGAAATGAAAAGAACCCTCAGCTAACAAGAGTATATGGTATTTCTTTCCCTAAACAGAAAGATCTTACTGAATATCTTGAAAGACTTGAAGAAGCAAAAAGAAGAGATCACAGAAAATTAGGTAAAGAGCTTGGAATATTCGCATTCTCTGAAAAAGTAGGTGCAGGGTTGCCACTTTGGTTACCAAAAGGTACTGCTTTAAGAAGAAAATTAGAGAACTTCCTTTCGGATGCTCAGAAAAAAGGAGGTTATGAATTCGTAATGTCACCACATATCGGGGCAAAAGAATTGTATGTAACTTCCGGACACTGGGATAAATATGGAGCAGACAGCTTCCAGCCTATCAAAACTCCAAATGAAGGAGAAGAGTTTTTGTTGAAGCCTATGAACTGTCCACACCACTGTGAGATCTACAAGACTTCACAATGGAGCTACAGGGATTTACCAAAAAGATATGCAGAATTCGGTACTGTCTACAGATACGAGCAAAGTGGAGAGCTTCACGGATTAACAAGAGTTCGTGGATTTACTCAGGATGATGCTCACCTTTTCTGTACTCCGGATCAGCTTTCTGAAGAATTTGAAAAAGTGATCGACTTAACTCTTTATGTTTTCAAATCTTTAGGTTTTGAAGATTTTGTTACTCAGGTATCATTAAGAGATCCTGAAAACAGAGAAAAATATATCGGATCTGATGAAAACTGGGAGAAAGCCGAGAGCGCCATTATCAATGCAGCTCAGAAGAAAGGTTTAAAAACAGTTGTTGAATATGGAGAAGCGGCATTCTATGGTCCTAAACTTGACTTTATGGTGAAAGATGCATTAGGAAGAAAATGGCAGCTAGGAACTATTCAGGTGGACTATAACCTACCGGAAAGATTTGATCTTCACTATATTGGTAACGATAACGAAAAGCACAGACCGGTGATGATCCACAGAGCGCCATTTGGTTCTATGGAGCGTTTCATCGCTATCTTGCTTGAGAATACTGCAGGAGATTTCCCATTATGGTTAAGCCCTGATCAGTTTATTATTCTACCAATCAGTGAAAAATATGTAGATTATTCAAAAAAAGTTTCACAATTTTTGGAAAATCACGATATTAGCGGTCAGATTGATGACAGAAACGAGAAAACTGGTAAAAAGATCCGTGATGCTGAATTGAATAAAATTCCTTTCATGCTTGTAGTAGGAGAAAATGAAGAAAATGAAGGCACGATTTCTGTAAGAAGACGTGGGGAAGGAGATCTTGGAGTGATGAAACTGGAAGATTTCGTAACTTACTTCAAAAAAGAAGCAGCGATTTAATTATTAAAGATTAAAAAATAAAAATTACCCAGGGTAAGATAGTCTTTTAATCATTTGATTTTTAAATGTTTTAATAAATAGAAAATTAACCAATAAAATTATAATACAATAGCACAAAGATTTAACAACAGGGGCCCACAAAGACGTCCTGTACAGGAGGACTTACACTTGATCAACGATAAAATTCGTGTGAGAGAGCTTCGTTTGGTGGGCGATAACGTAGAGCCAGGAATTTACCCAATTGACAAAGCAAGACAAATTGCTGCGGAACAAGAATTGGATTTAGTAGTAATTTCTGATAAAGCAGAACCTTTTATTGCTAGAATATTAGAATATAAAAAATTCTTATATGAGCAAAAGAAAAAACAGAAGGAACTTAAAGCTAAGCAAGTAAAAGTGGTTGTAAAAGAGATCCGTTTCGGACCTCAGACTGATGACCATGATTATGAATTTAAGAAAAAGCATGCTGAAAAATTCCTTGAAGAAGGTTCTAAATTAAAGACCTACGTATTTTTTAAAGGACGTTCGATTATCTTTAAGGATCAGGGAGAAATTTTGCTTTTAAAACTTGCTCAGGAACTAGAGCATGTTGGTAAAGTAGATCAGCTTCCTAAGCTTGAAGGAAAAAGGATGATTATGATGATGAGTCCTAAAAAACCAGCAAAATAATTAAGTCATTATTTTAAATATAAAACCTCAAAGTTTCTTTGAGGTTTTTTTTATTCAATATTACCCTACATCAATTCATATAAAAAGGTTTAGTCATACATTTGCTATAATAATCAAATCAGTTTATTAATAATAAAAAAAGAAACAATGAGTACACTTACTTTACAAGACGGAACAGAAATTTACTATAAAGATTGGGGGAAAGGACAAGCCATATTCTTCCACCACGGATGGCCACTATCCAGTGATGACTGGGATGCGCAATTATTTTTCTTTCTGGAGCAAGGTTACAGGGTTATTGCTCATGACAGAAGGGGACACGGAAGGTCAGAACAGACGCCTTATGGGCATAATATGGATACCTATGCTTCTGATGTTGCCGAGATTGTAGAAGCCCTGGATTTAAAGGATGTAATCCATGTCGGACATTCTACAGGTGGTGGTGAAGTGATTCGATATGTAGCAAAACATGGTCATGGTAGAGTTGCAAAAGCTGTATTGATAAGTGCAGTAACTCCTATTATGATTCAAAATGAAAATAATCCAAACGGAGTTCCCATTTCTGTTTTTGACGACATCCGAAATAATACAGCTAAACATAGATCGCAATTCTTTATTGACATCACATTCCCATTTTATGGGTACAACAGAGAGGGAGCCAATGTTTCTGAGGGCATCCAAAGAAACTGGTGGCGACAAGGGATGAGTGGCTCCATTAAGGCACATTATGATTGTGTAAAAGCCTTTTCTGAAACAGATTTTACAGAAGACCTTACAAGTGTGGATGTACCTGTTCTGGTGATGCATGGTGAGGATGATCAAATTGTTCCTTTTGAAACAACAGGTAAAGTGGCTGCTACCCTACTTAAAAACGGAAAATTGATTTCTTATCCGGGTTTCCCCCACGGAATGCCAACTACAGAAGCTGAAACGATTAATAAAGATCTTTTGACGTTCATTAAATCTTAATTTCATCTATAATAAAAAGGCATCAGAGAAACTGAAAATAGTATTATCAGGCTATAATTACAGTCAGGAAAGGATCTATATTTCATTCCTGGCTGTAAACAGTATTATTGAAAATGATAAGGTAAATGGATAACAGACCTTGGATTTTTGAAATCATTTACATGCTTTTATTTGCAAAAAGCCTTAGATTCTACTACTCATGTCTGCCTTTTACTATTCTAGGGTTTAAAATCTTTTTAAGTATCACTTTTTTTTTGTACTTTTGCACCCTATTATTCCTAATGTCCTTAGGGATAACCAAAACAGATATTGATAACAAAAACAATAAAAAAGCAAAACAATGCCAAAATTAAAAACGAAATCAGGTGCTAAAAAGCGTTTTGCTCTTACTGGTTCTGGTAAGATCAAAAGAAAAAATGCTTACAAAAGCCACATCTTAACTAAGAAAGAAACTAAGCAGAAGAGAAATCTTACTACTACTTCTTACGTAGCTAAAGTGGACGAAAAAAGCGTTCAACGTCAATTAGCAATTAAGTAGTTTTTATAAATCTATATTCGGTTTATAAGAATTCAAAACAAATTCAACAATTTAACCCTGAAACGGTGCTGATAAAGAGTAACAACAGTTACCGCCCTTTTCAAAAAAAACAATTTAAATTATGCCAAGATCAGTAAATGCCGTAGCTTCAAGAGCTCGCAGAAAGAAAATTTTTAAGCAAGCTAAAGGTTTTTTCGGTAGAAGAAAGAACGTTTGGACTGTAGCTAAAAACGCGGTAGAAAAAGCAATGCAATATGCTTACCGTGGTAGAAAAGAGAAGAAGAGAAATTTCAGAGCACTTTGGATCACTCGTATCAACGCGGGAACTAGAGAGCACGGAATGTCTTACTCTCAATTTATGGGAGCTCTTAAAAAGAACAACATCGAACTTAACAGAAAAGTTTTAGCAGATTTAGCAATGAATCACCCTGAAGCTTTCAAAGCTGTTGTAGATCAAGTAAAATAATGTAGAATAGTATTTGTTATCAATATAAGTCCCGGGTTTTGCCCGGGATTTTTTTATTTCTTACATCGCCGATATCATTTGGGAATTGCATTTAAAGTAAAAACATCATTCATAAAGCCAATAAGATGTAAAAAATTAATAAATTTCCTTTAATTAGTAAATTTTACAACAACATATTAATAAACAACATAATAACTTATATATTTATTAATAAAACAATTAAAACCTCATTAGTTATTTAAAATATTCACTGTATTTGTCTATTAATTATTATATTAGCAATTCTGAAATGTAATTAATAATGACGAAAATCGCTGCTTTCTTATTAACCTCAATGATAGCACAAAGTATTAGTGCACAGACTTTTATTCAAGCTTATAAAGACAGGGCCGATGCTGTTTCTCAAACGGATATTATCACTAATCTGCAGCAATTTGCAGGGTTTGGTGTAAAAACAACCGGTTCTCAGGAAAATACCAATGCTTTAAATTGGTTAAAAAACAAGTATCTTTCCTATGGATACACTGCCGATCAAATTGTAGAGGATCCATTTAGTTTTTCAGGAACAAGCTCCAAGAATTTGGTTATTACTAAAACAGGCACCGTTTATCCCAACAAATATGTGATTATCTGTGGACATTTTGATACTATAAACGGCCCGGGTGTGAATGATAATGGCAGCGGAACTACGATCATGTTGGAAGCAGCAAGAATCCTAAAAACGGTTCCTACTGAATATTCCATCAAGTTTATTCATTTTTCAGGAGAAGAACAAAGTTTAAAGGGCAGTTATCACTATGCCAATACAGTTGCCTATCAGGGAAATTCGCGTGTCATGGATATTAAATTGGTTTTCAACCTAGATCAGGTAGGCGGAAAAATGAGCAATAGTGCCAATAATACGATTGTTTATTGTGATGAAGATCAGGGAGGTCTTCAAAGTAACAATGCTGCTTCTGCTGCTGTGACTCAGCAACTAAGAAATTGTACAGCTCTATATTCACCGCTTCAGACAGAAGTGGATCCCGCAGCAGACACAGATTATATTCCTTTTGAACAGAAAGGTGAAGTTATTACCGGTTTTTTTGAAAGAATAAGAAGCAATCTACCTCATACTGCTAATGATACTTTTGCCAATACGGATCCTGTATACATTTACAATATTGGAAAAGCTTCCGTGGGAGCGTTGCAGCATTTTGCTGTTGCCACAGGTACATTAGGCACCCATGAAGTAATTTCAAAAAATTCATTGGAAGGGGTAAACCTCTACCCTAACCCTGTAAAGAATATTATAAATATTGAACTGCCTGACTCAAAGGTAAAAAGTTTCACCTTTGAGATTACAGATTTTCAGGGACGTTCTTTATTCAAGACTTCTAACCAAACCAAAATTGATGTTTCAAGCCTTGAAAATGGAGCCTATGTAGGTATTTTAAAGGCTGGAGATCAGACTGTGGTGAGAAAAGTTCTTGTAGCTAAATAAATTTATTCTTAATATTTTTTTAATAATATAAGTCTTTGAATTTCTTCAAAGACTTTTTTGTTGTTATAGAGAATAATTATAAATCAATACTTTATCTATTTATCAATCACTTATTTTCCTATTTAATGGTTAAAAATTTATGTTATCCATAAAATATTAAACACTTTATTGTGATTTAATTACTACATTCGCAATACCAAACTAAAATAAATAATATGAAAAAATTTACTACATTATTATGTACCTCATTAATGATTCAGGGCATGGTAGCACAATCTTTTATCCAGACTTATAAAGACAGGGCTGATATGGTAACCCAAGCTAACATTACAGCCAATCTTCAGGATTTCGGTAGTTTTGGGATTAAAAAAACCGGAACAGTCGCCAATACTAATGCTTTAAACTGGATTAAAAATAAATATACCTCTTATGGATATACTGCCAGCCAAATTGAAGAGAGTCCCTTTACTTACGGATCAGCCACTTCCAAAAACCTTATCATCACAAAAACAGGAACACTTTACCCCAACAAGTACGTAATTATTTGCGGACATTTTGATACCATTAATGGACCTGGGGTAAATGACAATGGTAGCGGAACTTCGATTATTTTAGAGGCAGCCAGAATCTTGAAAAATGTACCGACAGAATATTCTATCAAATTTATCCACTTCTCCGGTGAGGAACAGGGATTGATAGGAAGTACTCATTACGTTAATAATGTGGTATATCAAGGAGGTGTACGTAAATTGGATATTAAAATGGTCTTTAATCTAGACCAGGTAGGAGGTGTAAAAGGAAACAATAATAATACGGTGTATTGTGATGAAGATATGGGAGGACTTTCCAGCAACAATGCTGCTTCTGCTTCTGTAACCCAACAGCTTAGAAACTGTACTGCACTTTACTCTACTCTATTAACAGAAGTGGATCCTGCTGAAGATACAGATTATATTCCTTTTGAACAGAAAGGTGAAGTTATCACCGGATTTTTTGAAAGAATAAGAAGCAACTACCCTCACACTTCCAAAGATACTTTTGCCAACGTAGACCCGGTATATGTATATAAAATTGGAAAAGCTACTGTGGGAGCTTTACAACATTTTGCCGCTGCCTCTGTTACCCTGGCAGCAAATAAAACGGCTTCTACCAATGCATTGGAATCGGTAAAGTTTTACCCTAACCCGGCAAATAATCTTCTCAATATTGAACTCTCTGATCTTAAGGCTAAAAATTTCAGCTTTGAAATTACAAACTTAACAGGAAGATCTTTGCTTAAGGTAAATAATGAAACCAGAATCAATGTGTCTGCATTGGAAAACGGAGTATATATTGGAATTTTAAAGGCAGATGGACAAAGTGTTGTAAGGAATATTCTGATTGAAAGATAAAAACAATCACTTTTAATTACTTAATAAAAAAGAGCGGGATAATATCCTGCTTTTTTTAGTTTTAAGGCTATAGAAAATTAGTTAAGCTATTATATAAAAACAATATACTTACACCAAAAGAGTATATTTTATATTTATCGACTGTTTGAAAAAAGGGAAGTCTTCAAAAAAGGGAAGCTTTCACTTCTGCGTTTTTCTTTTCCAAAACCCAACCTTACCTTTTCAGAATAGACAATATATTATTTTGTATTACCATATAGCAATAGTAGCTTACAGAATTTTATTTTAATAATGGTGTTATCGAACAATTCAAAGTATCAAGTTTATAATACTTTATTTCTTCCCTATGTTCAAACGTAAATTGTTTTTTATCCAGTTTTATAACTTTACCCGATACATTATAGCAATTAAAGTATTTATTCCTTTTATCAGTATATAAAAAAACAGTATCATTCTCTAAAAGTTGACACCCAACAAAATTTAGAGAAACCGGAGATTCTTTACATTTAACAATCTCACAGAGATTTTGTGCATTAACATTAAAGAGACTTATCACATATACGGATCCGTCCTTAGAAATGGCATTGTCTTTTTGTAATATGCCAATGATATTTTTGTTTATGATTATTTCTTTAAGTTCTCTCTTTTCTTTACAGGAAAGGAGGAACAATAAAAAGATTATTAGAAAAAAACACCAACTCTCATTTTTAGTTAACCTTAAAAATCATTTTGGGTTTTGAATATTAAATAATTCTCTCTTTTTATTATATAATATTTTTCTCCCGAAAAAGAAACATTATCACTTTCGATTAATGAACTTTCGTATTGTAAATTTAAAGATAATTTATAGATACTTTTCAACATAACTAAGGTATATTAAAATAAAATCAGAATAGGAAAATTCCTACTCTGATTTAAGTATATTTGAGTGAGTAAACTAGTCAACCTTTTTCAATACTAGTTATTTGCCATATGATGAAGTTGTGCGGGAGCAAGCAGGTGGGGTAGCTGGATAAATCTCTTTTGTCCTAAAAAAAGATAGAAATTCCATCTCTATTAGCTAAAAACTAGATAATTGTCAACTTCATTGTACCCTTCATCCAAAACAGATACATAGTAACCTAAATTTATTTCATTTGATAATAAATTCAATCTTACCTCAATAAGGTAAGAACCAGTGTTTATAGCTGAATATTTAAATTTCACTGAATCTTTTTCAAATTGAAGATCAAATACAGATATATCAATTTCATCTGATAAAAAAGAGTTTTCACTTTTTTCAATGCATCTTTTGTAAGATTTAATTGCGTTGACATAGTAATTTTCTAGTATTTCACTATTCATTTTTTCTTCATATTAATATTCTGTTACTTTATTAAATATCATATATCCAGTAGCATTAGGATTTCCATAAATTCTTACATTTTCTCCTTTATCCAATATTCTAAGTTTATATGTATTTCTCAGATCATTATAAAAAATAGGATTATTAAACGCATAATCATACATACTCGTTTCTTGCAACTCCTTACCATTGTACTTGTAATTCTTGTAAGAACCCTGCCCATAAAACGAGTGCCCCGTCTTCAAATGGTTCATCCCAAATGGGTAGTAGTCATTGGCATCTACAATTTCGAGAGCGCCTATATTATTTCTACCAAAGCTTACCCTCGTGTTTCCTAAATAATTCCTATACTGGTAAATATACATTTTTCTTTGAATTACAGCATCCTCAATGAAGCGCCCTTGAAAAATAGTATGATACAAGACAAAATCATAATAGGAAGATTCTAAAGACTTCTTTAATAAAAATGTAGCTGCGCTATAAAACAATAAACCCTCGCAATTTGCGAGGGTTTATTGTTTTATAGCGCAAAGTCACAGACTTTGCGAAGCAGTGGGTTTTTATTATCTGATACGAAGTTACAAACTTCGCAGAGCGGGGAAACAGAAAAAAAATCCATCTTCAATATTATCGATATTGCCATCAGTAGAAAACAATTAAAAGACAATCTTGCAAACGTTTTACAAGGTATATAATATAAAAAAACCTCGCAAAAGCGAGGTTTTTTTACTTATTTTGATTCAAATTTTTCAATGTTATAATATCCACCTCCATAATCATTCATTGTAATTAAATATCCATTTGAAAACATTTCGTAAAGAACTGTTTTTAGACTTGACATACTAGATAGGTCTTTTGGAATCAATATAAAAGATTCTTGTTCTGACTTTAAATATCTTTTTTTTATATTTTTAATATTCATATTTGATATCTTTTTATCAATATCATAAATATTTAAAAAATAACCTTTATTCTTATATATATCTATCTCCTCTATTTTTAATGGATTATTCTGAGTAAATAAGTCTGTTAAAAAAGCATTCAAGTTATTTTTATAAGTTTCAACATAATGGTCTTGATAAAGTTTATATAAAAAAGTTATATTGGTCTCTATAAGTTTATCATCGTCGGTTTTGAAATATAAATAATAATTGAAGTAAGGAGAAGGCAGTCCATTTTCTATAGAAGCAAGTCTCTCTATAAATTCTGGATTTGCTTTTTCATTTTTGCACGAATAAAATATTAATCCGAAAGAAAAAATTAATATCAGGTATTTTATTTTGTATCTCATAACTATATATTATTTTTTCTTCTTATCATCTTCTGGCACATTATAATTTGGTGGATTAGGATTAACCGGTATTCCTCCATAAGTTGTTCTCGCAGGTAATTTTTCTATTTTTCGTGCTTCATTTTCAGTTTTCACAGCCCTTTGTTCAGATGGGTTATCTGCATCACTAGTATTGGTTGCATCGGATTGATTATTAGTATCTTTATCATATTGATGTTGCATTTCGTGAGCTACTGTACTTAAATCAGAATTTGGAACACCTTCCATTTTCTTAAATCTATCTTTTTCTTCTTGGCTTGAAAGATTAAATATAGTTTGAGAACCTCCGTCTGGAGTTCCTTGTACACCTGAACCTTGATTTGGAGTTTGGGGGTCAAAAATATAATGCTTATTTTCACTATTTTCAAGTTGATGCAACATTCCTTTTAGAACTTTGCTATCTGAATGCTCAATTTTCCTATAAGCTCTTGCCAATCTAAATAAATTTTGACTTACTTTATCCTTTCTACCATCGTATTTTTGTCCTTTTTTATCTCCATTTAAATAATAAAAATTCCCTTTATTATATTTTAAATGTACCTGGGTTTTTTCATTTACCACTTGTACAAAAATAATATCTCTTCCATCTGGGTCAATGTAATTGATTGGATTGTCTACAGCATAGTTATAAGGCGACCATCTTCTGTATTTCTCTGCTAGTGGGTCTATAACTCCCCATCTTCCGATATCTGCCATATAGAATCTCGCCCCATAATCGTACATACCGGTCTCTTGCAATTCCTTGCCGTTGTATTTATAATTCTTGTAAGAACCCTGCCCATAAAACGAGTGCCCCGTCTTCAAATGGTTCATCCCAAACGGATAATAATCATTGGCATCTACAATTTCAAGAGCTCCTGCGCTGTTTCTGCCAAAACTTACCCTTACATTTCCAAGGTGATCCTTGTACTGGTAAATATACTGATCTTTTTTATAATCATAATATCCCTCGGCAGTAGGAAAAAATACAAGGTCTTCATCCTTTGTAGGAAGCACAATGATGCCTCCTCCACCGCCAATGGGAGGGTCAATACCAGGTTCTAAAGGCTTTATAATTCCATCCATAGTATAGGCCTGCGTTTCCATGGCCTTGGACATCTCCCTGCTGGCAAGCAGTAATTCGGTACTTCCGCCTCCTGTGGTTGTCCTGTTTACATACTGAAATCCGTCAAGGTAGTCTGCAATTGTATTAACGGTGTAGCAGTTGATAATTCCACACTCCATGATGGAGTTGGTCTTTTGAAGCTTTGTTCCGTTGGCCGTATACTTGTAGCCAATGGCCCCATCCTGTATACCGAAAATCTCAATTCTCTCAGGCAGGTTAAGGAAGTTATACTTTATGGAGGTCAGCTTTTTATCCTTCATATTCTCCATATTCCCGTTCAGGTCATAGGTAATGGTATTTCCGCCTCCCTCATACCCTGATGGGTTGGTGGATATATCATTGATGCTGGTAAGCTTGTTTCCTGTGTAATTATAGGTAAGCTTATCTATGACCGTAGCCGTTGTATTATTATCCATAATAGAAGTTCGGTATAGATTGGAAATATTCCCATTGACATCATAGTCCATCACCTCGGTATGTTCCTTGCTCCATGGATTGTTGGGGTTCTGGTAGTATCCTGCAGTCAGCCTGTTTAGTGTATCATAGGCATAGCTATACCTCTTCGGCTCCAAGGGAGGATTGGCTCCGGGTGACTCCATTGTTCTCCAATCGACCTCTGCAATGTTACCATTATACATGGGCTTCACATTCTTACCTGCAAAAAGACTGGTATCAGGGTTGGTAGTTCCATCCTTTTGGTTGTATTTTATTCTGTAGGAGAATAATTTTCCATTTAGATTCGGTACAGACATGTCATTTTTATTGATGTCTGTCATCCATCCCCTGATATTGTAGGCATAATCTATACTCTGCAGGTTGTTGCCTACCTTTTTATTCGTGAGCTGGGAGATATCATTGTACTTGTTTTCAGTTAATAATACCTCCGGATTACTATCCACCTGATGCCAGTGCTTAGTCAATCTATTGGTATGGTCATATTCAAAACGTTCATTAACCTTTACTCCAATATCGCTGGTTTTTCTTTTGTGAGTGGTAACCATCTGGGTTGCCATTCCGGAAAAATCCAGTTTTGTTTCAGTTATGGTATACCCTCCCAGGTGATTCATGGAATGGGTCCCGATTTTTCTTCCTTTACGATCATACCAGAAATAGTCCTTGGTCCAATTAAAATCATTTATGTTTCGGACAAGGCTTGCAGTAAGCAATCCTCGGGTTGACCGGGTTGTTCTGGTATTAGAGACGGATATTATGGTTGGGTTTTGAGCGAGTGTTGGCTGCTCCAGGACGACTTCAGGGCTTGCCGGAACATCAGGAGGATACAGATCATAGTAATTGACACTCAGTATGGTTATAGGTCCAGTGGGAAATGCTTCATTGGTATAGTAGGTATTTGTTCCATTCTGGACAATGGGAGTTTTACTAAAGATTTCATTATTTACAGCATCAAACGGCATGATATCCAAAGAATTCTGCACGGTAAGCCTTGTTTCCGTATTGGCAAAAAATCCTGTATATGCTACATTTCCAAACTTGTCATATTTTGTAAATAACCAACCGCGGGCCCCAAAGTTGTTGTTAGTTGTCCTCAGGTTTCCATCCTGCATCAATACCATCCTGTCCTGCTGGTCATATACCATAAACTCCCAGTCCTTTCCCGGAAGCTTCTTTTCCACCATCCTGCTCTGATTGTCGTAGTGGTACTGATAGCATAAATTATCCAGTACGGAGGAAGAAATTGTATTGCCTGCCGCTTCAATGGATTGTATGGCCAGCGGAGGGAGTACAAATGCCAGGGCTCCATATTCATTGTACCCATAATAGGTATCAACATTCCGAATACCATCATTCCTTCGGATTAAAATATCCTGTCCTTTACTATTGGTAAACTTAATAACCATATTCCCGTCTTCATCAGTTGTGGTATTTTTATAGAGTGTCCCTTTTTTATAGTAGCCGGCAGAAGCATATTCTGTATTTTCTGTGGAAATACTTAATGTGGGTGTACCTACAGCAACATTGGAAACCGTGGACCATGAAGTAGCAACAATGAATTTCCTTACCTCTGAATCATTATTGGACTCATAAGCATACTTCATTGTTTTTCCAGTCCCCATCTTCCATGGATCTCCCGGAGCGGCATTTTCCAGAAGTCTGTCCAGTGGTGATTTTTCAATTTTATTTTCGCTGTAGTAGTTAGAAGCCTGTCCATATACGGATGCTGCTCCTGCCATATCCGGTGAGGGGAAAATTCCGCCATTATTAGTTCCCTGCTGAGGTAATGGCAGCATGTTATTGATCTGCCTGCCATATCCATCATACTCAATTGGGGTAACAAGATCCTTTCCCCCTGGCGTTGCCTTAATGGAGACATTCTGCTTGGGCCTTCCCAATCCGTCAATATAACTGACTTCCTGTATTTGCTTTGCCGTAGTACTGGAAATGGTAGCGGCTTCCAGATAAGTTCTGCTGTATACATAATTTTCTGTCTGGGTTAGATCCTGCGATTTTACTAAGGAAATTGCAGAGAGTAAAACCGTCAGTGAAAGCAAGTATTTATTCATGATTTGTGCTTTAGTGTTTATAATTATAGTTAAACTCCTTTAGGATATTATTATTAACATCCACTATGGACTGCAGCCTGTTTGAGGAATCATATTTATAGTATTCTCGTATTCCTGTTGGTGGAATTATACCGGTAACTCCAATGAGTGGATCATACGTATAGGTGGTAACCCTGTATTTTTTAGTGGCAAAGCTTTCTCTAAAGGTATCCTGGGAAATCATCAGTGCCTGCTCACGGGCGGCATCTACATCCTCATTCGATTTGGCAATAATATCTGCTGCAAGGCTAAAAGCCTCCTGATAAGTGGCTCCCTCTATTTTGGCAATAGGCAAAGTATTGTTATACCCCCATATAATGGACGTAGGAATCCCTCCCTTGGTAGTATACTGCAACAGGTTTCCATGGGCATCGTACTGGTCATATTTAATAACAGTCTTTGCAATGGAGGAATTATCCTGATCATATGTCTGCACAGACACGGGAAGTATAAAATTATTGGTTTGAGTATTCTTCCCATATAGGGTTTTCACCTTTGAAATAAACTTTCCGTTTTCCTTAGTTTCAGTTTGCAGTGGAATCCCCACCATATTAGCAGCAAGCATATTGGCATTATTTTCCTCATGGGCATATGTATAGCCTGTTAACTGCTGGGAATTGTCTGAACCTATCGTCAATTGCCCCGTCGATTGGTAATGCTGGGGATTATTATAAAAATACTGTGTCTCGGTCTTTACAGGAGTTCCATTCAGAAAATCGGTTGTCTTTTGTGATTGCAGATAGTCAAAACGGGAAATATTCTTGTATTGTACAATGGATATATTACCAACAAGATTATTGTGTATAAATTCAGTTCCGGTAGGTTTTCCATAGCATTCGTCATAGGTTGTTCTCAGGATATTGCTAGCCCCTGCATTGATGCACTTTCCATCATACCATGTATGTTGGTGGTTTGCTGTACATTCATATTCCGAATACTTTATATTGACATCATGAATAGAACATTTCCTTACCGGAGCTTGTATATAGGTAATTTCATAGTTCTTTCTTAGGCTGAGTCCAATGATAGTACTTCGCTTTTTAACATCCTCAACAAAGTTATTCTCAACTTTCTTTAGCGGCGTATTAATGGAGTCATAGTAAGTGGTGGTTAATTCCTTTCCGTTTAACCAACCACGATTCGTCCAGGGAGAACTCACAATATCAGCTCCTCCTCTGATGTTTCCATAAATATCTGTACTTGTCGAATACTCATGGACAATGGATCCACCATTTCTATATTCGGTTACCTGCTCATAGAATAGGTTTGGATGGGTAGCATTCAATGAACGTACATTATCTGATGAAAGGTGAACAAGGGGGAAATCATAATTGCTTCCTATGCATAGTTCTCCACTGGTCGTAAAGTCTATAAAATAGGGAGGCCTCACCAAAACTCCGGTTGAAAAATTGTCTGCAGCATCATACTTATAGCTTATGGTTATAGGAGTACTTGAAGCATTTTCATAGGTTGTTGTTGTTTGGGCAACCCTTGAACCACCAACAGGAACATTTTCAATTTTCACGATATCCGGTAAAGCATAGTTAATAAAAGAAGATCCAGTGGTACATCTGAAAGCAACATGCAAATTAAAGGTGACCATCCCCTGAGGCACACTAAAACATGTTATACTATTTCCTCTCACAGTGGTTCCGACTTGGGTTCCGGGAGAGGGATTCGGCCAACCCGGGCATAGGCCCCCGGGAGGAGCAAACAGAGACTGCCCATTTTCCTTGGTACCGCTTATGGTGGCTTTATGATGGAAACCTGTATCCTCGGCAGAATCACAGTCATTCGAATTAAAGTCACCACGTAGGCTTACGTACATGTTTTGGGCCATCTCGTTGTAAAATGTAACGGTATCTGTGGGTTTGTCTGTGGGACCCTGATCAGATGTACTCCATACCTTGAGTTGCTTGGCAGTCTTAGGTGACTTGTAGATCCTTGTATCCTTTATCGTATTGGGTTCATACTTGATCATCGTAAAGCCCCCTGTTGGATAAATAATCTTTGTTAAAAGGCCGGCCTGTGTTTTAACGATGTCAACCTCCTGGTCAGCCCCGGGATAGCTTACCTCCTTTATCAATGGCACATCAGGAAGAGCCGGGATCAGGTTAGTGTTTGTCTTTCCATTAAAATACCCCCATTTGTCGCGGCTGTACGAAAGTCTTTGTGGAATTAACGATGGTGTTATGTATTCAAACAGGTATTTTTTTCCTGACTTATTATCTACGATCTTTTCAAGATAGGCACGGTCAAGAGATGGTGTTTTTATAAATGAAAATGAGTACGATTCAATAACCACACTATTAATTGTTTTTTTAACCTCATTGATCTGCGCTGCATCATCATCAAACAGTTTTTGGTAAGTCAGCTGTATTTCCCCAAACATTGGTCTGTTACTGTATATTCTTGTTAATCTCTTCCCGTTGATAGCCTGCATATGAGAAACCGCAGGGGGGATGTATGGACTTACTGCAACACCATTCATACAGTTTCCATTAGAGTCTTTTACAGAATAGGAAGCTCCAGGTATGGTAAAACTCATGGTTTGGCTTTTGGCGCTAATTCCATTAGTTTCATCAGCCTCATATTCAAGATTGACTTCCAGTCCATTGGTATCGGTGATCTTACTCAGGTACCAGGCAGTTACATTGATGGATGGAATTGAATGCCCTCCTCCAAAAACACGATTGGTGGTTGTTTCTTTTTGGTCAAATAAATATTTGACTCCATTTTCCAATATAATGGTAAATGAGGATCCTCCTGATGTACCCTCAATAACTGCATTTTTGAGTGAAAGTATCCTCGGTTTACCCCATTTATCGAAAACAAAGCTAAGGCTTACCCCTCCAAAATTGGCATAGTACATGTCTGGTTCAGAATCCACTCCGCCAGAGGTTGCATTCTGTAAAAACTCCCTCACTTTTCCATCTTCAACATTCAATGAATCAAGGTCAGGAGGGTTCACAAAATGCCCCGGATTTTGTCCATCTTCATCAGGAATCGCCCTGATTACCCTTGTTATAACTCCGCCCGCAATAAACTTCCAGCCAAGCCCTGCTTTTCCACTCAACTCATCAACCTTTATTCCATTGGAAGAGTAGTTAATTTGAATGGGAACATTAATATTTCCTGCAGTAAAGCCCATGATCGGAATATCGATATTGGGAGTTCCGGTAAACATTCCTACAGGTGTATTTCCATAGCTTCCCAGTTTAAATGCCTCTGGGGAGGGTGGAAAAATATTGGGCTGAAATCTTGAGGGATCAGTCGTATTTGCTCCAGGTTGTTGGGCATGCACGGTTCCCATCATAAGCAGTATGCCTATGGGAATAATTATTTTCTTCATTATTATTAGTTTTTTTATTTTTTTATCAGTTTAGCATTTGCGGTCTTGTTAGTATCAGTCTTGATGGTCACCAGATAAGCTCCCTGAACCAAAGCCTGGGTATTAATTTTAGTAACCCTGTTTTTGGTCTTCAGGTTTTGCAGTTGTCTTCCACCCATGTCATAGACCAGAATATCAGCCTCCTTGAAGTCAAAGCCTATTTCAACATAGGCATAATCAGATACCGGGTTTGGATAGATCTTGATATCATACTTTTCAATCAGGTCATTCACCTGCCTGTCACCCAGCTTTACAATCTTCCAGTTTTCCTTCCCTAGTTCCTCGGCACTCGTTCCTGCCAGAATAATGGAACCATCCCTGTTGAGTCTTACATCTGAAAGTCTTTCCTCACGCTTCTTGGATTCTCCCTTGATGTGCTTTCTCCACTGCTCATTTCCAGCTCCGTCCAGGTATAGTAACCAAAATGTTTCATCTTTCTCTTCCATTCTTCCCTCAGCCTGCGTATAGCCACCCAGCAAAATTCCCTTGGTTAGGTCTTGATTCTGAATAACATTCATTCCCATCAGGATATCCCTGTTTCCAAAGGTGTAGGACTTCTGCCACTGCTCATCCCCACGCTCATTCAAGGATATGATCCAAAGGTCTGTTCCCTTTTCAATTCCCACGGTCTTGTTTCCTGATCTTTCCGACCTGGATTCCCCGCCAATAATGTAGCCATTGGAAGTCAATGCAAGGGTTCTGATGTGGTCATCTCCCTTTCCGCCAAGGTTCCTTTCCCATTCAACCTTGCCGTTCTTGTCGAGCTTAATGATCCAATAATCACCCTCACCAAAGTTTTCGCTTTGCTTGGAGGTTGTAGACGGCTGGTTGCTGTTAGTCGGTTTCTCTGTTGATTGTCCATTATTATTGACAATCCCACTTCTGGAATAGATGCCCAATAATGCGCCGCCATCCCTTGTGGGAATCATTTTTTCAACCTCGTCAAGGCCTCTTCCCCCCAAAATAAGTTGGGAAAGCTCCTTGCCGTTTTTGTCAAGTTTCACCACCCATACATCCTTGGAGCCATGGCCCTTGGGGGAGTTTTGAATGTTTCCTGCCACAATGAATCCCTGGTCCGTGGTTTGGATCACGGACCTTGCTTCCTCATCCGAGGAGCTTCCCAGGGTTTTCTGCCACAGCTCATCCCCAAATTCATTGATGCGAATCAGCCAAATATCTGAACCACCCTTGGAATCATCCTTTTTATCCAGTCCCTTGCCTGAATAGGAGGTTCCTGCCAAAAGAAATCCACCATCCTGGGTGGTTACCGTTGCTGAAAGATAGTCGTGGTTGTTTCCTGAGAAGTATTTTTCAAAAACCGATTCTCCCTGCTGGTTCAGTTTTACCAGATGGAAGTCGTAGCCGTTGTTTTGTTTGCTATTCTGCTGAAGCTTGTCGCCCTGAATGGAGCTTCCCGTAATCAGGTACTGCTGATCGATGGTGGTGGTCACCTGGCTTAGAAAGTCCTGTGTGGAGGACTTGATGTCCCGTTGCCATAGAACTTCCTGGGCAGATACCCCCAGCACAGCGCACAAGGTAAATGCACCGAGATAGATCTTTTTCATCTTATGTTTTTTAAGTTAGAAATTAGTTTTATTATTTTGGCATAAATTTAACTTTTTTTACAATTCAAAAAATAAAACAAAGTCATTTTATACACCATTTTAATTACAAAATCATTTTACTATTATTTATTAAGTTACAGTAAAAAAATATGACGTATTATTTTCACAATAAAAGAGCCTTTGAAAAATTTCAAAGGCTTCATTTATTCCTGTTCTGAAGAATTTTCTCTATATCTTCCAGCGAAAATCCTTTTGCTTTCAATAAAATAAGAAAATGATATAAAAGATCTGCAGCTTCATTTTTAAAGAGGATATCATTATTATCCTTAGCCTCAATCACTACTTCTACGGCTTCCTCTCCTACTTTTTGAGCTACTTTATTTATTCCTCTCTGATACAGCGAATAGGTATAGGAGTTTTCTTCTTTATGATCAATTCTTTGAGAAATTTTCTCTTCCAATTCATATAAAAATCCCTTAGGCTCCTTTTCTCCGAAACAGCTGAAGCTTCCTGTATGGCAAACCACATTGGTTGGGGTGGCCTTTATGAGAACAGTATCCTGATCACAGTCTATGGCAATACTTTTTACTTCTAAAAAATTGCCGGACTCCTCTCCTTTGGTCCATAATCTGTTTTTGGAGCGGCTGAAAAAAGTAACTCTCCCTTCGTTACTTGTCTTTTCAAATGCCTCCTCGTTCATATAGCCCAGCATCAAAACCTGTAATGTTCTGTTGTCCTGAATAACTACCGGAACAAGGCCATTATCTTTACTAAAATTAATGTTCATCGTACTTCTATTTTTTGAGTTTTTAACTGTTGTTTTAAATCCTGTATTCCAATTTCATTAAAATGGAATATACTGGCTGCCAACGCTCCTGTAGCATTGGTCTCATTGAATACTTTAACAAAGTCCTTTACAGCTCCTGCACCTCCGGAAGCAATGACAGGAATACTTACATTCTCCGAAACCAACTTTGTAATTCTCAAATCAAAGCCATTTTTTGTTCCGTCACCATCCATAGAAGTTAAAAGAATTTCACCAGCCCCAAAATTTTCTGCCTGCCTTGCCCATTCCACAGTGGTAAGCTCAGTCGCCTTTCTACCTCCATGAATATGAACAAGATCAACTTCTCCTACCCATCTTGTATCAATGGCAACTACAATACACTGACTGCCAAATTCATTTGCCAGATCAGAGATAAGCTTCGGATTTTTCACTGCAGAAGAGTTGATACTAATTTTATCTGCTCCTGCTTCCAAAAGTTTTCTGACATCTTCAACAGACGAAATTCCACCACCTACCGTAAAGGGAATACTTAGCTCCCTGGCAATATCCCTTACTAATTCTACAAATGTTTTTCTATCCTCCAGGGTTGCTGTAATATCAAGAAAGACCAGCTCATCAGCTCCCTCCTGTTCATATTTCTTTGCCAATTCTACGGGATCTCCTGCATTTTTCAGCCCCTCAAAGTTGATTCCTTTTACCGTACAACCGTCCTTAATATCCAGACACGGAATAATTCTTTTTTTAAGCATTTTCAATAAAATTTTGAAGTTGTTGGAGGCTTATTTTTCCCTCATAAATAGCTTTCCCGATAATAGTCCCGGAGCAGCCGATATCTTTCATTTTATGAACATCCTTGATGCCGGAAATTCCACCGCTTGCCACCAACTGAACTGAGGTTTTATATAAAATCTCAATATACAGACCGGTTGAGGGACCTTCCAGCATTCCATCCTTTGAAATATCGGTACATATTGAACTCTGAATTCCTTTTTCCTGATATTGAAGAATAAAATCAATAATGTCCTCATTGCTTTCCTCCTGCCATCCGGAAGTCTTAATTTTTCTGTTATCACAGTCGGCCCCAAGGATAATTTTTTCCGGACCGTATTTTTCGATGGCACGATAACAAAACTCAGGATCCTGAACAGCAATACTTCCTAAGGTAATTTGCTTCGCACCGGAATTAAATGCAATTTCTATGTCCTGCTCTGTTTTCAATCCTCCTCCAAAATCAATATGAAGCGAAGTTGAGCCTGCAATATCCTCCAATACTTTTTGGTTCACAATATGCTTGGATTTTGCGCCATCAAGATCTACCAAATGCAGGTATTTAATTCCAAAATCTTCAAATTCCCTGGCCACTTCTACAGGGTTTTCATTGTATATTTTCTTTGTGCTGTAGTCACCTTTTGATAAACGCACACATTTTCCATCAATAATATCGATAGCGGGAATAATCTTCATTAGGATAAGTTTATAAAGTTTTTAAGTATCTGACGTCCTATGCTTCCCGATTTTTCCGGGTGAAACTGCATCGCATAGAAATTATCTTTCTGTAAAGACGCACTGAATGGCAGAATATAGTCACAAATTGAAGTGGTAAAGTCCGATATTTCACAATAGTAACTGTGTACAAAATAAACATCATCTCCTTTTTCAATGCCTGAAAATAGGGATGAACTCTGCTCTGCAACAGTATTCCAACCCATATGCGGCACAAGACCCTGAGGCGGAAACCTTTTCACATTGATATCAAAGATCCCCATTCCTTCAGTATTTCCCTCTTCATTCGCTTTACACATTAACTGCATTCCCAGACAAATTCCCAAAACAGGCTGTTTCAGACTTGGAATAAGCAAATCAAGGCCTTTTTCTTTTAACAATTTCATGGTTGAAGACGCTTCACCTACCCCAGGAAAAATAACCTTATCAGCTTTTAAGATAACTTCAGGGTCATCTGTAATAACGGAGTCTGCCTGAAGCCTGTTTAAGGCATTCTGTACAGAACTTACATTACCACCATTATATTTTATTATTGCAATCATATGTTATAAACTTCCTTTTGTTGAGGGTAAACCGTAATTAGTATCCGACTGGTTGACGGCCATTTTAACCGCCTTTGCAAAGGCCTTGAAAATAGATTCAATCTTGTGGTGTTCATTGCCTCCTTCCGCTTTAATGTTCAGATTAGACCTTGAGGAATCTGTAAACGATTTGAAAAAGTGAAAGAACATTTCTGTCGGAACATCTCCTATTTTTTCTCTTTTGAATTCAGCATCCCAAACTAACCACGGTCTTCCGCCAAAGTCAATGGCCACCTGAGACAGACAATCATCCATAGGAAGCAGAAAACCATATCTTTCAATACCTTTTTTCTTTCCCAATGCCTTTACAATGGCTTCTCCCAGAACAATTCCGGTATCTTCAATCGTGTGGTGCTCATCCACCGCAAGGTCTCCCTTTACCTTGATCGTAAGGTCCATATTTCCGTGTCTGGCGATCTGTTCCAGCATATGGTCAAAGAAATGAAGCCCTGTTAAAATGTCAGAATTGCCACTTCCGTCAATATTCACTTCAATATCTATTTCTGTTTCATTGGTCTTTCTGGATACTCTGGCTTTTCTCATACCCTCTTTTAAGAAGCGATAAATCTCATTCCATTCTGTGGTAACAAGGCTTGCCTCCTCATTAAAGTTTTGGTTTAGAAAAATTGCCTTAGATCCTAAGTTTTTAGACAGTTGCACATCTGTATCTCGATCACCGATTACATAGGAATTTTCAAGATCATAATTTCCATAGATATATTTTGCAAGCATTCCAGTACCCGGTTTTCTGGTAGGTAAACCCTCATGTTCAAAGCTTCTATCTATCAGAATATCGCTAAAGATTATCCCTTCATTTTCAAAGGTTTTGAGCATCTTTTCATGAGGTTTTATAAAGTCTTCGAATGGAAAGCTTTCGGTTCCCAGACCATCCTGATTGGTGACCATTACCAGTTCATAATCCAGCTCATTGGCTATTTTGGATAGATTTTGGAACACACCGGGATAAAATTCAAGCTTTTCCAGTGAATCCACCTGAAAATCTGTGGGTGGTTCGATAATTAATGTTCCATCCCGATCTATAAACAGTACTTTTTTCATTCTGGTATGTTTTTTAAAAGATTGATCAGCTTTTCATTGTCCTGACGATTTCCTACATTAATTCTGATACAGCCAGGAATGGCCGGATCTCTTCTGCTCGTTAAAATTTCCTGTTCCAGCATGATCTCGTATACCTTGTTTACATTCTTCATTTTAATTAAAAAGAAATTGGCGTCCGTAGGAAATACCTTTGCAATACATTCGATATCCTTGAATTGTTCCTGTAACCATTCTTTTTCTGCCAAGATTTTATTTATATTTTCCTGAAGCCTATTTTCTTCCTCCAGCGTTTTTAAAATCAATTCCTGACTTAATATATTGACATTGTAAGGAGCTTTTACCGTATTGATCAGTTTAATGATTTCTTCTGAAGCGTAAGCCATTCCCACTCTTGCACCTGCAATTCCCCATGCTTTTGAAAAGGTCTGAAGAACAATAAGATTTGGGTATTTAGCCAAAAGTTCCAGACTTGACTTCTTTCCGGAAAATTCGATGTAGGCTTCGTCTACCACAACAATTCCATCAAAATTCTGAAGATAGAACTCAATATCGTATACACTATTTCCAGTGGGGTTATTAGGGGAACATAAAAAGAAAACCTTAATGGGCTGCTCTTTGACAGTTTTTAAAAAATCATCTTTTACAATGTCAAAATTTTCATCCAGATTAATCTGTAAAACCTTGTTTTCATTGATGGCAGCATAAAAACCATACATAGCAAACGACGGATTCATCATCAGAATAGCATCTTTTTTAGGTTCGCAGAAAATCTTAATGATTAAGTCAATCAATTCATCACTTCCGTTTCCTATTGCGATCTGTGATGGGGAAACATTTTTAAGTTCTGACAATCTGCTTTTAAGCTTTCTCTGGGTAGAATCCGGATAGCGGTTACATGGTCCAAAAGGACTTTCATTGGCATCTAAAAAGGCAGGATCATTAAATTGATTATGGTCCCTAAAACTGATATAAGGCTGTAATTTTAATATATTTTCTCTTACTAAATTATGGATACTGATTGTGTTCATTTTTATTATTTTAATCTGATTGATACTGCATTTTTGTGGGCAAACAGACCTTCTGCTTCCGCCATTATCTCGATTGTTTTTCCTAAATTCTGAAGTCCCTCCTTTGATAAGTGTTGAAACGTTATTTTCTTTACAAAGCTATCTAAGGACACTCCACTGTAATTTCTTGCATAGGCATTAGTAGGAAGCGTGTGATTGGTTCCGCTGGCATAATCTCCCGCACTTTCACAGGAGTAATTTCCCAGAAAAACAGAACCTGCATTTTGAATCATTGGAATGTATTTTTCAAAATCATTGATCGCTAAAATGAGGTGTTCCGGAGCATAAAGATTACTGAATCCAACAGCTTCTTCCAGGCTGTTCATTACTATAAAACTGCTATTTCCCAGCGATTGATTTGCGAATTCATTTCTCGGTAAATCTCTGACTTGTTGCTCAACAGCACTAATTGTCTCATCAAAGACTTTAAGATCAGTCGTAAGGAAAACAACCTGACTATCACTTCCGTGTTCTGCCTGTGAAAGAAGATCTGCTGCACAAAATTCCGGAACCGCCTGTTCATCTGCTATCACCAGAACCTCGCTTGGACCTGCCGGCATATCGATAGCTACTCCGTAACGCTGGGCATATTCTTTTGCAGCCACAACAAACTGATTTCCGGGTCCAAAAATTTTATACACCTTAGGAATACTTTCAGTTCCCAAAGTCATGGCAGCTACAGCCTGCGCTCCACCAGTTTTAAAGATTTTTGAGACTCCGCAAAGCCTTGCTGTATACAAAATAGCAGGATTGATATTCCCATCTTTATCTGGTGGTGTACAAAGGATAATTTCTTTGCATCCGGCTAGATTGGCTGGTACAGCAAGCATTAATACTGTTGAAAACAAAGGAGCTGTGCCTCCCGGAATGTAGATTCCTACTTTCTCCACAGCTCTATTCTCTCTCCAGCAAACCACTCCTTTTGTAGTTTCAATCTTTTGGATTTCAGAAAATTGAGAAGTATGAAATGTAGAAATATTCTCTTTCGCCTCCTGAATTGCTATTTTTAATTCATGACTGATCAGATTTTCTGCTTTTTCAATTTCTGCGTCTGTCACAGAAATACTCTCTGTCTCAGCCTTATCAAACTTTTTGTTGAACTCTATTAAAGCTTTATCTCCTTTTTTTTCTACTTCTGTGAATATTCCGGAAACAAGTCCTGAAATCTCTTTCTGCTCAAAAATTGGACGCTTTACCAAGTCTTTCCAGATGTCTTTTGTAGGATATTTGTATATTTTCATTTGTATATTTTTAAATAACCATTTTATCAATTGGAATAATCAGGATATCCTGTGCTCCGTTTGCTTTCAGCTCATCAATGACTTCCCAAAAACGCTCCTCATCAATCACAGAATGAATACTGCTCCAACCTTCTTCCGCCAGTGGAATAACCGTGGGACTTTTCAACACAGGAAGAACCTCTGCTATTTTTTGAATTTTATCATTGGGAACATTCATCAGGATATATTTTGAGTTTTTTGCTTTTAAAACCGACTTAATTCTGAATAAAAATTTATCTAGAACAGCCATTTTATCTTGCGATAACTCTGGTGTTTGAGCCAAAACAGCTTCTGATTTCAGTAAAGTAACGGTTTCTCGTAATCCGTTTTTAAACAAGGTACTTCCGGAGCTTACAATATCACAGATACCATCTGCCAGACCAATGTTTGGAGCTATTTCCACAGAACCTGATATAACGTGAATATCTGAGACGATCCCTTCTTTTTCTAAAAAGTTTCTAAGGGTATTCGGATAAGAGGTTGCAATTTTTTTGCCTTGAAAATAGGTTAGATCATCCGTTTCAATATCCTTTGGAACAGCGATGGATACTCGGCATTTTGAAAAACCAAGCTTCTGAACAATCTGAATATTCTTCTGCTTTTCAATCAAAAGGTTTTCCCCTACGATGGCAATATCCACCACCCCATCTTCAAGGTATTGTGGAATATCCGAATTCCGGAGATACATGATTTCCATCGGAAAGTTGTCTACGGAAACTTTAAGCTGATCTTTCCCATTATTGACGAAGATTCCACAGTCTTTAAGGAGCTGTAAGGATTCTTCATAAAGCCGGCCGCTTTTTTGGATCGCAATTTTTAATTTACTCATTTCGTCTTTGTTGAGTCCGAGTAAATAAAAACTGATCTATTGAAGATTTCTGAGATGAATTCAGGAAACAAAAAAACCGTCTATTTACTCAGACGGTTTTAATTATTTTTGATTTTAGCATACACATATATCAATCAATTCCGCCTAACAGAGATGATGATAATAATGATGTAATGCTAAAAATATTGGTTTCATTGTATTGAATTGTGATGCAAATGTAGGATTTATTTTTAAAATGCAAAGTTTTTTTAGATAATTTTTTGATAAAGATTCATCAATTCATTGGCAATTGGCTCGTCATTAAATTTCTGAACAAACTCAAAACCCTTTTCTTCACGGCGTTTTCTTTCAGATTCATTATCCCACAGAAATTGTATCTTGGCTCTGATATCAAGATCATTTTTAGGGTCAATGTAAACAGAGTCCCTTCCCCCTGCTTCGGGAAGACAGCTTGTATTACTTGTTACAACTACAGTTTTTGAAAAAAGTGCTTCAATGACAGGAATTCCGAAGCCCTCAAAAAAGCTTGGATAGACAAAAATATCTGCTAGTTTATAGATTACAGCCAATTCATCCATGGAAACACCTTCCAGGAATATGATCTGTTTTTCCATTTTATTTTTTCTCAGGAAGCGTTCTATTCTCTGATAATATTTTGTCTTTCTGCCTACAACGACCATCGGAATTTCAGTTCCGCTGATTGCTTTTACCACACTCAATAGATTCTTACGATCTTCAATGGTACCTACATTCAGTATGAACCTTTCAGGAAGCTTATATTGATCTTTTACTACCTGAATAAGCGCTGCAGACTGCTCTTCTTTAAAAGCCTTATGACAGCCTTGGTAAATGACTTCAACCTTACTTTCAGGCACCTTTAAATACTGAACAATATCTCGTTTAGTCTGTTCTGAAATAGCAATGATTGTATCAGCCATATTCGCCGCTTTTTTAAACTTCCATAGGTGTATTTTCCTATCGAAAAAAGAATAATACTGCGGATATCTTACAAAGATCAGATCATGAATGGTCACGATCTTTTTAATGGGCTTTTGATCCCATTTCAAAGGAAGTTCACCTGATAAACCGTGGAAAATATCCGCACCTTGCTTTTGGGCGTCTTTCCCCATCTTTAACTGACGGGAAAATTTTCCTTTAGAGGTTTCAATAAATGTAACATTGGGACGTTCCAGAATATCCTTTCCGCGCTCAGATTTGTTCTTATTAAGCAGCAGATATTCATGCTCAGGATAATACTCAGAAAGCATTCTTACAAGATCCCTTGAATAATTGCCCAGGCCGGACGTATTGTGAAAAAAACGTTTTGCGTCAAAGGCAATCTTCATCGTTGTATTTGTTTTTGAAATTCCTGAAATGTACCGAATGTATGTCCTTTGTCTTTCAACCAGCCAACAAATGAATCAAATCTTTCTACCATCTCTTTTCCTGAATTTTTTACAGTAAAACCAGGCAGTTTAAAGGCTTCTTCCTTTATTTCTGCAAATTCCCAAGGATGGAAATAGATATTCAGATAGTTGTCTTTTTTCAAGGTATCAGCAGCCAGCTTTTTATAGAATGACAATGGAAAATTATGAAAACTTAACCAAAATAAAGGAATTCTGAAGTTTGGAGACACGGATGCTGGCACCTGCGTTACGTTTCCTTCTTTAAAATAAGTTCTCGATACTTTTAGATTATTATATCTTCCTGGTAAAAAGGTAGGATTTATGGAAGAGTTGTAAGAATACCCTGCTTTTTCAACTTCTTTTTCGTTGACAGGCATCATTCTCGGCATTCTTAATCCGGTTACCTTTGTTGAGAATAATTCTTCCAGTTTTTCTCTTGATTCTTTCAAATGTTTTTCTTCAAACTCTGAATGAAACCATGTGTGTGAGGCTAATTCATGCCCCTCATTCAATAACCTTTCAATAAGGTGTTTGCTGTTTTCTGCAAAGACTACTGTAGAAAAAAAGGTAGCCTTGGCATTATATTTTTTAAGGATATCCAAGATCCTTTCCAGTCCTGTTTGCGAAATTGAAATTTGCTTTTCAAAGGGAATTTTACCCTTATACTCTAATGGCATATCAAATTCTTCAATGTCAAAACTCAATAAAACCATTTTAAAAATTTTTGTTTTTAATAATATAATTAGGTCTGTCTTTCACCTGTTTAAAGATTTTACCTAAATAAATTCCCATGATCCCCAAAATAATCAACTGAAGTCCTCCAAAGAACACAATAGTCATAATTAAGGATGCCCAACCTGAGATTTCTGTGTGGGCTATAAAGGAATGAATTACATAAATTCCATAACCAGTGACTGAGATCGCCGAAAATAGAAACCCCAGATAAGCAGCAAGATAAAGAGGTTTTACACTGAATGCAGTGATTCCTGTAAACGCAAAGGTGAACATCTTTTTAAGGTTATAGCTACTTCGCCCGTAGAGTCTTTCTGCTGCCGTAAAATCGATTCCGATTTGCTTGAATCCCATCCAGCTTGTTAATCCTCTCAGAAATAAATCATCTTCATTGAATTTACGCATCACTTCAACGGCACTAGCATCCATCAGTCTGAAATCTGAACCACCTCCTTTTGTTAAATTAACGTCAGAAAGACTTGATAATAGCTGATAGAAAAGATCCGATGTTTTTCTTTTAAAATAAGAAATTTCCTTGGGGTAAGTTCTTACGGTAAAAACGACATCATACCCTTCTTCCCATTTTTTTATCATTTCCGGGATAAGTTCAGGCGGATGTTGAAGATCACCATCCATAGAGATCACTGCATTTCCCTGAGCACTATCCATTCCGGCCTTTACAGCAGGCTGATGGCCAAAGTTTCGGGAAAATTCGATGAATTTTACTTCATCATATGTATTGGAAAGTTCTTCCAGCTTTTGCTGCGTATTGTCTCTGCTTCCATCGTTTACAAATATGATTTCAAAGTCATAGTTGCTTAGCCCGTCAAAAACCTCCTTGATTTTCTGATGAATCATGGCTACGTTTCCTTCTTCGTTATAGGCGGGTATTACAATTGAAATTTTCTTCATATTTATTAATTCAAGCTGTAATTTTTATCAAAATCTTTGGTTAAAAGTTCGTAGGTTACCCTTAGCCAAATTACAATGCAAGGTACTGCCTTTAAGGAATATTTGATAATATAATTTTCTTTTACAAATTTCGGAAATAGATCCGAAGTTGAAAAACAGGTAAAAATAATGACAAAAACGAGTAACCCAATGATGAGGGGCGTTCTTTCTTTTTGTAGGAAAAACCAGATTAAAACGCCTACCACTGCAATAATGTACGTTGGAGATTCTGAGCTGGAACTGAACAATACTAAAAACAGTAATGTTGACGCCAGGATCATCAATTGGAATGCATAATGCTTATATTGCTTAATTCTGATATAAGGCAGCGCAAAAAGCGGCAATCCAAATGCCAAAAATACAAGATTGGAAATGGAAGCGTCCCCTAAAATTCTTCTTACAAACCCCATCAATGAAATATCCTGCATATTCCCAAGCACCTGATTCTCACTATTCTTCTCTACAATCGACTGAAACCAGTCTGAATAGCACTGAATTACAAATTTCGGGCTCGAATACGCCATTGGAAGTGCAAAAAATACAGCCGCAATAACAATTCCGGAAAGAATGAATTTAGCCTTGTTTTTAATAAAGAAAAATTGGGTAAGCCCTACAATTCCGTAGATTTTCACAAATATTCCTATTAAAATCGCTGTTACTGATTTTACTTCTTTTCTTTCGTAGATATACACTGCAGACAACAATAAAAGGCCTGTAAGAGCCACATTAAACTGTAAGCTTAAGGCTGCTGTAATGTATTCCTGAAGACACAGCAATCCGAAAATGGCCTTTTTGGAATCTGAAAACGGCAGTTTATGAATGGCATAGACGAAAATAAAGGTATTCCCAACATTCCAAAGGGAAATCCCCAACCAGTCAGGCATCATTGCAAACGGAGCAATCAATGCACTAAAGAAAACTCCGTAATGATTGAGATCAAAGTAGAGATTAGGATAATGGATAAATAAATTCTTCTGATGAATGGTATTAAAGAATACATTTTTGAAGATCAGGTAATTATTGATCGCATAATCTCCTCTAAGGTATTTGGAAATTGCGGTAACAACCGATATAATAAGATAAACCCCAAATATATATTTAGGGTTTAAAAGTATTTTAAGAAGTTTTTCTTTCAAGATTGTGTGGTATTAGCTTAAAAATTGAATCTTAAACAGCTACATTATTATCTCTCAATGCATCATTCAGAGACGTTTTCTTATCTGTAGATTCCTTTCTCTGACCGATGATTAATGCACATGGAACCTGATATTCTCCTGCCGGATACTGCTTTGTATAGCTTCCAGGGATTACGACAGAACGCGCAGGAACTCTTCCTTTAATTTCGATGGGGGTATCTCCCGTTACGTCAATAATTTTTGTAGATGCTGTTAATACAACATTCGCTCCCAGTACAGCTTCTTTTTCTACATGAACCCCCTCTACAACGATACATCTTGAACCAATGAAGCAATCGTCTTCAATGATTACCGGAGCAGCCTGTAGTGGCTCCAATACTCCACCGATTCCAACACCACCACTCAGGTGAACATTTTTACCGATCTGAGCACAGCTTCCAACAGTTGCCCAAGTATCTACCATGGTTCCTGAATCTACATATGCACCAATGTTTACGTAAGAAGGCATCATAATTACTCCTGAAGCTACGAAAGAACCTTCTCTCGCAATCGCATGAGGAACTACTCTTACTCCTTTTTCTGCATAATTTTTCTTTAAAGGAATCTTGTCATGAAATTCGAAAGGACCTACTTCAATAGTGACCATCTTCTGGATCGGGAAATACATTACTACTGCTTTCTTCACCCATTCATTTACCTGCCATCCGTTTTCTGTAGGTTCAGCTACACGAAGTTCTCCGGAATCTAATAAAGAAATAACCTCTCTAATCGCTTTTTGGCTGTCTTCATTTTGTAATAGGTCTCTATTATCCCAAATGTTTTCAATAGTTTGTTGTAACGACATGTTTCTTATTTAAATTAGTTTGAAAAATTATACCGGCCAAAGATACAAAAAAGTTCAGCAAAACGATTTCAAACATGATGCTTTTAATAAAGGCTCAGCATACGTCCCACCCTCTTTTTGTAGGTAAGATATATTGAGCCATGCTGTTTCAGCAAAAACTCTTCCTCCAACCTGATCTGAATTTGCATTAAAATACTACCGATCAATAAAAATATCAATGTAATAAAAGTCGGGAAAGCCAGAAAGAAACCGACAAGGCTCACCGTCATTCCCAAAAATATAGGATTTCTTGAAAACCTGAAAAGACCTTGGGTGACAAGCTTGGTTTTGGAATCATTATCAATTCCAATTCGCCAGGAATCCTTCATTTGCCATTGAGCTGTAAAAACCCATACCAAGGCAATAATCATCAGAATTACACCTAAATACCGGAAGAAATCATTGCCCAGAAAGCTTATTCTAAAGGAACTCCATATGATAGCAGGAAATAAAAACAGCAGAATTGTATAGATCAACAGAAAGAATAAAGTCAGTTTAAAATACCAGCCAATAAGTCCATATGCAGAATCGTCTTTAGGAAGAACATTGGGATTCTTTCCAATTCTTTTCGCAACAGCAAAACTAATTCCTACAAATGAAACAAGAAAAAACAGGATAAAGTAAAGCGGAATAAAGAATCTGATAAAATCTGTCATGGTATACATATTTTGGACAAAATTCATCTTTTTTGGTATGCAATGCTATTGCAATGATTTTCTTCAACCACAGAAAGGTTAGTTTAAAAAACATCAAACGGACTAAAAGAATTATTCTGTCAATCATAAATACATGTATCTAATCACAAATAATAAACTCCATTGTCCTTTCAATATGCTTTTCCTGAATAATACCTATTGCATACTTCCTGTTCCTGCCTATATTATATTTCGTCAAATAGGCCTGATTAATCTTATCTGTAAGCTCCTCATTATCACTGGGAATCACTGCCTTTATGTTAAAGATGGTATTTCCACATTGGATCTGGCCGTTTGGATCTTTTAAAAAAGCAGTGTACCAGCTTCTTTCAGCCAGCCCCCATGATCTGGCGAATATCCGGTCCTGAGCAAGCACCATCCATATTTCAAGAAAACCGGGTCTTTCTGATCCTGCTTTAATTCCGATAAGAGTATGTGTTCTGATATAGTTCAGTACTTCGTCTTTATTCATTGTAATAAGTTTTTGTAAAACTATGATAAGAGAAACTGAATAAAAACTTTTTTATGTAGAGGGACCGAAATATGATGTGAATACGGTTTTTATTGATGTAGATGGTTTTTACAGCATCATTTTGCAGAGAGCTTCGGTAAGACAATCCTTATAGCTTTTGGCCACTGCAATTTTTATATCACCGCATACAAGCTGATTATCTTCAAAGGATTCAATATTAATCAAATTGACAATATAAGAGTTATGTACCCTCATAAATTCATCCGGCAGGCTATCAATAAGATCCTTGAGCGTTTTATAGTAAATATACCTTTTCCCGTTCAGGGTATAGACTTCCACATAATTGCCCAAGCCTTTGATGATCATAATATCCTTATAAAACAGCTTTATCAGTTTTTTATCTGTTTTAACAAAGGCAAAGGTTCTGTTCTCCATTACGGTTTATAGGGGGTAGGCATTGTATTATAAAACACGCTGAGCATGAAGATACGCCTTATTCCAGTATTTTTCGTTCAATGATGAAATGATCACTCCTTTGGAAGTGGAGGCATGAATAAACTTAACTTCTCCATCGGAACCAATGTCATGAACAATACCTACATGAGAAACACGGCTTCCTCCTGCTGTGGCAAAAAATAACAAATCACCAGGCTTCACATCGGTAATATCAATATTCTTCCCGGCTTCTGCCTGATCGGAAGATCTTCTGGGAAGGTTGAAAGAATTTTCTTCAAATACCTTTACAGTAAATCCGGAACAATCGAATCCTGATGATGTATTTCCCCCAAATTTATAAGGAGTTCCAATATATTTTTCAGCATCTTTCAAAATATCATTGATCGATCTTGGAACCTTACCGTCAAATCTGGAATCCAGCTTTCTGAGGTTTTCAGACTTTACAACAGTTTTACTTCCTGATTTTTTATGGGAAGAAACTTTCTTCGAACTCCCGCAGGACACTACAAAAGCAGATGCAATCAGTACTACAGACAGCTGCTTTATTCTTATTCTGTTTTCAAATAATCCCGTTCTCATATTCCTCTGATTTTTACCTAATTAACAATTGATAGACAAATATACATTTTATATTTTAATTATAATAAAACTATACTACAACTATATGATAAATATATGTTAAAATTTTTATTTACATTATTTATTCCTATCTTTGAGTTCAATATTTACAATATGGCAACATATGAAAGTGTAATTAAGATCACAGGAGCGGTAGGTGATCTTGTTTTTTATAACCTGAATGGGAAAAATGTAGTTCGGAAGAAAAGTGGTTTCAATAAAACAGCTTTTAAAAAGAATCCATCCTATGAAAAAGTAAGGCAAAACAGCTCTGAATTTGGACATTGCTCCAAAGTCGGAAAGATCATTAGAACTTGTCTGGACTTCTACATCAAGAAAGCAGGTGAACCACTCCTCTACCAAAGATTTGCAAAACTGATGACGGAAATAAAGGATTTGGATACGATTTCTGAAAGGGGTAAACGAACGGTAGAAAATGGATTACAAACTGAAAACGGAAAAAAACTTCTTAGACAATTTCAGTTTGGATCAATAAAAAATATAGCGATCAACATTGAAATCGAGAAGCAGGTTCTTTTAATAAATGGAATAAAAGAAATTGATAAAGCAGTAATCCTTACTATAAAACTGGACTCTGAAAACCTGATGACAGAATATTATGAAGAAGAAGTCTTGTTGAATCATGACGAAGAGATCTCCTTTAAAGAACATTTTGGAAAGGCAGATTTCCGCCTCTATTTTGTAGCATTAAAGAATGAAAATAATGAAATTCTCCAAATGGGATTTATATAAATAGAAAAGTCTGCAGATTTGCAGACTTTTTATTTTTTATTTCTTTTCACCTTTCCAGGTTCCGTATTGTGCCGGGGTTGGAAGTAAGTTACCCCAGCTTCCGTTTCCTTTTTTATCCGGATTAAGTTTTCCTTTAAAATCTCCTTTTGATGGAAGTCCTACTGTCCCGGTCAGATCTCCTGTATTACTTAAATTACCGGAAATGTTGTAATTTTCATTATTAACATCGGAATGCATGGTTCCCGACACCTTACCGGTATTGTCTACTACAAAATTCCAGACTCCCTTATCGCCACCCTCATATGTTCCCGACCATGTTCCTATATAGTCATAGATCGTTTCATCATCAGAGCTGCAACCGATAAATACAAATGCCGTTAATAAAAGTAAAAAAAGTTTCTTCATAGTTTCAGTAGTTTATAACCTAAAAATCATGGTATTCTCCATTACACACATTCTAAAAGCCATGTAATAAAGAATGAGCTTATTATTTATTATTTTTTGTTCCGTGCAAATCTACTAATTTTTTAATTCAAATTATCTGAATTTTAATTAGTACCCAATATGTTTGTTAAAAACCAACATATTTCGGCTAAAATACAAATATTTTTCAAACAAAATCAAGAAGCCTGAATTCCGAGTTAATACTTAATTCATATTGTTTAAAATTTTCATCAATAAATCAAATTGACTTTAAATACAAGGATATAACATATAATTAATAAGTTTTTTATTCTTTATCAATACATATTTCTTACCTTAGTGAAAAATTTAAACGTTATTCAATTTATACCATGAAAACAAAGACTTTTTTTTTGACAGCGCTTGCTTTTTGCAGCTATATGAGCGCTCAAGTAGGAATAAATACTACAACACCTACAAGCACGTTGGATATTAATGGATCAGTAAGGGTAAGAAACCTGTCAAATACAGAACAAAAGATTGTTACAGCGGATTCTGATGGTACATTCAGCTTAATAGCTCCAGAGGAAATTTTCTCACCAAAAGCGATACTTAATACTTCTACCAATGGTACAGAGCAAAGATCCACCATTTATGAGGGAAAATGCTTTCAGCCTACAGATAATGCCTCTTCGTGTACGGTTTCCCTCAACCACTACAGTTCATGTGCAGGTTTTAATACTCCGGTAGAAACCAAAATTGTAGTAGGACAAAATATCAATACTTCAAACGGACAATTTTCCGGTGTATGGAGTGCCCGATACATTGACAATAAAGGATTCACCGGAAACGCACCTATCCCCAACCAGCCGGTTCCGGATTACCCAAGAATTTCTTATCCAAATGCCAACATCTCTAATTATCTGGCAAGTTCCTCTCTGGCCGGGCAGCAATGCACAGCTGATCTGGTTGCTACAATCAACCCAACAACCGGGGAAATTAAGTTAGAATCTGTAAAACGAAATATGTACGCCCACCTGGTTTATCTTCTTTCAGTAGCCCGTTCAAGAACTTTATAATACCATATATCTAAACAAAAAACAGCCGCAATGAGTATTGTGGCTGTTTTTTGTGGAGAATACGGTAGAACTTCCTCTCTTATTCTTTGTAATACTATACTTCAAATAGGTTATCAAGTTTTTGAATAACAAATTCAACTAAGGAAATTTTTCTTCCATTTTGCAAGAGTATTTCTGCTTATTTTAAAGTAAATAGCTGTTTGTACATTATTGAGGTTGTTTATTTTCTGATACTTCAAAATATATTGTACCGTCTCCTTATCGTAGGATTTAAATTTTTGATTACTTTTTGAAGCATCTGATTCTTTCCTGGTGCCAAATATAAATGAATTTAACAGGATAACATCCTGAGTAGTTAATCTTTTCTTTTGAAGCAAAGATTGACATTTCTCTTCCTTTTCCGGATATTTTTTCTTAATAATATCCTGAAAGATTCTTGAGTAATTTGGTGATTGATATTTTTCCATATTCTGTTCTGATATATTTTTCTTCTACTTTATCTTTTTTAAAACGCAGACTTATTATTCTTTTTTTACCATACCAGGTTTCAGCCAATATAAAGCGGTGCATTTCATTCTTATATTCACATCGGTAACCACTTAATAATAGTTCTACTTCTTTCTTTGCCCTCCCGAAATATGTAATATTTTCAACCTTAATCTTTTTTAATTTCTTCCTTGTATTTTTCAAGTGAAACACGAGTCTCCAATCCATTTTACTTTTCTAATAATTACTGCCCGCTATGATTATATTTGCTTAACCACTTATGTAATGTGGTCTTTGGAATTCTATATTCCTCAATGACCTCATTTCGTTTCATAGCTCCTGTATTCAACTGTTCCATTACAAATGAAATAAGTTCCTTTGTATAAATATTTTTTCTGAATGCAGGTAAAACCGTTGATTTTGATTTCAAATGTTTCTCTTCACCTTCAGGGGGTGCATACAGCAAAATATGTTGGGTATACAATCTAAAAAAATCATAGCTTAAAAGCTTACTCCATTTGAGAAGCAGATCGGTCCGGATATATTCTTCTTCGTACATTTTTTTAACATCCTCTTCCTGACATTTAAAGAAATTACAGATTCTTACGATATCAATCTCGCATTCTTTAACTCTCTCCTCGATTAAGTTTCCAATATTAATATTTTTTAAATCTATATTCATTGTTGGTCTATTTATTAAAATTATCAGCAGCAGTCATTTATTGTATTCTTGAGAAAAATCCATGATGTGTAAAAAATAGAGCGTATGACTACTTGTATAAAATGGTTTTACTCATCTTGAAATAATCCTATGGAGGCAGATAAAACTGGGGAACCCTCCAAAGGAATTTAAAAAAAATGTTATGAAATCATCATTGTGTTTCTGATTGTATTTCTAGGGACAAAATTAAGAAGCCTTTTTTTTTCAAACAAGGAATAGGCTGTCACTATTCACGAATAATAACAGCCTAAAACCAATACAAGTCATTGAAAATAAATGAAATACAATTTAAAAGCCCTGAAATAATAATTGAACTAAAAATTAGAATTATAGATCATTTTTTTCATTTGTAGATCATTTTTTTTCTTAGAAATGTTATCTTTTTAAATGGGTGGAGCCTCTCAATTCTGCTAACAATTCCCATAAAAAAAGCTGCTATTATCCGTAGATAATAACAGCTCAACACGAATGAAAAAAAATTTAATCCGGATCTCATAAATAAAAAAAACTCTTTGAAAAGGCAGTTGTACTATCAAAAAATTGCTGATATAAAAATGGTTTCAGCCTTTCAGGTCTTTGATAAATAATGTTTGTACTGAGTTCAGTTTACAAACTGAAACTGCTCTTTCATAAAATCTTTGGAGGTTGAAATTACTCATAAATCCCCCAAAGAAGTTTAAAAACTTATGAAAATAAGGATCTTACTTTCCTTTCTAAAATTATCCCAATAATGGGAGATAAAAAACAGAATAGCTGTCATTATTCGGAATAATGACAGCCTAAGAAATAAGCTATCATGAGTTTAAGTCATTGTTTATTCTGTAATAACCCTATTTGCACTGTTTTCAATAATAATTTTAATGACTGAGATATTGTGTTCTGAATTTTTCTCCTTGTACAGAATTTACGCTAACTCCATTATCTGATTCGTTCCTTTCGGAATCAGTTCACAACTGAAACCAGCCTGTAAACTATTAAGAGTAGTAATCATAATGTTTGTATTGGAATTCATATATAAATCCTTTGTTATTCGTATTGGTAATAATATAAGCTGTTCTAACTGTCTTTGCCAGGTTTCTAATCCGTAAACATATTTAACCATAAATTGGTTTCTCCTACTCTACGGAAATATTACTTTTTCCAGTACGCCCTTTGCATTGAGATCAATTGTGAGATAGGTTCTATGTATAATAAGTACCCTTAAGTTTTTGCTTATTACCTTAGGCGAACGTATTATCCGTTTTTATTTTAGGTAGCTAAAGTCAGTTTAAGTATTTAAAAAGATGGATGTGTAGAACTTATAGACATTGGTAATGGCCATTGATTCATCTAAAAAAGGCGACCCTTCCATAGTAAGATCCTTATAAGATCACAAATTCTGTGTTTGCAATAAACTACTTCCTGTAATTAAAAAAACTTCTTAGGGGCTTAATCACCCCTAGGAAGTTTACCAAACACAATATTAATATGAAAAAAAGATTTTCATTGAGAACAAAAGTAGCTTTAACCAGTAACTACTCCTAGAAAATGGCTGTCACAATTCGCGAATATTAACAGCCAAAGTGCGATCATATGCTTAAAAACCATGTTTCTGTTTTGTTAAATAAAAAAATCAGAAAATTATTATTATCCAATCAAAAAAGGACTTTGCAATCGATATTCTGGTTATTCAAACAACCTTTTCCAAAATCCTTTTTTCTGGTTTAACCTGTTCTCCGGGATACAATGAGTGAGATTGGTATTTTTATTTTTTTCAGCTTCTTTTATTTTCTTCATGGCTGCTTCTATGTATAGAAACAATCCTTCCTGATCACAATTATACATATTGGAGTAGTACAGCGAGTTATTAAGTTCCCGAACATTAGGTTCCACCACTTCGGCGGCTTCCAGAATTCCCATTTTATTTTTCTTCGAAAATTCAAGGGCTTTAATAAACACAGCTATTCGTTCATTAGAGTAAAAGTCATCCAACACTTTCTGTATATTTTTATTCGACCGGTAATCACAAAGTAATGCTTCAACCTGCTCCAACGGAATGAAAACTCCTGAACTGTAATTTTCTGTGATCTTATTGTTCACAGGATTTTCTATAGGGCGATTCATCACTTCTGTCCATCCTTTAGTATATTTCTTAAAGTCGGGATAACGGTCTATTAAAAAAGAAAAAGCAGAATTTCTAGTATAGAAATACGTTCTGAAAAATCCTTGAACCAAAGAAATATAACGGCCATGGCACATATCAAAAAGCTCTGTGGACTCTGCCTCTTTAGCAAACAGAATAATATCTTCATACTTGTCTTTATAAAAAGGCTCTATATTATTCTCCAAAGCTATTCTTTCAATAAGGGAAACATCATTCATGGCATCAAAATACCAATGTTGTATTTCATGCTCCCTGATAGGGTGGTAAGTTATATCAAATCCCATATTTTTAAATTTTAGTACAGTTATTAAATATGTAGTAAGAGCTGCGAACACTCTCTTCTGTTTTGTACAATAAAAATATCAATGGTTGGTGAAAACAAATTTATTATGAAATAACTCATATCGCAAACAACAGGCTGTCTCTATTCACGAATAATAACAGCCATAATCAGATGTGAGTCTTTAACTTTCCTAATTAGGGTATTCATAGGTGGTATACCTATATCATTAATTCACGTTAAAAGGAGTATTAATTGAAAATTATAAGAGAAGTCTGGCAGCAAGTCAAAATTATTATTGATTCATCTGAATAAAAAAATTTCCTTAAAGGTGTAGAAATTGATTGCCTGTAAATCGTCAGCAAAAAGTGTACTGATTTAGGCTTTCACTTAAGGAGTGTTTCATAAGAGATTAATTTTTA